>JARVCL010000248.1:0-19301 GCA_040405695.1 Halorubrum sp. | reverse complement strand
GATCGAGCGGCCGGGGAGGAGATCCTCGTCGAGCGCGCGACGGTAGATGACCGACGCGGTCTCACGGACGTTGTCGGGGAGGCCGAGCGCCGAGGCCATCCGGTCAATCTCGCCGAGTGCCTGCTTGAGATTTCGTTCCTTCGAGTCTCGTGTACGAAACCGTTCGTTCCAGGTGCGGAGTCGCTGCATCTTCTCGCGCTGGCGACTCGACAGCGACTTCCCGTAGGCGTCTTTGTCCTGCCAGCCAATGTTCGTCGAGAGCCCCTTGTCGTGCATCATGTTCGTCGTCGGGGCCCCTACGCGGCTCTTCTGGTCCTTCTCTGCGGAGTCGAACGCGCGCCACTCCGGCCCACGGTCGATCTCGTCTTCCTCGACGACGAGCCCACAGTCTGCACAGACCGTCTCACCGTGTTCCGTGTCCGTTGCGAGTTGCCCCCCGCATTCCGGACAGTGGAGCTCTTCGTCCGCCGTCGACTCGGTTTCCGTTTCGGTGCTATCCTCGACGCGCTCCGCCGTGTACGTCCGAACGTTGTCGCTCATTGTGTCGTGGTTGGGTGGAGGGAATCCGGGGGACCGCGAGATGGATCTCTGATCGGGTTCCTCACTAACATGTAAGGAACACAGGTACTTAAAGGTACGTGTAGGTATCAAATATGAAAACACGTCTTCGGACACGCTTTCTGGCCGCGAATCGTCAGAATCAGCGGTCTCATCTTCTCGACAACTCTTGTGATCGTTCGTGTCGGTCACAGCGATCACCGAGTATATATACGTTTCGCACAGGCTCGGGTGGTCTCGACCGTCCGATCCGGGACCCCCAGCCAGAGTTCCGCGAGGACAACCACTTTGCCCTTCGCCCCGACAACTGTCGACATGCACCGAAAGCGATTGGAGGAGACCCTCTCCGATATCGACGCCGACGGCTACCTGCTCGACGCGTCCCAAGACGACGCGAACCAGCTGTATCTCTCGGGATTTACCGGCCCCGACCCGTTCCTGACGCTCTACGTCGACGAGGTGGTCCACGTGCTCGTCAGCGGCCTCGAATACGGACGAGCGAGCACAGAGGCCGACGCCGACACGGTCGAACGGCACGCCGACTACGACTACGAGTACGGCGGACGAGAGGAGCGAAACGACATGTACGCCGCGTTCGTCCGCGAGAAAGGCGTCGACTCCGTATCGATGCCTCCCCGCGGGCCCGTCGGCACCGCAGACGCCCTCCGCGACCGTGGCATCGACGTGCACGTCGACACCGACGACCTCCTTCGTGAGGTCCGTGCGGTGAAGACTGACGAGGAGCGCTCGGCGATCCGTGAGACACAGGCGGCCAACGAAGCGGCGATGGCCGCCGCGGAGTCGATGCTCGCGGCCGCCGAGGTCGCGGGCGAACACGACGCTTCAGAGACGGGAACCCTGCTCTACGATGGTGATCCGCTCACCAGCGAACGCGTCTCGACGCGGATCGAGACGACGCTGTTAGAACACGGCTGTGCGCTCGACGAGACCATCGTCGCCGGCGGCGAGCAGGCGGCAGACCCTCACGATCGCGGCTCTGGTCCGCTCCGGGCGAACGAGCCGATCATCATCGATATTTTCCCCCGGTCGAAGACGACGAAGTACAACGGCGACATGACTCGGACGTTCTGTGTCGGCGATCCAACCGAGACCGCCCGAGAGTGGTACGACCTCACGGAGCGCGCGTTCGAAGCGGCTCTCGACGCGATAGAGCCCGGAGCGACCGGTGAAGACGTCCACGCTGCCGCCTGTGAGGTGTACGAAGCCGCCGGCGAGCCGACGTTCAGGACCGACCCCGAGACGGAGACCGGCTTCATCCACTCTACCGGCCACGGGATCGGGCTCGATGTCCACGAATCTCCGAGCCTCTCGTCCGGCGGTGAGGAGCTGAAACCCGGCCACGTGGTGACTGTCGAACCCGGCCTCTATGACCCCGCAGTCGGCGGCGTCCGTATCGAAGACCTCGTCGTCGTCACCGAGGGGGGCTACGAGAACCTCACCGACTATCCGATCGAGTTCGTCGTCGACTGACCGGCGCGCCGGCACCCAGAACGCGGCCCGACTGACCGCGACCGGAAGCCGCTTTGTGCCCGGTCGAATACGATGAGCGTGAACTGGCGGTACGCCCACACGGCGCTCGCGCTCTGTACGCTCGCGTTCGCTGCAACGATGACGGCGCGACTCGCGATCAGTCCGCTCGTGCCGCAGATTACGGCGGCGTTCGAGGTCACGAACACGACCGTCGGGCTCGCGCTCTCCGGGATGTGGCTCGCGTACGCGCTCTCGCAGTTTCCGTCCGGCGTTCTCGGGGACCGGTACGGAGAGCGAGCGGTGATTCTCGCAGCCGTCGGCTCGACGGCAATCGCCTCCGTGCTCATCGCGGTTTCCCCATCGGTCGTCGCGTTCGTCGTGTTCACCGTCCTGCTCGGGGCAGGGGCTGGACTCCACTACTCGGTCGCCACGACGTATCTCACGCGACAGTTCGACGACATCGGGGGAGCTATCGGGATTCACGTCGCCGGCGGGCCGCTCGCAGGGCTCCTCGCCCCGCCTGCGGCCGCGCTCGTCGGCGCGCAATACGGCTGGCGGGTCGGTATTCTCCTCGGTGCGATCGTCGCAGTCCCCGTGTTCGCGCTGTTCGCGTGGCGGATCCGGCCGACCGAGCCGACCCGTCCAGACCAGTCGATGGGCGAGCGGTTCGCGGTCGGCCCGCTGCTCGAACTGCTCTCTCGTCCGGAGATACGCTACACGACTGCGCTGGCGACCCTCGGTGCGTTCACCTGGCAGGCGACCGCGTCGTTTCTTCCGACGTTCCTCGCGGTCGGCGGCGGACTCTCGACCGCGCTCGCAGCAGGACTGTTCTCGCTGTACTTCGTCGTTCACGGCGTGACACAGCCGCTGACCGGGTCCCTCTCGGATCGCGTCGGCCGTGACGCCGCGGTCACCCTGACGATGGCTGCCGGCGTCGCGGGGTACGGGCTCCTCGTGGCCGGAAGCCGCGATGGAGTGGGGTTCCCGACGATTCTCGCGGGGGTGCTCCTCGTCGGTGTAGCGATGTCGTGGGGCGCGCCGCTGCAGTCACGGTTCATGGATCACCTCTCGACCGCCGAGCGTGGAGCCGGGTTCGGGCTCGTTCGCACCGTCTACATGGTGTTCGGCGCGTCCGGCAGCGTCGTCGTCGGGGCCGTCTCGGACCTCGCGGGCTGGACGGTCGCGTTTGGGCTCCTCGCCGTCGTCATGGCTGCCGGACTGGCCGCGTCGCTAGCGGAGGCGCTGTGAGCGGGGGCAGGATATCGACGGAAGCCGCCTACAGCCGGTCGTCTTCGAGGCTGCCGGGATCCTGTGCCGTGTCGAACATGTTGTTCTCTGCGCCGTCGAGCATCTCGTCGCGTGGGTCGTCGTCGACGACCGTGACGTTGTACGCCTCGATCCCCGACGCGATCAGCTCCTCGGCGGCCTGTTCTTCGGTGACGAACTCCTGATCTGCGAGCTGCTGGAACTCGGCGTACACGTCGTCAGACAGGTTCAGTTCGAAGGTTGGCATACCCCCTCCTTCTGGCCGGACACTTTTAAACCCGGTGGGCGATTCGCGACTCTCGCGAGCGCCGCGTCTCGACACGGCGACGAGACCGCTGACCGTCTCTCAGCCGGCGTCCGACGCACGGCGATCGGCTCCGCAGATCACGCCGACGCGATTCCCGTTCGGTTCCCGACACAACCGCTTTCCCTGCTCGGCCCGACCGATCAGTCGTGACTGATTCCACGGACGAGACGGCGGACGCGCGTTCGTCCGACGCCGAGGCGGCCTCGTCCGGCGGCCGCACAGACCTGCCCGAGACCGGCGACAGCTCGGCCCCGCCCAGCAGCCACGACGACGACCCAGAGACGATCGCCAGACGCCGTCTCGCCGCTGCCGACCGCGAGTGGGCGTTCGATCCAGACACCGTCCCGATCGACGACGCGGAGGTACTCGAGCGTCTCTCTCCCCCGGTCCAGCGGTGGTGGGTCGAGACGTTTGGCGAGTACGTCCCAGAGAACGGCGGACTCTTCACCCCGCCACAGCGCGAGGCGATCCCCCACATCGACGCCGGACGGAACTGCCTCGTCGCGTCACCCACGGGCAGCGGGAAGACGCTCGCCGCGTTCACCGCCGTCCTCGACGACCTGTTCACCCGTGACCGCGCCGGCGACCTGGAGAACTCGGTGTACTGTCTGTACGTCTCGCCGCTCAAGTCGCTCGCGAACGACATCAAACGCAACCTCGAAGCTCCGCTCTCCGGAATCGGCGCACAGATCGAAGCCGGCGAGGCCGGCGACGTGGCCAACGTCACCGACTCCGCGGACGGCGGTGTTGCGGGGTACGACCCCGGCGTCCGCCAGGCGATCCGCCACGGCGACACGAGCACGGCGGACCGGCAGGCGATGTTGACGGAGACGCCCCACGTTCTCAACACGACGCCTGAGACCCTCGCCATCCTGTTGAACTCGCCGAAGTTCAAAGAGAAGCTCCGGACCGTGGAGTACGTGATCGTCGACGAGATACACTCGCTGGCGGCGAACAAGCGCGGGACGCACCTCTCGGTGTCGCTGGAGCGGCTCACAGACCTCGCGGACGGAACGCCGACGCGGGTCGGCTGTTCGGCGACGGTCGAGCCGCTCGATGCGGTCGCCGAGTTTCTCGTCGGCCGCGAGCGCGTCTCGGGGAGCGTGGGTGACCCCAGCGGATTCGAACCACGCGAGTACGAACTGGTCGACACCCGCTTCGTGCGGGAGTTCGACCTGCAGCTCCGGACGCCGGCGGCCGACCTGATACACACGCCGCACTCCGTCGTCACCGACCGGTTCTACGACGACCTCCACGAGCTCATCGAGGCCCACACGAACACACTCGTGTTCACGAACTCACGCTCCGGTGCCGAACAGGTGCTGAAAGGGCTCCGCGAGCGGTTCGGCTACGACGACACCGACTCCGGCTGTCACCACGGGAGTCTCGGCGAGGCCCAGCGCACCCGGATCGAAGAGGGATTAAAATCCGGCTCACTCGACGTCGTGACGACATCCACGAGCCTCGAGTTGGGTATCGACATGCCACACCTCGACCTCGTGGTACAGGTCGGATCCCCGAAGTCGGTCGCAGCACTGCTGCAGCGAGTGGGACGGGCGGGTCACAGTCCAGGTGAGACCGTCGAAGGGCGGGTGTTCGCGCTCGACCGTGACGAACTCGTCGAGTGTGCGACGATGCTCGCCCGTGCCGAAGCGGGGTTCGTCGACCGCGTGTTCGTCCCCGAGAACGCCCACGATGTCGCCGCCCAACACGTGTACGGGATGGCGATAAACCGGATCCGTCCGGACAGCGAGGTTCGTGAGATTCTCCGCCGTGCGTGGCCGTACCGCAACTACGACGCAGACCGGTACGAGACGCTCATGCGGTATCTCACCGCCGACTACGACGGCCTCGAAGAGAAGAACGTCTACCCGAAGGTGTGGCGCGACACGAACGACCCACCGTCGGGCCAACACCACCACGAGGGACACCCTGTCGGCGAGCGACTGGTTGGAAAGCGCGGACGCCTCGCCCGGGTCATATACATGACGAACGTCGGCACTATTCCGGACTCGTTCAGCTGTGACGTGTTCACCCGCGACGACGAGTGGGTGGGGACCCTCGACGAGTCGTACCTCGACACCCTGGAGTCCGGCGACGTGTTCACGCTCGGAGGCGAGCGGTTCGCGTTCCGATACCGACGCGGCTCGAAGGTGTACGTCGACCGGACGACGGAACGCGCTACGGTCCCCTCGTGGTACGCCGAACGCCTCCCGCTCTCGTACGACCTCGGACGCGAAATCCTCGCGTTCCGCGAGCGGCTGCTCGACCGACTGACGGCGGGTGGTCCTCCCGCGGTTCGGGCGTGGCTCCGTGATCTTCCGCTCGACGGCAACGCGGTCCGAGCGTTGACCCGGATGTACGACGAGCAGGTCGCATACGCGGGCGAGCGA
Organism: Halorubrum sp.; assembly: GCA_040405695.1. GTDB lineage: Archaea > Halobacteriota > Halobacteria > Halobacteriales > Haloferacaceae > Halorubrum. The sequence continues at coordinate 13,286 of JARVCL010000248.1, read as the reverse complement.
AGCGTCTCGACCCCCGACCGGATCGTCGTCGAGGAGGAGTTAGATCGCGGTGAGTACAAGCGACGATACTACGTCCACACCGTCTACGGGCGACGATTCAACGACGGACTGTCGCGGCTGGTCGCAGCCGAGTGTGCGAACCGGACGAACGCCAACGTCGCGGTCGCGGTCGCCGACAACGGATTCAGTCTCTCGTTTCCGCTCAACCGCAAGGTAGACGTCGCCCGGGTGCTCCGCGAACTCGATCCCGAGACGGTCCGCAGTGACCTTCGGTCGGCGCTCGACGGAACCGATCTGTTGAAACGGTACTTCCGGATCGACGCCGCCCGGTCGCTCATGATACTGAAACGCTACAAGGGGTACGAGAAGTCGGCGGCCGAACAGCAGGTGTCTGCTGAGATGCTGCTCTCGTTCGCGAACGACCTCGACGAGTTCGCCGTCATGGAGGAGACGTACCGTGAACTGCTGGAGGACCGACTCGATATCGACGGGATCCGTGCGGTGCTCGACGAGGTGGCGAGTGGTGACGTGGACGTCACCCACCACACGGTCGACTCGCCCACGCCGCTGTCGTTCGGACTGGCGACGCTCGTCGACTCGGACGTCGTGCTCGCAGACGACGAATCTGCGGTCTTACAGGAGTTCCACGCCCGGGTGATAGAGGCGATCGGCGGACGCGGAGACGACACCGACGCGCGGAGCGACCCGCCGCCGAGCGAGTGACTCATTCGACCGGGTCCAACGGCGATTCGCCGACGCACCACCCGTGGGTCAGGTCGATCACTCGTCGGGCCACTTGATCGAACAGCCCCGCGAGGGTCGGTCGGGGACCGGCACCGACTCGCCCGCCAGCACCGCGTCGATCGCGTCGCAAACGTAGTACACCGTTGCTTCTTCGTCCGGATTCATGGCGTCGTCGAGCCGCCCGTGATACCGGAGCCGCCACGCTCCTCCGTCCGATTCGCGAGCGAACAGAAACGGGTCCGGTGTGCAGACCGCACCGTACGCGGCAGCGACCTCGGCGGTCTCGTCGCGGAGGTAGGCGTCGTACGCAACCGTACCGTCTGCGACGTGCTCGCGCATCGCCTCAAGCGAGTCCTCGGGGTACTCCTCGGCGTCGTTGGGGTTGATCCCGACGACCGCACAGTCGTCGTACTCGGCGGCGACATCGTTGAGGAGGTCGAACTTGGCCTTCGCGTACGGGCAGTGGTTACACGTGAACACAATGAGTAGCGCGTCCGTCTCGAAGGAGTCGAGCGTATACTGCTCTCCGTCCACCCCCGGAAGGTCGAACTCAGGGGCAGCGTCGCCACGGGCGAGGTCGGAGTCTGACTCTTTGAGCACCATGCACTGTCGTTGTGCGGCACCCGCAAAAGTCGTTCCGGGGGTCGCTCCAGCGTTCGCCGTGACGCCGCCGGTGCGGGTCCGAACTCGACACACAGCACCCGCTCTCGATCCCTGTCCCTGGACTCACCGCCGACCCGAGGGACCGACGCGGAGGGTAACCCGCACCACGAGCGCTCCGACTGCGAGCAGCGCGGCGATCCCGACGAACACCGACAGGTCGTGCACGACGGCCGCGACACCGGACAGGAAGTCAGGATCGATCGGGAGGAGTGCGCCGTCTGCCTGCACCCGTTTCGCGCTGCCAGACAGGGAGAACGGTACCTCGCGCCCGTACCCGCCGAGTGCGACCCCAACAGTCGCGAGGAGCCCGGTCGTAACCGCCGCGGCGAGGCATCGTACCCACCACATCGCAGCGTCGAACCCACGCTGGTCAGTCGTCGACATGGGCACGGTGGGAGCGGTATCGCATATAACAGTAGCGTCGCCGCTGCTACCAGACCGAGACCACTCTGACTGTGGTGACCGCTGTGGCTTTATATAGCTCGTGTCCGTATCACTGGTGTGTCGACTCGAGCGCCGAGCTACCGAACCCTGCGTCTGTTGTGTGGGAACGCCGTCGGGATGGTCGCGTTCCTCTCGGCGTACGTTCTCGCCCGAGATCCGGTCGTCGCACTGGTCGCCGGAATCGTCGTCGCCGTCATCGGGTACGCGGCGTCGGTCGTCGTCGTCGACTACGCTGTCGGAGAGGGGAACCGTTAACTCTACAGCCGTCGTCCCTCGGTCAGATGAGTGACAGGATCGAAGCGGGGACCGACGGACAGTTGTCCTCGGACACCTCGACGACGATCAGTGTTCTCCACGTCGACGACGAACCCGACTTCACAGAGCTCGCCGCAATGTATCTCGAGCAGTTAGACGAGCGGTTCGAGGTCACGCCGGCCACGAGCGTCGAGACGGCGATGACGATACTCGAATCGGGCGGTGTCGACTGTGTCGTGAGCGACTACGACATGCCCGAGACGAACGGGATCGAGTTCCTCGAAACCGTCCGCGAGCGCTACGGTGAGATCCCGTTCGTCCTGTTCACCGGTCGTGGCTCGGAGGAGGTGGCGAGCGAGGCGATTTCGGCCGGCGTGAGCGACTATCTGCGCAAAAAAACCGGTCCGGACCAGTTCTCGGTGCTCGCGAACCGGATCGAGAACATCGTCTCACGACATCGAGCGGAACGTCGACTCGACGCGCACCTCGCTCGGACGACCGACGCGTTCTACGCCCTCGACCACGAGTGGCGGTTCAGTTACGTGAACGAGCGAGCCGCGGCGATGCTCGACCGGGACCGTGAGGCTATCTTGGGAGCGGCGATATGGGAGGCGTTTCCAGACACGATCGGAACCGAACTCGAATCGGCGTATCGTGCGGCGGTCGACACCGGCGACACACAGGAGTTCGAGTTTCGGTACGAGCCGCTGGACACCGACTTCGAGGTCCACGCGTACCCTTCCGAGACGGGGCTGTCGATCTACTTCAGGGACGTCACCGAACGAAAACAACGCGAGCGCGAGCTACGAGAGGTATCAGAACGGCTCTCACTCGCCGTTGAGGGGGCGAACGTTGGCGTGTGGGACTGGGATCTCCGGACCGACACGGTGACCTTCGACGAGGGGTGGGCCGAGATGCTCGGCTACGACCTCGACGAGATAGCACACGACCTCTCAACGTGGGAAGCGCGTGTCCACCCGGACGACATCGACGGAGTCTGGGAGGTGTTGGAGGCGCATCTCTCCGGTGAAACTGACCAGTACGAGTGTGACCACCGGATGCGTGCGAAGTCTGGTGAGTGGCGGTGGATTCGGGATCGTGGTCGGGTGGTCGAACGTGCCGCCGACGGGGAGCCACAGCGAGCCGTCGGAATCCACATCGACGTGACCGAACGGAAAGAGCGTCAGCGCGACTTGGAGCGGTACCGCCGCATGGTGAACGCGATGCCCGAATCCGTCTGTCTGTACGATGCCGACGGGCGGTTCCTCTTCGCGAACGAGTACCTCCTAGCGGAGTACGGCGTCGAACGGGAGGCCATGCTCGGCTCGAAGAGCCGGCTGGTGGACCGAATCCGTGAGTCTGCAGACGGCGATCCGTTCGCCGAACTCGCCGCGGGGGACCGCCAGGTTCTCTCGGACACCGTCGCGATCGACCTCCCGGACCACGCGGACGCGGTCATCGACTATCGGCTGAGTCCGATCTTCGTCGACGGGGAGTTCGACGCGGTTCTCGGTATCGGCCGCGACGTGACGGAAGCGCGTCGGCGAGAAGCGGAACTCGAACGAACGTCGGCCCGGTTGGAGGCGTTGTTCGAGCGATCGCCCGACATGATGGACATCCACGACGTGGACGGAGAGATCCTCGAAGCCAACGCCTCGATCTGTCGCGAACTCGGGTACGAGCGGGACGACCTAGTCGGCATGTCGGTACCGGAGATCGACGCCGAGATAGATCCATCGACCACGTCGGAGCACTGGGAAGAACTCGCTGTCGACGAGACCAAACGTGTCGAGACCACCTACAGACGAGCGGACGGCTCGGCGTTCCCGGTCGAGGTCCACGTGCGTCGTATCGACGTCAACGGCGAAGACCGGTTCCTCGCGAGTAGCCGAGATGTCACCGAACGAAAGGCGTACCAGCGACAGATCGAGCGGGAGAACGAGCGGCTCGACGAGTTCGCGAGCATCGTCTCTCACGACCTTCGGAACCCGCTCAACGTTCTCTCGGGGTTCTTAGGGCTCGCGAGGGAGACGGGAGATCCCGATCACTTCGACCGGTGTGAGCGCGCGCTCGACGATATGGAACAGCTGATAGACGACGTGCTCACGCTAGCACGACAGGGGCGGACGGTAGGGGAGCCGGAGACGATCGCCCTCGACGAGTTCGCGCGGAAGTGCCTCCAGAACGTCGATTCCGAGGGCTTGCGACTCGTCGTCGACGACGACGCGGCGATCCAAGCCGATCCGGGACGGCTCAAACAGCTCCTCGAGAACCTGTTTCGCAACGCGCTCGACCACGCCAATTCACCGACCACCGTGACGGTCGGGTGTCTCGACGCCGGGTTCTACGTCGCCGACGACGGACCCGGGATCCCAGAAGAAGAACGCGATCGGGTGTTCGAGAGCGGCTACACGACGTCTGACACGGGGACCGGGTTCGGTCTCGCAATCGTCGAGCAGATCGCCGACGCGCACGGCTGGACGGTGTCGATACCGGACGGAGACGCTGGCGGTGCGTGCTTCGAGTTCACCGGTGTCGACGTCGACGATGACGCCGACCAGCCGTGACTCGATCGAGCCGATTCGAGACGTTCCGCCCGGCACAGGTCGGGCCGACCACGCGCAGCCGGCACTGACTCGCTCAGAACGCGCCGGGGTAGACGTTCACGTCGGCCTGCAGGTCGTCTTTCAGGGCTGCGTGAACGTGACAGATCCCTTCGGCACGGTCGACGATCTCGGCTACCTGCTCGTCGTCGAGGTCGGCCTCGACGTGTAAGTCGAAGGTGATCGCAGCGAGGTCGTCCGCTTCGTCGAGTTCGGCGCTCGCGTCGATCTGAAGCTTCCCGAGCTCCTCCTCGCCGCGCTGGCTACCGCCAACGCGAAACGCGGGGATGAAACACGAAGCGTACGTCGCGACGAGCGCGGCGTTCGGGTTCGGGCCGGTCTGATCGGTCGCGTCGATCTGGAGATCGAACTCGCCGACCTGACTCGTACACGCGTACCCGTCCTCTGACACAGTAGTGGTTTCGATGTCGGGCATGACGTGTACTCTGATGGTTCCCCCGCGCCTAAAGGTTGCTATGCCCGGGGTGAACGTGACCGAGGCGCGAAAGACCTCACACCGAGACCGAACCGCCGTGCACCGCGGCTTTACCCGTCGAGAACGTATGTCTCGTCACCTTCGAGCACGACCGGCTCGGCGTTCGCGCCTGCGGCTTTCACTTCCTTGACGAACTGGTCGGTGTCGATCTCGATCGGTGGGAACGTGTCGTAGTGCATCGGGAAGACGACGTCGGCTCCGACCCAGTCGGCGGCGATTCCGGCACCGGCCGGACCCATGGTGAAGTGGTCCCCAGCGGGAAGCGCGGCCGCGTCCGGTTCGAGGTACGGAGCGATGACATCCACCATCTCGGACATCAGTCCGGTGTCGCCGGCGTGATAGAACGTGGTGCAGTCGGGGTCAGACTCCTGTGTGGGCTTCTTGTCGCCGACGACGAAGCCTGCCGGCATCCCCGCGGAGGTCTCGTGTCCGGTTTCGATCCCGTTGGTGTGGTCCGCACGGACCATCGTCACCCAGGCGTCTCCACACTCGACGGTGCCGCCGATGTTCATCCCCATGCCCCCGATGGCGTCCTCGTGGCCGAAGGTGTCCTGCATGTAGCCGACGAGTTCGGGGGTCGCGACGAGGGTCGCGTCCTCGTAGCGATCTGCGTCGGAGATGTGATCCGCGTGACCGTGCGTCAACAGGAGGTAGTCGGGATCGAGCTCCTCGGGGTCGACGTCGGTCTTCGGGTTATCGAAGTGCGGGTCGATCAGCAGTTCGGTGTCGTCGACGACGACGTGCCACGTCGAGTGGCCGTGCCAAGTGAGCTCCATGGTACACCTGGCGTTTCTCGACGAGGGGTTATAAATGTCGACGGGAGCGCAGGGTTCGGTCCGGGAACGCTTTTGTTCACCCCGGGTGACGGGGCGGTACATGCACTACGCGCGATTCCGCGACCCGGCGGGCTCCGTCCGCAGAGGCCGATACGATCCGGACAGTGACACCGTCTCCGTCGGCGGTGACGTGTTCTCGTTCGACGATGCCGACATCGACGTGCTTCCCCCGGCGGAGCCGACGAAGATCGTCTGTGTCGGCCGCAACTACGCCGCCCACGCCGCGGAGTTAGACAACGAGATCCCCGACCGACCGCTGCTGTTCTTGAAACCCCCGAACGCGCTCGCGAGCCACGGGTCGACGGTCACGCTCCCCGCGGGAAAAGACCGACTCGACTGGGAGGCAGAGCTCGCGGTCGTCATCGGCGAGCAGTGTGTGAACGTCGACGCCGCCGACGCTCCGAGCGTCGTCGCTGGCTTCACCTGTATGAACGACCTCTCGAACCGAGACGACCAGAACCGCGAGCAGAACTGGGTACGCGGCAAGGCGTTCGACAACGCCGCTCCGCTCGGTCCCGTCCTCGCCACGCCGGACGAGGTTCCGCACGACGCGAGCGTCGAACTCCACGTCGACGGCGAACAGAAACAGGCGGGCGACCGCTCCCAGCTCGCCTTCGACGTGCCGACGCTGATAGAGGAGATCACGACGTACATGACGCTCGAAGCCGGCGACGTGATCGCCACCGGGACCCCCGAGGGTGTCGGGGCGCTCTCCGACGGTGACACCGTCGCCGTCACCGTCGAAGGCGTCGGGACGCTCGAACACGACGTCCGGATGCCCTGAATCTGGACGTGCGAGGACACCGTCTGGCCGACCCCTCACAAACACGAGTACGTGACGGTTTCACACCGCGTTTCCGGTGAACGCTTATATACGCGGAGCGGCACGGTTCGGTATGGAGACCAGTCTCGTCCGGTTCTGAGCCCGCCGTTTTTTATCCTATCTCGCCGAAGACGAGGGCCTCGAACGGGGGGACACACGTCCACACCAGAGCGGTGTCGCCGTCCGGCTCACAGCCGACCTGGTCGGACGCGTCGACCGCTCTCGTTCCGCGGGCCGCAGCGAGTTCAGACCACGTGTCACGTGACGACAGCGACACAACACAGATATCGAAACCGAACGAGATGACCGACGACGAACAGAACGAGACGGCCAACGGAGAACGAGCGAAGCCGACTACCCGAGAGTCGGAGAGAACGACCACCCGAGAGTCGGACACGATACCGGCCGACGCGCTCCGCGCTGTCGTCGCGGCTCGCGACACGGACACGACGCCGGATACGACCGAGATCCGCAGGCTGGCGGCGGCCGCAGGGTACGCGGTGGTTGAGGAGGTCACCCAGCGACGGCGTGAGGATCCGACGTATGGACTCGGCCGGGGAAAAGCCGAGGCGCTGATGCGGCTGGCAGCCGACTGCGACGCGGACGCCGTGATATACGACGGTGAACTCTCGCCGGGCCAGACGTACTCACTCGGGGAGTTGCTCCCGACGGGAACCGCGGTCGTCGACCGCCCCCGGGTCGTGATGGAGCGGTTCGCTGACGCCGCCGACTCGCGCGCAGCCGACCTCCAACTTCGACTCGCCCGATTGCGCTACGAGCGTCCTCGGCTGCAGGAGGCGATAGCGCGAGACCACAGCGAGGAGGTCAGGCTTCGGCCCGAGGGTGACAGCCGTGTCCCCGATATCGACCGCCAGATCGAGTCGGCCGAGCGGGCGCTCGACGCGCTCTCGGACGACCGGGCTGACCGCCGCGCCAGCCGTCGCGAGGCCGGATTCGACCTCGTCGCAGTCGTCGGCTACACAAACGCCGGCAAATCGCGACTCTGTCGCCGACTCGCAGACGAGTTCGACGACGCAGGTCGCCGCGTCGATGCCGATCCGAACCGAATCGACGGCGTCGACACCAACCGGAGCGGGGGTGTCGACACAGAGTCCACTGCGGAACGTCGATCGGCGGCCGGGTCACACGCCGATCTCGGCTCGACACTCGCTACCGGCGACCGCCTCTTCGAGACGCTGTCGACGACGACTCACGAGGCGACGATGGACGGGCGGCGGACACTCGTGACCGACACGGTCGGGTTCATCGACGACCTCCCACACGACGCGATACGGTCGTTCCGGACGACCATCGAGGCGGCTCGAGAGGCCGACTGCGTGCTGCTCGTCGTCGACGCCAGCGACGAGCCGAGCACGCTCCGCCGGAAGCTGTGGACCTCGCTTTCGGCAGTCGAGACGACCGCTGGTCCCGTGATCCCGGTGGTGAACAAAGTCGACCGCCTCGACGCTACGGCGCTCGAAGCGGTCGTCGAGACCGTCGAAGCGGTCGTCGACGACGCGATCCGTGAGGAGTTGCCCATCGCAGAGACGTGCTGTCCGCCGATACCGACGAGTGCCCAAGCGGGAACGGGGTTCGGTGACCTCCGAACGGCCGTGGCGGACGCCTTGCCGACGGCGACCGAAACGGTCGATGCACCGAACGGCAGTCAGACGGAGGCGGCGCTCTCGTGGGCGTACGACCGCGGGGTCGTCGAGGACACCACGTACACCGCGGACGGAGTGCGAATCACCCTCGCTGGGCGGCCTGCGGTCGTCGCGGCGGCGGCGCGACGGCTCGACCGCTCGTGACCCGTCTGTGATCCAGCCGTCCCGCTTCGATCGGCGTCGTCCCCGCTCCGCTTGCACGGTGGTTCGGTCAGTCTTAAGGCCGGCCGCCGCCGAGGTGCGGGCATGGAACCACGGGATCTCTCGGATCACTCGCCGTACGTCCCGGGCCGGGGCGTCGAAGAGGTCGCCCGCGAGCTCGGGATCGAACCTTCGTCGTTGATCAAACTCTCCTCGAACGAGAACCCACACGGCCCGAGCCCGGCGGCCGTCGAGATCATCGAAGCGCACGCTGACCGCGTCCACCAGTACCCGAAATCCTCACACACGGATCTCACGGAACGAATCGCGGAGAAGTGGGGGATCGACCCCGAGCAGGTGTGGGTGTCACCGGGAGCGGACGGCTCGATCGACTACCTCTCACGGGCGGCGTTGGCGCCCGACGACGAGGTGCTCGTCCCCGAGCCGGGGTTCGCGTACTACGCGATGTCCGCGCGATATCATCACGCTGAGGTTTCCGAGTACACCCTGTCGGCCGACGACGCGTTCACACAGGACGCCGAGACGGTGTTGAGCGCGTACGGCGGTGAGCGGGTCGTCTACCTCACCTCGCCGCACAATCCGTCTGGGTCCACGATCTCCTTGGAGGCGATCGAGACGGTCGCCGACGCGACCGCGTCGGAGACGCTCGTCGTCGTCGACGAGGCGTACGGAGAGTTCGCCCCGGTCGACAGCGCGATTCCCCTCGTCGACGAGCGTGACGATGTCGCCGTGTTGCGAACGTTCTCGAAGGCGTACGGGCTCGCGGGACTCCGCATCGGCTACAGTGTCGTTCCCGAGGCGTGGGGGGGAGCGTACGCTCGAATCAACACGCCGTTCGCCGCGAACGAACTCGGGTGTCGGGCCGCGCTGGCCGCGCTCGATGACGAGGCTCACGTAGCGCAGTCTGTCGAGACCGCGCGGTGGGCACGCGAGTACATGGCGACGGAACTCGACGCCAAGACGTACCCGTCCGCCGGCAACTTCGTTCTCGCGCACGTGGGCGATGCGAACGCGGTTGCGGAGGCGGCGAAACACGAAGGAGTCATCATTCGGGACTGTACCTCGTTCGGCCTGCCCGAGTGTGTTCGAATCTCGACGGGGACTCGCGAGGAGACCCGCGAGGCGGTCGACCGACTCAACGCGGTCCTCGCCGACCACGGAGTTGAGGCAGAAGTGTGAGTGGGGACCCCAACGCTGCCGTCGACACAGAGCCGGCCGACGCAAACGCGGATCGCGACGCCCCAACTCGGATCGCCGTCACCGGGACCCCCGGAACCGGGAAGACGACAGCGACGAAGCGGCTCGAAGACGAGTACGACGTGATCCATCTCAACGACCGGATCAAAGCGAACGACGACCTTTGGACCGAGCGCGACGCCGACCGCGACACCCTCGTCGCCGACCTCGACGCGGTGGCGGCACACCTCGGCGACTGGTCGGGGGTGCTCGATTCTCACCTCGCGCATCATCTCGCGGTCGACCGAGTAATCGTGTTGCGGTGCCGACCGGACGTGATCGCGGATCGGCTACGTGACCGCGGCGAGTCTCCCGAGACGGCGACGGAGAACGCCGAGTCGGAGGCGCTCGACGTACTTCTCTCGGAAGCCGTCTCGAATCACGGGCTGGAGCGCGTCTACGAGATAGACACCACCGGTCGTGATCCCGACGCGGTGGCCGACGAAATCCGGGCGGCGATCGACGGGGACCGCGAGCCGAGCGCCGGCACAGTCGATTTCACCGACTACGTATGACCCGGCCCGGAGATCCAAACGGCCGCGAGATGGACGCGAGCAGCCGAGGCGATCGACCGTGACGCTGGACCGATACCGGTCCGTCGCGGATCGACTGTTGACTCCGTGGGTCAGCGCCGCGGTGAAACTGGGGCTCTCGCCCGACCAGGTCAGCCTCCTCGCGTTCGTGGCGGCGCTTCTCGCTGCGGGCGCGTTCGCGGTCGCAGAGCCGGTGTCGTACGTCGCGGGAGGGGTACTCGTCCTCCTCAATGGGTGGCTGGACCTCGTCGACGGCGCGCTCGCTCGCGAACGCGGAACCGACTCGAAGGGAGGCGATCTGCTGGATCACGTCCTCGATCGGTACGCCGACATCGCGATCATCGCCGGGTTCACCGTCGGAATCGACGCGTACGCGCTCGGATTCCTCGCGGTGACCGGCGTCTTGATGACGTCGTACCTCGGCACCCAGATTCAGGCTGTCGGGATCGGTCGTGAGTACGGCGGACTGCTCGGCCGTGCTGACCGTCTAGCGCTGATGGGGGCCGTCGGTATCGTGGCCGCAGTGTATCCGGACCCGATCGTGGGCGACTACAGCGTCGTCGCGCTCCTGTTGGTCCTGTTCGCGGCCGTTGGGCACCTCACCGCGCTTCAGCGTTTTCTCGGCGCGTGGCGTGACCTGTGATCCGTGTCCCCCAGTCCCTTCGCTGCATCACCTCTCATCGCGCCGCCGTAGCGGGGACATCCAGCACCCGAGTGATTCATCGACAGAACCTCTCAGTCCGTCGAACTGCATACCGACGACCGAACCTATTTGCCCCGCCCGTCGGACCACTCGATATGTCGTGTCGAAGCACGGTGACTCGTCGGGAGTCGGCGACGCTCACTCGTAAGATGGTCGTCACCGCCGTCACGTTCGTCGTCGCCATCACCCTCGTCGCGCTGTTTGCCGCGGCTGGAGCGACCGCCGCCGGTCCTGCTGGCTCCGGTCTCACCGGTGTGGACGCCGAGGACGCTCCCATCGACGAGCGAGCTGCCGCCCCGCTCGCCAACGAGACGGGGACAACCGACGTCATCGTTCGGTTCACGCCGTACACCGACACCCACGCCGAGGAGGATGACGTCGTCGACGACCTGCGGGAGCACGCGGCTGACGAGCGCAGCGCTTTCGAGGCGTTCGCGGAAGACACCGACGAGGTGACCGTCGAGCGCGAGTTCTGGCTGGCGAGCGCGCTGCTCGTCAGCGTCGACGCCGACGCGATCGCGGCAGCCGACCTCCGGTCGGTAGCGAACGTGACGGGGATCCACGACAATGTCGTCGTGGCGACACACGAAACCGTCGGGCCTCCCGGAGGTACCACCCCCGCCGAATCGTCCGATCCACCGGCGTCGACGTGGGCGCAGGTGGAGACCGACCCCGTCGGGAGCCACACCGCAGGACTCGAGCTCGTCGGTGCGCCGGCGGCGTGGGAGCGATTCGACACGCGGGGAGCAGGCGCGACCGTCGCCGTCATCGACACCGGGGTCGATCCGGCTCATCAGGACATCACACTGGCCGCGTGGGCAGACTTCGACGAGAACGGGACGCTCGTGAGCGACGACATCGCCGACGCGGCCGATCCGGACGGCCACGGCACACACGTCGCTGGCACGGTCGCCGGAGGCGACGCGTCGGGCACGCACATCGGCGTCGCCCCGGAGGCGACGATTCACGGGCTCGATGCCTTCGACACGGACGGGACCGCGACGTTCGCGGGCGTCCTCGCGGCGATGGAGCACGCGACGGCGGACGAGCGCGTCGACGTTCTCCAGATGAGTCTCGGCGCGAACGGGACTTTCCGCGGGTTCATCGCTCCGGTTCGAAACGCCCGCGCCTCCGGCGCAATCGTCGTCGCCGCGGCCGGAAACGACGGCGCGAACACGTCTTCGTCACCGGCGAACGTGCACGACTCGCTCGCCGTCGGGGCGGTCGACACCGACGAGAGCCGGACCGTCGCCGAGTTCTCAAGCGGCGAGCGGATACTCGCGACCGCGGCGTTTAGCACCGTCCCAGATGACTGGCCATCGGCGTACACCGTTCCCGACGTTTCAGCACCCGGCGTCGCAGTCGTCAGCGCCGAGTCTGGGACCGAAGACGGCTACGTCCGCCGGCAGGGAACGAGTATGGCCGCTCCACACGTCAGCGGCATCGCGGCGCTCGCGCTCGCCGCGACAGACGGCCGGATCGACGAGACAGCACTACAGGACGCAATTGTCGACACTGCGATCCATCCCACAGGCGCGACGACCCCCGACGACCGTCACGGACACGGCGTCGTCGACGCGCCCGCTGCGGTCGATGCGGCCGTGACCGCGGCTCCGCCTCCGGATCCGGTGCCGACAGTGAACGGCACGGACCCGGCTGACGCCGAAGACCCGGCCGTCGACGACGGTGCTCCCGGCTTCGGCACGGTTGTTGCCGCCGTCGCGGTACTAACTATCGCCCTCGGGTCACTCGTGGCCCGAGTGTGGCGGACGCCCCGGGATCGTCGGCACGACGGATAGCAGCGTCAGTTCGCGAAGTCGGTCAGCGACTCTGACTGGTCTGAGCCGCCGTCAGCAGTGTCTGTGTCGCGGTCGCTGTCGGTCGCTGTCTCGTCGCCGTCGACACCGTTCGGGCTCTGGCTACCGCTGGCATCGCGCCCCTCACGCTTCTCCGCTTCCCCGATGTCGTCCGGCTCCTCCCACGGCTCGTCTGGATCGACGGGTGCGACCGCGTGGTCGAGTTCGGCGTCCGAGTACGATACGTCCTCGTCGAGTCGCATCGCCGCCCGTTGCCAGCGCGCGCTCTGCTCGGCTTCCCCCTCCGGTCCGACTCGGGCTCCTCGCG
>JARVCL010000247.1:0-3743 GCA_040405695.1 Halorubrum sp. | reverse complement strand
AGGCCGAGCGCCGAGGCCATTCGGTCGATCTCGCCGAGCGCCTGCTTGAGATTTCGTTCCTTCGAGTCCCGTGTACGGAACCGCTCGTTCCACTTGCGGAGCCGCTGCATCTTCTGGCGCTGGCGCGCGCCGAGCGACCGCCCGTACGCGTCCTTGTCACGCCAGTCGATGTTCGTCGAGAGCCCCTTGTCGTGCATCGTGTTGGTCGTTGGGGCGCCCACGCGTGACTTCTCGTCCTTCTCGCGGGAGTCGAACGCACGCCACTCCGGCCCGCGGTCGACTGAATCCGCCTCGACGACGAGTCCACAGTCCGTACAGACCGTCTCGCCGTGCTCCTCGTCGGTGATGACCTGCCCGTCACACTCGGGACAGGACAGCCCCTCGTCGCTTCGCTCCGATTCGTCCGTCGTCTCTCCGCGGGTGCGGCTCCCTCGGGTATGTAGTCGTTCGGTCATGGCTCGCTGTCTTCCGGTGAACAAAACGGCCGGAAACAGTCTTGCCAAATAGAGGGGAGAACGTGACTTAAAACACCCGGAACGTGTCGCTGTCGCGACGACGTATCAACACGATCTATCACGAGAGTCTCTGTGGCCAGCGCGAGGAGAACACTTTCGACGCTTCACCGACACCGTTCGGTCATGGACCAGCCCCGGGTCGTCTCCCTCGCACCGAGCGCGACCGCGACACTGTCGGCGATGGACGCGGCTGACACGCTCGTCGGCATCACGCATCACTGTGACCCGTCTTCAGTCGCCGGCGACGCACACGAGACGAACCCGGTGCGGGTCGGCGGGTGGCTCGACCCCGACCTCGACCGAGTCGCGGCTCTCGATCCGGATCTCGTGTGCACCAGTGACGACCTGCAAGCCACGGTCGCCGAGACGTGTCGCGAGCGTGGCTTCTCGGTGAGCCACGCTACGCCTGCGACGCTCGACGACGTTCTCGCCCGATTCCGTCGCCTCGGCACGGCGGTCGGTCGTAACGCGGCCGGCGAGGCGCTCGCGCGGGCATCCCGCCGCCGTCTCGAGACGGTCGCGGACGCAACCGCCGACCGCGACCGGCCTGTCGTCTACTGTGAAGAGTGGTCCGACCCGCCGATGGCCGCTGGCAACTGGGTCCCGGACGCGGTTCGGGCCGCGGGCGGTCGCTACCCGTTCGTTGACCCCGGCGAGCGCTCACGCGAGGTCGACGGTGGGACTGTCGCGGCCGCCAACCCCGACCACGTGGTCGTTCACGTCTGTGGCCACGGCGACCGCGTAGACCCCGCCGTCGTCCGCGACCGCGAGTGGGGCATCGACGCGCCGATTCACGTACTCGACGACTCGCTGTTGAACCAGCCGAGCCCCGCGCTGATCGACGGGGTCGAGCGCCTCGCGGCGCTGTTGCACCCGGACGCATTCCCGTCAGCGGTGAGCAGCTGACGACGTGGCCTGTGCACGTCTCTTGCTCTCCGTGGTCGACTGTCGGCCACGAGTCGGGAGCTATTCGTGTCCGTGGGATCGAAACCGAGTATGCGAATCGGTGTCGGCAGCGAGAACCCGGTGAAACGACGGGCGGTCGACCGAGCGCTCACGGCCGTCGACGGCGACTGGCCTGTAAACGGTCCAGGCGGCGGCCACGAGACAGCCCTGAGCGACGACTCGGGGCGATCCGGACGAGCCGACCGCCTCGCGAACGCGACCATCGACGCTCTCGCGGTCGACTCCGGCGTGAGCGAGCAGCCGACCGGCCACGCCGAAACTGTACGGGGCGCGGAGAACCGTGTCGACGCGGTTCTCGCCACGCCGAGTGACGACGCGACGCAGTCGTACGACCTCGCGGTCGGCATCGAGGGTGGTGTCGCTCGGTTCGACGGCCTCGCAGAGTGGTTTCTCGTCATGTGGGCGGCCGTCGGGGACGGGGACCGACTCACTCACGGTGCGGGTCCGAGTCTCCGACTGCCGGCCGAAATCGCTGCCCGCGTGGACGCGGGCGAGGAGCTCGGCCCGGTGATGGACGACGTCCTCGACACGACGGGCGTCGCGAGGCGGGGTGGGGCTGCCGGCGCGCTCACTGCCGGCGGTGTCGACCGAACCGATGCGCTCACAGCCGCCGTCGTCGGCGCGCTCGGTCCCTTCGTCTCCGACCTGTACGAGTGACAGGTAGCGAGCGGAAGCTCACCTCAAGCCGTGGGAGGGTGTCAGCACCCGGTCGCACGTAGGACCGTCCTTCGCCGCCGGTGTGAGTTCGTGGATCGTACCGGAACAGACTCGCGGGGGCCGACACGCTGCGTCACGGAGCGTGCTCAGCGAGGATCGAATCGAGCATATCGCCAGACGTGACGGTGTTAACCCGGCGTACCAACCGCCTTTTGTGGCTCACGCCGCTACTGAGTCGTATGAGCACGGCACACACGGAGCCCGCACCGGTCACCGCCGCGGCCCTGTCAGAGAAACAGACACGGATCCTGGAGTACCTCCGCGCGAACGCCGGCGATCGGACCTATTTCAAATCTCGCCTGATCGCCGACGACCTCGACCTCTCAGCGAAAGAGGTCGGGGCGAACATGCACGCCGTGGTTGAGGCCGCTCGGGACATTGAGGTCGAAAAGTGGGGGTACTCCTCCGGGACGACGTGGATGGTCACCGAAGCGAGCGGTTAACGCCGTTCGCCGGCTCCCGACGGGTCGTAGCTGACGAGCGACGCCGCGTCGTCTGCGAACGCGACGGTCTCAGCGTCGAAAGAGTCCGCGTATCGGACGACCAGCGTCAGCAGCCGTTCGGGCTCGACCAGCGTGTACCCGTTCGACCGGTCGAGCAACTCCGCCTCCGCGAGGTCGGCGGCCGCGGCACTGACGGTCGGCCGTGACACCCCGAGCGTCTCGGCGAGCGCCGCGCCGGTCGCGCTCGGATCTCGCAGGAGCGCGAGTATCATTCCCCGTGGGGTCTCTCGACGTAAGTACCCGAGCGCCCGCTTGTCGATCTCGTCGAACCGGCCTGCGGAGAAGTATCGGCGGTAGTCGGCGTCTTTCTCCGACTCGATCGCTCCCGCCTCCTCTAGCTTCCGGAGATGGTACTGCGCCTCGCCGGTTCCCAATCGCAGGTCGTCACGGAGCTTCGAGAAGTGCGCTCCGGGCGTGGTGGGGACATAGCCGCGGATCGCCTCGCGGGTCTCGTTGGTGTCACCGGTTCCGTCGGCGCTCGCCGTGCCGACGAACGGAGCGGCCGCTCCCACGGCGGCGAAGCGCCGCAGCGTCCGGCGTTTCCGTTCGTCAATCTCCTCTGTCACTACCGGTAGTAGTCTACCAGCCGACAAAAACACTTCGTCCGGATCGGGACCGCCGGTTCGGGGAAGACACAGCGGCCAGTGCGCGTGTGTTATCGAGGCACGCTCACGAAACCGAAACCGAAACCGAAGCCGAAGCCGAATCGGCTCAGTTCTCGCGCTCGAGCTCCGCCTCGGGGATCTCTTCGTCGTCCATCTCTTGAATGACCTCGTCGGCCGACTTGATGTCCGCGCCGGCACCACCAGCTTTGACCGCTTCGGCCTCCTTCTCGAGCTCCTCGACGTCCATCTCGGCCGCCTCGTCGATCTGACCGATGATCTCGTCGATGTTGTCGAGCCCGAGCATCTTGCGGGTCTCGTCGTCGAACTCCATGCCCTCCAGCCCCTCCATCTGTTGGACATCGGAGCCGGAGAGGGCCTTCCCGTAGCGACCGACGAGGCTGGTGAGCTCTTGGGGAAGGACGAACGTGGTGGACTCG
>JARVCL010000246.1:0-3753 GCA_040405695.1 Halorubrum sp. | reverse complement strand
GCGAGGATCACGTCGGCGAAGTCCGGCTCCGTCAGCGACTGATCCGAGTCGACGCCGATCGCGAACCGGTCCTGATCCTGTGCCGCTTGGAAGACGCCGACGCCGGAGCCCCCGGCCGCGTGATACACGACATCTGCGCCGCTTTCGTACATCGACAGCGCGTCCTCTTGACCGCCGGACGGGTCGGCGAAGTCCCCGACGTAACTCGTTATCACGTCGATGTCGTCGCTCACGTGGGCGACGCCCGCCTCGTACCCCGCCTGGAACCGCCGGATGAGCGGCGCGTCGACGCCGCCGACGAACCCGACGTTCGTCGAGTCTGGGTCGGTCTCGCCCGCGCCGGCGATGAACGACTGCTCACTCAGGAGCGCGGCGAGCGCGCCGACGAGGAACGATCCCTCTTCCTCTTTAAACTCGTAGCTCGCGACGTTCGGCTCGTCGAGGTTGTCGTCGACGAGCAGGAAGTTCTGTTCGGGGAAGTCCGGGGCGACCTCGGAGAGCGCGTCGAGTTGGGCGAAGCCGATACACGAGACGAGGTCATAGTTCGGGTCGGTCGATTCCGCGTACAGCCGCTGGAACTGCGAGAACTCACCGGCGTCGGCCGGCTGCGACTCGTCGTATGAGACGTTGAAGTCGTCGGCCGCGTCGATGATGCCGCGCTGTGCCGCGTCGTTGAACGACTCGTCGCCGAGGCCACCGAGCGCGTACACCATTCCGACGTTCGTCTCTGCCGACACATCGTCACCCGCGCCATCGTCACCAGTATCGTTGCCGTCGTCGTCTGCTGGCCCACCGGTACAGCCGGCGAGTCCCGCAACGCCCGCGATACCGGCCGCCTGGATGAACCGCCGCCGATCGAAGTCTGATCCCATATCGTTCCGAAAGGCGAGAGTAGAACGCTTAAAATCGTCGGTCACGCCACCGTCTGTCCGCTCAGTTACATCACGCGTCGTCGACGGCGGTCGAGACGATGGACGCTACCGCCTCGATTAGCTCGTCGACATCGTCGCTCTCGGCGTACACGCGGACGTACGGCTCGGTCCCCGAGGGACGCACGAGCGCCCACGAGGCGTCCGGAAACTCCAGACGGACGCCATGGTCCGTGTTCATGTCTGCATCGGGGAACGCGTCCGGAAGCCGTCCCCGGAGGTCGTCCATGACCGCCGACTTCCGATCGTCGGGACAGTCGACGCTCACCTTCTGATAAGGGCGTTCAGTCACCGGGTCACGGAGAGAACTGAGTCCTTCGCTCCCGATGAGACGGGCGAGCACGGCCGCCGAACACACGCCGTCGATCCACCCGCCGAAGGGAACGTGAACGTGTTTCCACGGTTCGGCCGCGAACGCAACCGCGTCGCCGTCGGCCTCGGCAGCCGCAATTCCCTCGTGGAGCGCACCGAGCCGAACGCGTTCGACACGGCCGCCAGCCGCCCGCACCCGTTCGTCGATACGGCCAGAGGCGTTCGGAGTGGTGACGACAACCGGCTCGTCGGCTTCCGACCGACGGACGTACCGCTCGGCGAGAATCGCCAGGACGGTGTCCTCGTGGACCACCTCGCCGCTGGCGTCCACGAGCACGACCCGGTCTGCGTCGCCGTCGTGACCGATACCGAACGCGAACCCCTCGGCGTCGCCGTCGGGAGTCGGTCGACCTGGCTCTGTGACTCCATCGTTCGCCGCTGTGATGAACGCGCGGAGGTCCTCGAGCGTCTCCGGCGTTGGCTTGCTTCCTCGCCCGGGGAAGTGGCCGTCGACGTTTCCGTTGAGCGTGACGACCATCGCGCCGAGTTCCCGGAGAACCGTCGGCGTCGCGGGACCCGCCATTCCGTTGCCGCAGTCGACGGCGATCCGGAGGCCGTCGAGGCCGCTGGACGCATCGTCGCCGAACGACCGAGCGTACCCGACGACCGCGTCGAGATACGCGTCGAGGGGCGCTATCCGCTCGGTCGTCGTCCACGCGTCCCAGCTGGCGGGCGGCTCTCCGTCGGCGACGCGACGCTCCACGGCACGCTCTGCGTCGCGGTCGAACTCGACACCGTCACGGAACAGTTTGATACCATTGTCCGGCGGCGGATTGTGCGAGGCGGTGAGCATCACTCCGTGTCGTCCCTGTGAGGCGTGTGCGAGTCCCGGTGTCGGCAACTGCCCAGCGCGACGCACCTTCGCGCCGCCGGAAGCGAGTCCGGCCTCCATCGCAGCCGCAATGGTCGGGCCGGTCACGCGTCCGTCACGGGCGAGGACGAACTCGGGAGCCGGGTCGACGTCGCCGTCGCTCTCGATTGCTCCCTGATCGTCGTCTCGTGCTTCGATCGCTACGGCTCGCCCGACGGCGAGCGCGAGCTCCGGAGTAACTCGGTCCTCCGCGCTCCCGCGAATCCCGGCGGTTCCGAACAGGTCCATGCGTGACGCCTCGGTCGCCGAGAGTTAGTAGGCGTCGGTCCGACGCGGGTGGTCCACCTTTTAGGTACCGCGCGAACCGAGACCGACGCATGACTGATACCGACACGATTCGCGTACACGCTTACGTCACGGGACGCGTCCAGGGCGTGTACTATCGGGCGTCAACGCGGGACACCGCCCGCGAAAACGGGGTTGGCGGCTGGGTCCGGAACCTCGACGACGGCCGGGTCGAGGCGGTCTTCGAAGGGCCCGAACCCGCCGTCGAGAAGCTGGTTGAGTGGTGTCACACGGGGAGCCAGGCGGCCGAAGTCGACGGCGTCGACGTGACATACGAGGAGCCCAAGGGGTTCGACACGTTCGAGGTTCGGTGGTGAGTCGATCTCAGGGTCGAACCGGGTCGCCAGCGGGGTCACGGACACCAAGCTCTTCTAACGCGCGTAACACGATGATCGCCTCCACGACATCACGCGGCTCGGTGTACGGATCGTCCACGGCGGCGAGCGTCTCCGTCGCTCGCCGCTCCAGGTCGGCCTCGAGCTCCGTCTGGTCAGTGGCCGCTTTGGTCGCCGACAGGAGCGCCTCGTGGTCCTCACGCAGGTCCAACGAGACGTGTGCGGCGTTGCACTTTCCGAGTGGGTGCGTGTCCATCTCGATCGCGAGGTCGCTCACGAGCTCCCAGTCGTCTGCACAGAACCGGAGGGTGACGCTTCCGACGACGTCCCGCCACGCGATCGGACCGCCGTTCTCAAGCAGGGTTATCGCCCGCGGCGGCACCTCGATCCGCGTGTGAGTCTCGTCACGCCCGCACAGACAACAGGGGGTGTTCTTCAGTCCGGCGTACACACTCACTCGTTAGGGCCGCAGAAACGTGTCGGTTTCGGCGGTCGCGTCGTGGATCGACTCACCCCCCGAGACGCGGTCGACAACAGTCCCCGGTTTCACCCGTTCGTACCGTCGGCTGACGCGTCACACGCGGCGAGCCACTCGTTCGCCCACGCGTCGATCTCGCCGAACACCGGCGCGAGCGACCGTCCTTTCTCGGTGAGACTGTAGTACGTGGCCACGGGGGCGTCCTCCTCCATGCGGCGGGCAACGAAGCCGGTTTCTTGCAGGTCGTCGAGAACCCGCGAGAGGGTTCTGGCGTTCGCGTCGGTCTCGCGTTTGAGTTCGTTGAACCGACGTTCGCCGTTCTGCAACTCGTAGAGAACGACGAGTCGCCAGCGAGATCCGATCTGTTCGAGCGAGTCGATTACTGGGCACGGCGTCTCCGAGAGCGATTCGACCTCCCCCGACTCGGTGTCGTCTGCCGGTTCCGATCCGGCGAGTTCTTGCGATGACATCGGTGTTACCTAC
>JARVCL010000245.1:0-3777 GCA_040405695.1 Halorubrum sp. | reverse complement strand
GTGAACGACTCGACGGTGTAGACTCGCGTCGTCGGGAACGCGGTCCAGAACGTGCCGCTCGCCCAGCGGTCCTCGTCGACGAACGTCTCGCCGATCCGGCCGGTGGCGACGTACTCGTCGTCGTAGTAAAACAGCAGGAGATCGCCGGCTGCCATCCGGTCGAACGTGGATCCGTTGCCGCTGTCGTCGCCGACAGCCCACAGACGAGCCTCGTCGACATCCGCGAGTGGGTCTGGCCGCTCGTCGTATTCGGTGAGATCGACCGGTGACCGAACCGTTCGATCGAAGTTCTCCGGGTCGATAGGGACCAGGAAGACGTTCGCGCTCATTATCCGTTAGTTCTGCCGGCAGGGATTTAAAAGCGTCCGTTGCTCCGTCGCGTCGTCTCGCGGTTCATCGGCGATCGTGCCGCTCCGTACGGTCAGTCTCCCTCCTCGTCCTCGTAGATTCGGTCCATCCGGGCGGCCATCACGAAGTCCGATCGGTGGAGCCCGCCGATATCGTGGGTCCACATCTCGACCCCGACTTCACCCCACGAGAGGTGGATGTCCGGGTGGTGCCACTCGGCCTCGGCGAGTTCACCGATCTCGTTCGTGAACGCGAGCGCGGTCTCGAAATCCGGAAACTCGTAGGTCGCTTCCAAGTGGTGGTCGTCGACGACTTCCCAGGCGTCGCCCAGCTGCTCGAGCAGTGGCTCGTACTCGTTGGCGACGAGTGGCTCGTCGTCGTCGGTGGATGCCTCGACCGGTTCGTCCGCGAGTGGTGAAGTCATGGGAATCTATTGGTCACGTGGGGGTTTGTAGCTTCCGCGCCGACCTCCCCAGCGGGAGAGTTATTCCCGACCGAGCCCGAACTCGCGTATGGAGTTCGAGGCCACCTTCGGGACGGCGGCGCCGGTCATCGGCATGGTACACCTTCTGCCCCTGCCGGGAGCACCGAACGCGCCGGACGACAGCGTGCGGGCGATGGAGGCTACCGTCGAGCGTGCCGTCGCGGACGCCGAGGCCCTCGACGCGGGCGGCGTCGACGCCGTGATGATCGAGAACTTCGGCGACGCGCCGTTTCACCCCACGGACGTGCCGAAACACACGGTCGCCGCGATGACCCGCGCCGCGACTGCCGTCACCGACGCGACGGACCGTCCAGTCGGGATCAACGTCCTCCGGAACGACGCCATAGCAGCCGTTTCGATCGCCGCCGCGGTCGATGCCGCGTTCGTTCGCGTGAACGTTCACACGGGTGCACGCGTCGCCGACCAAGGAATACTCCAGGGAAACGCACACGAAACGATCCGACTGCGGGAGTCGCTCGGCGTCGACGTCGGCGTGTTCGCCGACACGGACGTGAAACACTCGGCCCCGCTGACACCGACGGGGTACACCGCCGAGTCGTTCGCCGACACAGCCGAACGAGGGCTGGCCGACGCCGTGATCGCCTCTGGGTCCGGCACCGGCGAGCCGATCGACGTGGACGCGCTCAGCGCGGTTGTCGACGAGCGGGAGCGACACGGGCTCGACACGCCGGTACTCGTCGGGAGCGGCGTGCAACCCGAGACGGTCGAGGGGCTACTCAGCGTCGCCGACGGCGTGATCGTCGGAACCGCACTGAAACGCGGCGGTGAGACGACCGCTCCGGTCGATGTCGACCGCGTCGAGACGCTGGTCGAGCGCGCCGATACCGTTCGGTGATCCGTTCGCCCATCGATCGTCGAGTGCGACCGACGAACTGGGAGACGCACGGAGACGGGTTCGAGGAAACGAGACGACCGACTGTGAGCGCTCCAGCCCGATCCGGTGTCACCGGCTCGAACGTTCGTCGTCGGCGCGCTCGGTCAGAAATTGTCGAACCGCCGCACGAGTCGGCAGTCCAGACCGAGCGAAGCGGCCGGTACAGTTGATCGCGGCGGCGGCGGACGCGAACCGGACGGCATCGAGAAACCGCTTTACGTTTAGCTCTTGATTTGGCTCCGAGTCCTGGTCCTGAGCGGGTTCGGGTGTCGATGCCGGTCCACACGTTCCTGTCCCACTCGGGTGTGTGTTGCAGGTCGTCCTCGTCTCCCCGCTACCGGTTCCGCCATCGAGCAGCCACCGGTCCATGAGTCCAGCGACGAACGCGTCGCCGGCTCCGGTGGTGTCGACCGTCTCGACTTCGAACGCGTCGACCTGAGTCGTCGTCTCACTCGTCACCACGGTCGCTCCGTTCGCCCCGTGGGTGAGAACGGCAGGGCCACTCACAGAAGGGCGGGCAGCACGAGCGGTCGAGAGTCGTTCGATGGCCGCGTCGACCCCGCCGAAGTAGGCGGCTGCGGCCACCTCGCCGGCGACAAACAGGTCGGCACGGCGGGCGTATCGTTGGATGGTCGGCGGTCGAGTTCCTCGCCCGACGAGCTCAGAGACCGGCCCCGAGAGATCGAAGACGACAGCGGGCCGATCAGGGTCGGCGTCGTCGACGCTTCTATCGCCCGCGAGAAGTCGGTCGAACACCGCCCGGGCGACGGTGTCGGGGGCGTACGCCGTGAGAAACACGACATCGCTGTCGGCGACCACGTCCAGCATCGTGTCGTCGAGTCGCAGCGTACGGAAACTCTCGCCGGTGGTCACGATGGCCCGGTCACCATTGGGCGCACGAAGTACGAGCGAGCGCGTCGTGGGGGCTTCACCGACCGTGATCAGGGACGTCTCTACGCCGGTTTCGGCGAGCGCGTCGACCGCTGCCGTTCCGTACTCGTCGTCGCCGACCCGACTCACCAGCGCAACCTCGCGGTCCCGTTCTCTGAGTCGGTCGAGTGCGACCGCGACGTTTCCCCCGACGCCACCCGGCGCTGTGACGACCTCGTCGGCGTACGCGCCTCCGTCGACCGCCGGAAGGTTGGAGACAGCGTACCACTCGTCGACTGCAGCCGCGCCGATAACCGTGACACGGGCGGACGGGGGGTCACTCGTGCCCTCGTCGGATACCCTGCCGGTCATCCGTCGGCATCGGCTGTGGCTTCAACTCCAGTCCCATTGCCGCCCCCTTCTCCGCCGTCCGGCCGCCAGTCGTCTCCGTAGAACGACTCGTGAACGGCCATCGCCGCCTCGGTCGCGACGGGCCCCTCGACGCTGGTGTCACCCCCCGCCCGCCGGATCACCTCACTCGCAGGGATGGTGACGACGCTGCCGGTGAGCTCGTCGAGCGTCGCCCCGGAGACGCCGAAGACGATGCGGTCGATTCCGGCGTAGTGAATCGCGGTCGAACACATCGGGCACGGTTCCGTGCTCGCGTACATCGTGCAGTTGGCGCGCTCGTCGGCGTCGAGTTCGCGGCCCGCCCATCGGGCCAAAACCAGTTCGGGATGGGCGGTGAGGTCGTCGTCGGTCCGTGTCGTGTTCCGTGCCTCCTGTACGACTTCACCGTCGACGACCAACAACGCCCCAAACGGGGTGTTCCCGGCCGAAACAGCCGCTTCGGCGAGTTCGATCGCCCGAGACACATGCGTGTGATCTACAGCCATACGCGCCGTTCGGTCGGCGGTCCCCTAACTGTTCGTGTCGCTCTCGTCGGTGTCTGTGTCCGTGGACGACTCGGTCAGACCGCCGGGCGGTGAGGTGCCTTCGCCGTCGTCGCCGGCTGTATCTCCCGGACCGGACTCGCGCACGTTCTGAAGCGCCTCGACGGCGTCGTCCGTTGCCTCGGACCGTGTTTCCGTGACCGCTCCAGGGTCGAGACCGTCGTTAGATCCGGTCGTGTCTGACCCGTCGTTGGCTCCGGTCGTGTCTGACCCGTCGTTGGCTCCGG
>JARVCL010000244.1:0-3779 GCA_040405695.1 Halorubrum sp. | reverse complement strand
GCCGGCCGGCGACCCCGGGGAGGCACACTACCACGAGCGGCTCTGGCACGTGCTGGAGTTCCTCCACGTCCACGATCCGGAACCGTGGCCGGAGTCGATTCCAACCGACCCGGACACCCCAACGTGGGAGTTCTGTTTCGGCGGCGAACCGCTGTTCCCAACCTCTCGTGCACCCTTTTACGACGAGCGGCGGAGCCGGTACTCGCCGGTCGGCCTCGAGATCACGTTCCAGCCGCGTGCCGTCTTCGACGGGATCACCGCCGACACCGAGGCGGGACAGTACGCCCGCGAGTTCATCCAATCACGGATGACCGAGTACGACGGCGTCTGTCCGCACGCCGACCTCGGCGACTGGGGTGTCGAAGGCGACCGCGAGTGGACGCAGTATCTGTTTCGCGAGGACGACGCGGAGAGCCCCGACGAGTGCCCGTTGACCCCGACCCGCGAGCACCCGAAGGCTCCTGAACCCCTCCTCGAACCGGGCTCGTGGCGGCGACTCGCCGATGACGAGCACCCGTCCGGACGGGTCTGCACCTTGGCTACGAGCACCGACGATGACTGATCGGACCGCGAGAACCACGGAGGCAACTGGATGACGAACGGCGTACCGCCGGACGACGCCGTCCTCCTGCTCGTCGACTTTCAGGTCGGCTTCGACGACCCAGCGTGGGGCGATCGCAACAACCCCGGGGCCGAGACAGTCGCCGCGGACCTCCTGCAGCGATGGCGCGAGGCGGACCGACCCGTCGCACACGTCCGCCACGCCTCGACGGCGTTCGACTCGCCGCTCAGACCTGAGGCTCCTGGATTCGCGTGGAGCCCCGAGACGACACCCCGTGAGAGCGAGGCGACCTTCGAGAAGTCGGTCAACGGGGCGTTCCTCGACACGGGGCTGGACGGGTGGCTCCGTGAGAGCGGATACGACTCGCTCGTCGTCTGTGGGCTCACGACTGACCACTGTGTCTCGACCACGGTTCGAATGGCCGAGAACCGCGGCTACGACGTGTACGTCGTCGCCGACGCGACCGCGGCGCACGAACGGACGACCCACGACGGCGAGCGAATCGACCCGGACACGTCACATCGGGTCGCGCTTGCACACCTTGACGGCGAGTTCGCGACCGTCGTCGACGCAGCCGACCTCGGCTGAGTTAATCGTCGTTCATCGCCGCGGTGTCGCCGTCCGTCTCTGTAGCTCTCTCCTCTCCGATCGCGTCCGACTCCGCGGCTGTCGACTCCGACTCATCCTCTGCCTCGGTCGGGTCCTCTTTTGAGTCGTCGTCGGTAGCCTGCTCGGCCGCCTTCTCGAACATCCCTCGTTTCGTCGTGTACCAGAAGTAGGCGGCCACCCCGAGGAACCCAACCGCATTCGATATCGCGACTGCCCAGAACACCGCCTCGACACCCCAGCCCAGTCCCGGAGAGACCGCCACGCCGAACGCCCCGAACGTCGCGGTCGCCGGAACCGCGGCGACGGCGATGGGGAACCGGATCCCCCAGTACTTGATCGCGTCGGCGACGAACGACGTTCGCGTCCGCGAGGCACCGTTGAACCCCGCGAGGAGGGTGTAGGTTCCACCGAGTCCCCAGTACGTGACCGCGAGTAGCTGGAGGTAGCGCACCGAGAGCTCTCGGCCGGTCGCCGTCAGGTCGGGGGCGAAGACGTCGGTTATCGTGCCCGCAAAGAGGAACTGCACGACGCCGAGTCCGAGAAACGCGGCGACGATGATCCCCGTCCCTGTCGTCGTCGTTCGGCGAGCCCGGACGGGCTTGTCGGCTCCGAGGCTCTGGCCGATCATCGACTGTGCGGCCTGCTGGAGCCCCAACGCGGGAACGATAGCGAGTGTCGCGACGCGGGCGCCGACGGTGTAGGCCGCGACCCCGGCGGCTCCTCCGGCGATCGCGACGAGGCCCACGACGAGCACGCGGACGAGTTCGCTCACCCCACGCTGTCCGCCGAGGGGAATCCCGACCGAAATGAGTTCTCGGATCACGCCCGCGTCGAAGCTGAACGCTGCCCGAGTGAGTCGGAAAGAGTCCCGGGACACGCCACCGGCGTATGCGAGGACGTGAAGCAGACCGACGATCCCTGCGAGAACAGTTCCGAGCGCCGCGCCCGCGACACCGAGCGCCGGGACCGGTCCGACACCGAAGATCAGCACCGGCGCGGCAACCAGGTTGACGAGGACGCTGCTGACGCTCACGTGTAACACGGCTCGCGTGTCGCCGTAGGCGGTGAAACAGTTCTCAACGGTGTCGCCGACCGCTCCGAGTGGAAGCACTGCGATCACGATGGCGAGGTACGTCGCGGTGGTCGCCGCAAGCGCCGGGTCCGCCCCGAGCACGGCGACGACCTCTTCGGCGAAGACGACGACGGGCACCGCGACCGCCAGCGTGACCACGAGCGCGACGAGGCCTCCGTTGACCGCAACTCGGCGAGCTCCGGCCTCGTCGTCTGCGCCGACCCGCTGGGCGACGAGAATCTGTGTCCCGACAGCGGCGACGACGACGACGGCACCGAGAAACGACTGGATCGGGAGGCTCAGCCCCACCGCGGCGACCGCGTTCTCGCTCACCCGTCCGAGCCAGAACGTGTCGATCAGCGCGTTGGCGACGTACACCAAGTTCTGCGCGACGAGCGGGGCTGCAAGCAACAGGAGAACCCGACCGACGGGACCGTCCGTGATCTCCTCCTGTGAGACGTCCAACATCAGGCGATGTTACGTGGTTGGCAAGGTGTAATAAAAGAGTACCGGTGGCGGACACCCTCTCACAGGTTGAGGCGTCGTCGAAACCGACAGGAAGCGACGTGCGCCGGTGCGGGGGTCATCCAGGATGGTCCTCACGACCCGCACGTTTTTGCGCCCGGCCGTCGATGTGTACCTATGCAACGCGGCCGCCGGAAGCCGGACTGGCTGAAATCCCGCCCGCCGTCTGGAAGTCGATTTACGGAGATTACGGAGACGCTCCGCGATCGTGATCTCCACACCGTCTGTGAAGAGGCAAACTGTCCGAACATGGGCGAGTGCTGGTCGGGTCGTGACGGGCCCGGAACGGCGACGTTCATGCTGCTCGGTGACCGCTGTTCACGCGGGTGTAACTTCTGTGACGTCGAAACCGGGGGAATGGAGCCGCTCGATCCCGACGAGCCGGAGAACGTCGCCGACGCGGTCGCAGAGATCGGTCTGGATTACGTGGTTCTCACCTCCGTCGACCGTGACGACCTCGCGGACGGCGGATCCACACAGTTCGCCGAGACGATCCGCGAGATCAAACGGCGTGACTCGGAGATTCTCGTCGAGACGCTGATTCCGGACTTCCAGGGAGACCCGGACGCAGTCCGTCGAATCATCGACGCTGGTCCGGACGTGATCGCCCACAACGTGGAGACGGTAGAGCGGCTCCAGTGGCCCGTGCGTGACCGACGGGCGAACTACGAACAGTCGCTCGTGGTTCTCGATCAGGTCGATCGTGAGAGCGACATCCACACGAAAACGAGTCTGATGCTCGGCGTCGGCGAGTACGACCACGAGGTGTACCGGACCCTCGGTGATCTCCGCGAGGTCGGTGTCGACGTGGTCACGTTCGGCCAGTATCTGCAGCCGTCGCGTTCACACTTAGACGTGTTCGAGTACGTCCACCCGGACGTGTTCGAGACGTGGCGGGAGGTCGCAGAGACCGAGTTCGACTTCCTGTACTGTGCGTCCGGCCCGATGGTCCGGTCGTCGTACAAGGCGGGTGAACTGTTCGTAGAGGCGCTCTTGCGTGACGGACAGTCC
>JARVCL010000243.1:0-3781 GCA_040405695.1 Halorubrum sp. | reverse complement strand
CTCCTCCCGCTGGTGTCCCAGGTGTCAGTGAGCCTCTCGGAGGAACTGTCGTTCGATGTCGCTATTCTCAGCAACCGAACCAGATTGCTCGATCTCGACGCCGGGCGCGTCTATGCAATCCCGCGGGGAGAGTCAGCGGGCATCGTAGACGAAATCCACGCGAGGGAGCGTCTCCCGCCCGAAGTACACACGCCGACGTTGTACGAAACGGATACTGACTATCCGTACTTCGTCGAGGAGTTCGTTCAGGGACGGCGCCCGCGGTCCCCCGTCGACGACTGGGCGGCTCTTCACGAAGGACTGCAACAGTTGAAACACATTCACGACGATCCATCGGCTGTCGTTCCAGTCGAGGACGTAGTGCGTGACATCGAACAGCGGTTGGAAACCCGGGGACTTCACCAGGAGGAACCGTTCCAGGCCGCCGTATCACTGCTGGACGAACTGGCGCTGCCCGAGTCGGTCTATCGGTCCGATATACACGGAGATTTTCATGCCAGAAACGTCCTGGTTTCCGACAGCACGGCGTACGTTCTCGACTGGGAAGCGTTCAAAACCGACTACGTCTTCCGGGACTTCTTCTGGTCGTTTGCTCTCGCGTATCACGACACACACGACGCGTCGACGTTCGCCGAGATGATTCGTGACGAGGGCCGGGGTGGGCGCATCTACGAATCGTACATCAGCAGTTGCGGCGAGAGTATGTGTGACCCACCACACCAGTACAGCGGGCTCCCACTCCTGTATCTGCTCGTCGATGTGTCACGGAAAGACCGGAGCGACCTCTGGTACAGTTACCGCGAACTTATCGGGAAGTTGGTCGATCAGGTGCCCGAGCGGACGCGTTCGTAAATCTCCAGCACTGATTCACCCATATCCTGCCACGTGTGGAGCGATTGTGGATTCGGTTCGAGTTCGGCGGCCTTCCTGACAGCGTCGGCAACCACAGCCGGTTCCACCTCTTCGATACTGAGACACCCCTCGTGGGCATCCCACTCCGACAGCGCCGTCGCATCCCGGACGACACAGGGAGTGCCGGCCGCGAGTGCCTCGCCGACCGTCAGTCCGAAACACTCGAACTCCGAGAGAAACACGTGTGCAGCGGCGCCGGCGTACAGCCCCGGGACGGCATCGTCGTCAACGAACCCGAGAAACTCGACCTGGTCAGCGATGTCTTCCCGGTCTGCGATTCGCTGAAGTCGTTCGCGGTACTCCCCGGTGCCGGCAACGAGAAGGTCGTACTCCGGGAGTTCCGTCATGGCTCGAATCGCGTGCTGTACACCCTTGTACTCGACGAGGCGGCCGATGGAGAGCAGGTACGGGCGATCGTGTTCGTGCGGGTCGGCGTTCCGGAACGATTCGACATCGATTCCGTTCGGGACCACCACCGACTCGCAACTGAACTGAGTCCGGAGTTGCTCCTGTTCCCACTGGCTGACCGCGATGGTCGCGTCGGCAGTTCGAAGCGCTCGGCCGCCGAAGGGCGCATAGGCACGGTGAAAGAGGTTCCGCAGTCGCGTTGACCCACGGCCCGTGTAGTGGGGTGTCGCAACGAACGGTGTCTCTCCCACACCCAGTGCGGCAAACAACAGCGGAAACGCGTGATAGCCATGTGCGTGAATCACGTCGGCCGTCGAGTTTTTCGCGACGGCGGTCATCGACGGCGAAAGGTAATATCCTTCACCCGGCGCAAGCGCCCGATAGCGTCGAACCGGAACACCATCGTCCATCGACTGTTTTCGCTGGCCGCGTCGCCATCGCGTTGCATGAACGGTCACCTCGTGACCGGACTCGACGAGATGGTGGGCCAGCTCCTGTACGTGACGTTCGATGCCACCGACATCCGGCGGATAGCGGTGTGTGACGAGGTCGATATTCATAGCCGGCCCGCGATGCGCGAGAGTTCTCGATAGGACTCTCGCAGGGCATGTCGCAGTCCGTCTCGCTGCACGGAGCGTTTGAATCGAAACGCGATATGCAGCGGTCTGTGCTCGATATCGGACTCGTGGACGAGCTGAAGGTCTGCGACGAGATTCCGGCGGATTTTCGGCCAGTGAACGCGTCGGTCCGGGTTCTCGTTGAGTCGGGTGGCGATGTCGGCCAGTGGGACAGTATCGCGTCCGTGGACGACCTTTGCCTCGTGTGCGAGATAGCCGAACCGCGGCACGCGACAGTTGTACTCGCGTGGTAGAAGGAAATAATCCACGTCGGATTCGGCGACCGCGTGGGCGAACGACGGCTGGTTTCGGTCGATACCATCTTCGGACAACATGTTCTGGTAGGTATCCAGCCAGCGTTCGAAGAACTGTTCGGTCGCTGTCGAGGTCTTGTACGAGATAACACCGGTGTTGAACTCGATCCAGGGATCGGGAAGCCCCGGAACTGCGAGTCGGCCCGGGCTCTGGGTGAATGCCATATCGTGGTCCCCAAGAATGTCGAACAGTTCAGGAATGGGTTCGGTCACGAACGTATCGGTATCGAGGAATAGTGTCCGATCGTACGGTGAGAGACCTGGTCTGAGCGTTGAGACCCCCGAGTCGGGATACGTCTCGGTCAAATCGAGGATATCGTCGAACAGATTCGCCTCGATGTCTCTGTGGTCGGTTACCAGTGCAATATTTAGATTAGGCATCTGCTCACGGACGCTCCTCGCAGAGTACTCTGCCTCGGAAAGATACTGCTCCCCGGAAGCGATGTACATCACACCGTCCGTCATCGTTGGGAACCTTTCAGCCTCCCCCGTAATATAGATGGGGTTTCGCTCTTCGGTAGTTTAGCGGAATACATTGACGGCGACACAATCGATGAGATCATAGATCGGTGCACCAGTCAGGTTCAGTGAACGAACGAACCCGTAGGTCTGAGCAGCCTGCTCCAAGCCCTGCTTGGAGAGGCCGCGGAATTTCGCAAGCCACGGCTGTAACAGCGACCAGAGGCATTCCGCTTGGTTCGAGCGGCGCGTTCTCGTCGTCAGTGTACGGCCGCCTGGAGTACCTCCCTTACGACGAGGACCACCCCACCACACCAGTCTCGCCGTACGGCGTCTCCAAGCTTGCCACCGAGCAGTGCGCCCGCGTCTATCAGGAGGTCTACGGCCTGTCGCCAGTCTCGCTGCGCTATTTCACCGTCTACGGGCCCCGCATGCGTCCGAACATGGCCATGACGAACTTCGTCTCGCGGTGCCTGCACGGCAAACCGCCGGTCGTCTACGGCACGGGCGAGCAGACCCACGATTTCACCTACGTGACCGACGTCCGTCGCGTCAACGAACAGCTCCTGACCGACGACGGCGCCGACGGCGAGATCCTGAACATCGGCTTGACGGACAACACCGACATCCAGACGCTCCCGAACTCGTGCGCGACGAAATCGACCCCTCGCTCGACGTGCGCTACGACGAGCCACGGGCCGGCGACGCCGAACACACCCACGCCGACGTCTCGAAGGCCGGCGACCTGCTGGGCTACGAGCCGACGGTCGACATCCAGGAGGGTGTCCGCCAGTTCATTGACTGGTACCGCGCGAACGAGGGGTGGTA
This sequence comes from Halorubrum sp., assembly GCA_040405695.1. Taxonomy (GTDB): domain Archaea; phylum Halobacteriota; class Halobacteria; order Halobacteriales; family Haloferacaceae; genus Halorubrum. The sequence goes on along the minus strand of JARVCL010000243.1, from coordinate 243 downwards.
CGACCCGTTGGCACGACGCTCTCGAGGAGCGGCTGTCGGATTGCAACACCGTGACCATCAGCACCACAGCGACTCGATACGCTTTAGCCTGAACCAGTCCATACCCGGTGCCTTTATTAATTCGAGATGCCGCTGTTCGACACAGATGACGGTACTCGTGACTGGTGGAAGTGGGTTCATTGGCTCACATCTCGTCGACCATCTGCTCGAAACCACCGCGGCCGACGTTCGCGTGCTAGATGA
>JARVCL010000242.1:0-19563 GCA_040405695.1 Halorubrum sp. | reverse complement strand
CGTGTCTGACCCGTCGTTGGCTCCGGTCGTGTTTGACCCGCCGCCCTCGTCGGCCGCTTCCACAGCACCCGTCGTCGTGTCGGTCGATTCATCCGCCTCGTCGGAGCCTGCTCCGCTGAACAGGCCGGCGAGCCAGTCACGAAGTGTGTCGATGAGTCCCATGGTGTGTCGGTCGGCTCAGTAGTTCTTGAACAGCAACGCTCGCACGTCGTCTTTGGTCCGGGCCGTCTCGACGCTCCCGTCCGGGAGGGTGACCTCGTAACGGGCGTCGCCGTCACCCTCCCGCCACTTGTCGTCGTGGGTGTCTAACAGGCTCATCATCGCGTTCAACTGGGTCGTTCCAGTGTCGTCCGTCTCGACATCGCCTGTCTCGGTATCTGTGGCGTCGTCGGCTGTCTCTCCAGGGTTTTCAGGCTCCGGCTCGGCATCTCCGGTCTCCTCGTCGACACCGTCGTCGCCGTCTGTCTCGGCGCCGTCACGTCCCATCTCGGGAGCGTCGCCCTCCTCAGTGTCGGATCCGTCGTCGGCGTCGCCTGTGGTCGGGTCGTCGGCGACTTCGTCAGTCGCGCTCGCCGCGTCATCGATGCCGACGTCGGCACCGATGGCGTCGAACGGATCAGCTGAGAACGCCGCCGCTCGGTCGAGGATCGCCTCGATGAGCTCGGGCTTCGTCATCTCGCTACGACCGGTTACGTCGAACGCGGTCGCGATCGAGTACAGGTCCATCTGTGCCGCGTCGTCCGGGTCACCGTGCCGCCGATTGCGCTCGGTGAGCCGCTCCCGAACCGCCTCGCGGTCGAAGGAGGCCGACTCGTCGCCCGTGGCCGTCTCCGCAGATTCCGCCGTCGCTTCGGATCCGTCAGTCCGCTCGTCTCCGATGTCGCTGAGCCGCGCCGGGTCGGCAGTCCGGTCGGGGTCGTCGACAGCCTCGGCCAGATCGAGCAGGTACGCGAGGGCGTGCTCGGTTTCGACGGTCGCGTACGATCCGCCGTGTTCGTCGTCCAGTTCGGCTCGTAACCTCTCGATCCGTTCCCGGTGTTCGTCGGGTATCTCAAGCGTTTCCATCGTCACTCCTCGCTCCGAACCGTTCCAGCGCCTCTTCCCAGCTCTCGACGACCCGTGGCTCGCCGGAGTGATCCGCCTCGACGCCGGCGAACCCGCACTCGTCGCAGGCGATCGCCTCGGCCTCGGCGAGCGCGAACGTCGTCAGTTGTGATCCACAGCGGGGGCACTCGGTGGACACGGTCTATCGTTCGGATCGACGACGCCGCCCCTGAAAAACACAGGGGGTCGCCTCGAGGATCGCGGCGACGGACCCTCGCTCGGGGGTAACAATCAAGACCGTCCGTGGAATGAGTCGACGTATGAGCGAGCAGAACGAGTCGAGCGAAACCAATCCGCTGATGGGGTACTACCGACAGTACATCGGCGACCCCGATCGGACGGTAGACGTGTACGCGGGCTTCGGGCTCTTCTTCGTAGGGCTTGGGCTCGGACTGGTCGGGGTGGCGGTGTTCCTCTACAGTGCGACGCTCCCACCGAACTCGGACTCGATGTACGCCGTTCGGGAGGTTGCGTCCGTCGCCGCCGCTGTCGGCCTCCCGGCGTTGCTCTTGGGGGTCGTCGTCCTCCTCCCGGTCGACACGAGAATGCTGTACCTCGGCTCTGCTGGGGGGGTCGTCTGTCTCACCGCGATTGGCGTGTTCGTCTGGGCGTATCCGCACGCGTGGAACGTCACCAACCCGCCGGATTACAGCGCCCAGGGAGTGGCCCTGTACAGCGTCGGCCTCGTCGCGGTGATCGGCGCGACCGGTGCCGCGCTCGTCGCACACCGCGTCGAACAGGCGACCAGTAGCGGCGCAGCCTCCCCCGCCGACGCTTCGGGGGCGACGCCCGCGGAAGGCGACGCGACGACCGACGATGGAACCGTCACCGAGGCGGACGTTCGGGCGGACATCGAACGCGAACTTGAGGACGCCGAACTCACGTGGGGCGGCGTCGAACGCTCCGAGACCCGGCGGCTACAGCTCGATACCACCGCCGTCGACGACGCCGATATCGACAGCGACGCCCTCGCAGGGTCGGCGACAGAGACACGAACCACGTCGGGAACGGTCAACGACGCCGTCTCTCAGCTGCAGGGGTTACAGGGCGGCGAGCAGAACACCGCCAGCGGCGAGAGCACCGACGACCAGGCGGCCGCGCTTCGAGAACTCCGCGAGCAGCAGCAGGCCGAAGCAGCCGCCGAGGCCGACGATGACTCTCTCACCGACCGGCTCCGCGGAATATTCAACTGACCGGCTGGGGAGCACCGTCGACAGCCGACTCTCGCCTCCGGCCGCAGATCGCGCGCTTCTATACCCTCGACCACCTACGGTGTCGTCGTGGCAGCCGTTACGATCCGTGTCGACCTCCACGTTCACTCTGAAGAGAGCTACGACAGCCACGAGCCGGTCGAGCTGATACTGGCACACGCCGCCGAGATCGGACTGGACGCCGTGGTGATCACCGACCACGACACGATGAGTGCCTCCAAGCGCGCCGCGTCGCTCGCGGCCGAGTACGGACTGATCGGAATCGCTGGCGTCGAGGTGTCGACCGCTGACGGCCACCTGCTGGCGGTCGGCGTCGACCGGATGCCCCCTCGCCGAGAGTCGTACGCAGAAACCGTGGCGTGGATCCACGACCACGGCGGGGTCGCTATCGTTCCCCACCCATTCCAGCGGTCTCGCCACGGCGTCCGCCGGAGCGCGATCCCGGTCGGCGACGAGCACGCTGCGGCAGACGCCGAGCCAGGGGTCGTTGTAGTCGGTGACGAGACGACCAGCGACGGGGGTGATGCGGGCGACGCGGGTGATGCGGGCGACGCAGGTGATGCGGGCGACACGGGTGACGCGGCTGGTGCGGTCGAGGAGATCGACGCCGTCGAAGTGTTCAACGCTTGGCTGTTCACCGGGTACCGAAACCGCCGTGCGCGGCGGTTCGCGGTGACACACGGCTACCCCGGGGTCGCCGCAAGCGACGCTCATCACCTGAACTACGTCGGCCGCGCGTTCACCGAAGTGACCGTGGAGGGGCGTGATCGCGTCGGAGATGTCACCGCCGAGGACGTGCTCGCCGCGATTCGAGCGGGGACGACGCGCGTCGACGGAAAGCGCGCGCCGGTGCCGATGGCCGCTAAACACTACGTCGTCGCTGCCGTGCGACGGTGTGAACACTACACACGAACCGGGAGCGCGCGAGCGATTCGGGCCGCGGCCGATGCCGCTCGTGAGGCCGCCTCTATCACCCGCGTCGGGGGACTGCAGGCGGCCAAGCGTCTCAGACGCGCGGCGTCGTGGGTGCGTTGACCACCGCCGTGTCCTAAGCGCGGTCAGCTCCCCGTGAGCTTGTCAGTCCCGGACCAGCCGCTCCTCGCCGTCCTCGACGACGACATCGAGTCCGTGTTCGTGGACGAACGCCGCAGTGTAATCGGGGACGATCCGCTCAGCCGCGAATCGCGCGCGCAACAACGGCACCGTATCGAGGAGGTCGCCACGCGTTTCTATGGCCGGGAGGCTCTCGACGAACTCCACGTCGAGGCCCGCGTCGCGGCCGCGGTTCGCGAGCGTCGGGAGTGCGGGGGGGTCGAACGCACCGGCGAAGTCGATCGGCTCGGTGAAGCCAGCGTAGTGGACGCGACCGCGAGTCGAGGGACCGATCACGACCCCGTTGGTGCGGAGTTTCATCGCCGCGGCGTCGATCAGCGTCCGTGAGAGCATCGCCGTCTGTGGCGTGACGACCGCGACGGAGTCCGCCCTCTCCTCGCGTAGGAGGTGTGTGACGGTGTTTCCGACGCGCGCGTCGAACGCGGAGCCGACCTGGCGCTCGAACCGCGCGTCATCGGTTCCGCCGAGGGTATCCGCGACGATCGCCCGGAGTTCGGCTTCGGGCGGGGTCGCCGTTCGATGCGTCTCCGGAAGCGACTCCTCGTCGGGGTAGTTGACGAGGAGTTCGCCCCCGGAGCGGTCGACCGCGAGGACGGCGTCCCGGAACGCGGCTTCGTACAGTTCGGCGGCCTCGGCGGTCGACAGTGGCGTCGACTCCGCCAGTGTGGCCGCGACGAGCCCCTCGCGGGGCGGGTTCGCCAACACGACGACGACGGTCATACCTGTGAGGACTCACGGCGCGGCCTTCAACCCGCGGGTTTCAGCCGACGAGCCGACCGCGAGAAGGCGTGTCTGACAGGTGTCGGGACTCGACGGATGCCGGCGGCCTCAGGAGAAATCCCGCCGCATCGCGATTTCGAACCACGGGCACAGACGGAGCTGTCGGTACAGCGCCGGGTTGTCGTGGAGATGTTCGTAATCGACCCAGAGACGGCCGCCTATCTCCTCGTCGTCGGGGGCGAGCGTCGTATCCTCCAGTGTGACCTTCAGAACGGTACACACCTCCCACTCGACGCCCTCGTTTGGATAGTAGCGTTTGTACTCGAAGCGGTCGGTGACTTGGAGGTCATCGTACTGGTCCGGCGTGATGCCGAGCTCTTCTTCCAGACGCTGTTCGGTCGCGTCCTCCTGTGACTGGCCCGCGACGGGATGTGAGGCGACCGTCCCGTCCCAGTGGCCGTCCCACAGCCGCTTGTTCGGCGCGCGCTGTGCGAGGAGGACCCGGCCGTCCGTGTCGAACACGAGGCAGGTGAACGCTCGGTGTCGGATCCCGTCGCCAGTGTGTGCGTCGAGCCGGTTGACGGTTCCCTGTTCGGTGTCGTCTGGGTCGACAGCGATCACGTCCTGTGCGGCGTTCGCGTGCTCGACGTCGGCGTCACCGACGTTCCCGTCCGGGTCGGGGGTTCCGGCGCCCTCTGAACTCATATCTCACTACTCGTTCACCAACAGTAATAACTGTTCGATACGGTTCGGGGGTGCCTGCTGACACCTGCCCCCGCGGGCGGGCGCGCAGTTCGACGCGCTTAAACGGTTGCCACGGCTATCTCACGGGGATGAGTGACCCGGCGCTCGATGTTGTCGAGTTCGTGTTGACGACACACTTCTATACCGAGAACCGCGACCTCGATGAGAACGATCTGCCCCCACGCTTCCGGCAGGTGTTCTGGTCGGACGACGCTGCTGAGGACGCCCCCGGCGGCGTCGAGCGGCCGCTGACGGCGACAGACAGCGTCACCCGGACCGCGACCGGCGTCGAGCGGCCGTGGGACGCCGTCTCCGACCTGCTGTTCACCCAGCACACGGAGTTCTCCGGTGAGATCACGGTCACACAGCCCGAGATGGCGTTAGAGTGGTACCGCGACACCGCCCCCGACGAACGGATCGCCTCGAACCCGACGCTCGTCGCGGCGCTCGAGGACGCCGAGGAACTCGACGCTCCAGTCAGTCACGAGACGGCTCGTGAGGAGATCAGGCCCATCCAAGCCGACCGGGTCTGGATCGACGCCCTGCTCGAAGAGTACTTCGACGAGGACGAAGACGAGGACGCCGAGATGCTCGACCTCGTCAACGTCCGGGCCCCGGAAGAGATCGAGACGACGCTCTCGGATCTCGTGTTGACCGGGGACCAGGAGGGCGAGATTCAGAAGATCGTCAAGGCGATCGAACACCGAGAGTATCTCGCGAGCATCGGCCTCCGCGAGATCGGGAAGCTGCTGTTCGTCGGTCCGCCGGGAACCGGGAAGACGACCGTCTCTCGCGCCCTCGCTCACGAACTGGGGATCCCTCTCGTCGAGGTGAAGATGTCGATGATCACGAGCCAGTACCTCGGAGAGACGGCGAAGAACGTCGAGAAGACGTTCGAGGTCGCGAAACGGCTCTCGCCGTGTATCCTGTTCATCGACGAGTTCGACTCCGTCGCGAAGACCCGCCGATCTGACGAGCACGCCGCGCTCAAACGCGCGGTCAACACTCTGTTGAAGTCGATCGACGAGGTCTCACTCGTCCGCGACGAGGTGCTCCTGATCGGCGCGACGAACCACCCCGACCAGCTCGACGCGGCCGCGTGGCGCCGGTTCGACGAGATCGTCAACTTCCCCAAGCCAGACCGGGATATGCGCGCGGACATCCTTCGGGTCGTCACCCGCGAGATGGAGATCGCCGACTTCGACCCCGAGGTCGTCGCCGACCGAACCGCGGGGCTCACGGGGTCAGATCTTCGGATGGTCCTCCGTGAAGCCGTGTTGGGCGCGCTCACCGAGGACCGGATGACGATCACGCAGGCGGACGTGATGGAGGCGGTCGAGGACTTCGAGGAGCGGGACAATCTCAAGAACATGGACATGATCGACGGGGAGGGGGCAGAACTCCTCGGGGAGACGGACGACGACGGCCACGGCCACGGTGCGGATCACGGACACGACCACGGCGAGACCCACGACCACGGCGAGTCCGCAGACGACACACACGACCACGCACACCCACAGGACTGAGCGACCGCCCGTGTCGGACGCGCTCGACCGCCCGGATCGTCGAGGAGGTTGCGCGCTTCTGGAACGGCTACTCGCTTGACTCCACGGCTCCGTTCCGGACGCCCGAGACCGTGTAGCCGAACCCGCGGTCGACCACGGCCGGGTCGAAGCCGGCGGCGTCGAGGTCGGTCGCGAGCGCGTCAGGTGTGCGGAACTGAGACCGCATACCGATCGCGTGTTCTGCGGCGGCGAGCGCCCGCCCGAGCGGGTGTGTCGGGTCGAACTCCCGGATGACGAGGACACCCCCCGGTGCGAGAACGCGCGCCGCCTCGAGCAGCGCCGCCCCCTGGTCGGGGAGGTGGTGGAACGCGTCGACGATGAGAACCGCGTCGACAGCGGCGTCACGAAACGGGAGCCGGCCCGCGTCGCCCGCGACCGTCGACAGGCCTCGAACACGGTCTGCGCGCGAGAGCATCCCGATAGCGGCGTCGACGACGGTGATCTCGGGCCCCGTCAGCGCCGCTGCCGCGCGCCCCGAGCCACCCCCAACGTCGAGCAGACGCTCGATCGGCCGCTCCGCTCGCTCGAGCCCAGCGGCGAACACCGATCCGTCTGCTGCGGGCATCACGCGGTCGTACAGGGGCGCGACTCGGTCAAAGAAACGAACATCGCCCACGCCGTGCATACTGGCGATCCGCGACGGGGTATGTTATAAACCCCGATCGTGTCTGCTGACCGATCGACCGTCCCGGGCGACGGTCGAAAACGTACACGCGCCCTGTGAACCAATCTGGACGGGGAGCCGGCGGACTCATTTATACCTGCCGACCGTATCGCCGGTATGGAGTTCGTCGTCGTCGGGGCACCGGGAGCAGGGACCACGCTCCGACTCGATTACCGGGCGTTCGCGTACGCCGGCAAGTTCGTCGTCGGCACCACCGGTAAGGCTGTCTTACACACCGGCGACGGCTCCGCGGCGGCTCCCGACTGGACCCCGGATCGCCCGCTGCCGGCGTCCGTCGACCCCGAGACGTTCGAGCGTGACGTCCTCGCGGCTGTCGCCTTCTCGCCCGACCGAACCGATCCCGATCGCTGCCGACTGCGGTACGTCACCGTCCACGCGGCGCGCCGCGGCGACGGACTCGGTCCTCGACTGTTGAGTCGGACCACCGCTTGGCTGGCGTCGGCAGGGTACGAGCGGGTCCGTATCGCGGTGAACAACCCGTTTGCGTACGAAGCAGTATATAAGTGCGGCTTCGCGTTCACGGGCGAGACGACGGGACTCGCGGAGCTCGAACTCGAGCGACCGACCGATCAGCCCGCGCCCGCTCACGGTGACGGCGAGCGGTATCGATCGGGGTTAGCGGCCTTCCACGAGCACGATACGGACCGAACGAGCGCCGAGCGGCGGTTCCTCGCCGCCCGAATCGGCGAGCCAGACGACGAGACCGAGACGGCGAGTGACGAGGGCGGATCGACTCGGACCCCGCCGGCCGACCCGCCCGATGTCGTCGAGGTCGACTGACCGCTGACGCTCGTGACTCGGCTCGCTCCCCCGGCGTTTCGTTCTCGTTCGCGTGGACCGTCCGAACGGTCTAAGTACGCGGAAACCTGACTGGTGACAATGAGTCTTCGGCCCGCGTGGTTGACGTTCCGGCGGTACGCGGCGGCGACGACCGGGATGACGCTGACGCTGTTCGCCATTGGTGTGTACACCGCAGCGACCGGCTCCGGGTTGGCGTGTCAGGCCCAGTGGCCGCTGTGTTCCGACCAGCTGATTCCCGCGTTGACGATCAATCCCGACTTCATCGAGTGGTTCCATCGTGTCTGGGCGATGTTCACCGGCTTCCTGATCATTGGTGTCGCCGGCTGGACGTGGCTCGGCTCCTTCGACCGCCGTACGCGGCTGGCGGCCACCCTCGCGGTGGCGATCCTCCCGATCCAGATCACCGTCGGGGCGATCACGGTGACCATCGGCGGGCTCGTCCCTGGCGGCTACACCGTCTCGACGCACGCCGCACACCTGATCGTCGCGCTCACGATCTTCACCCTGCTCGGGCTCGTGACGATGTGGGGCGGACGCGAGAACGGTCCCGGGGGCGGCTCGGCCCGACTCCTCCAGGTCGGCGTGACCGTCGCCGTCGTCGGGGTCGTCCTGAGTGCTGTCTTCTCCCGGGCGGTCCCCCTCCTCACCTATTCGCCGGGCGCACAAGCGGCTTTTTATGTCGCCGGCCTGGCCGCACACCTCGGGCTGGTCGCGGTCGTCGTCGCCGCGTCCGAGGGCCTCGACGGTGGACTTTCCGGGGTCGCTCCGTCGACCGCCCGGCGGGTCAGGGCACTCTCGGGCGGGGCGATGGCGGCGCTCGTCGTCACCCTCCTGCTCGGTCGGGACTTGGTGCTGTACGACTCGTTCTGGCAGAGCGTGAACGTGGCCGCGCTCCTCGCCGCGCTCGTCCTCACCGCCACGGCCGCCTGGACCCTCCGAACCGCGGACGCGGTCCCGCGCACGTCGACCCCGATCGGCGGCGACTGACTGGCCGCTCGCCCTCCCCAAACGTCCGATGTCACGGATCCGCGGCGGGAGGAGACGGTCCGTACAAGCGGTACCGACCGAGGACGGGAGGAAAGGTTCAAACCGTCCCACGCCGACTCACGGGTATGCCATATCGCAGTGACACCGACATGAGTCGTCGGACGTACCTACAGCTGACCGGTGGGGCAAGCGTCGTCGGCGCGACCGGACTCGCCGGATGCCTCGGTGGCGACGACGACGTGATCGTGCCCGGGACCGCGTCCGGGTTCCCACCGTTCGAGTTCCGCGAAGACGGCGAGTTGATGGGATTCGACATCGACTTACTAGAGGCGGTCGTCGCCGAGACGGAGTTCGAACTGGGCGAGTGGGAGGATTTCGACTTCGACGGCCTCATCCCAGCGCTCACGAGCGATCGCATCGACGTGATCGCCGCGGCGATGACGATCACCGCCGACCGTCAAGAGACCATCGCGTTCACCGACCCATACTGGGAGTCCGATCAGGCCGTGCTCGTCCGCGAGGACGACGGGTTCCAGCCAGCGAGTTGGACCGACTTCGAGGGGCGTCCGGTCGGCGCACAGTCCGGAACGACGGGCGCGGAGCAGGTCCAGACGAACCTCATTGACACGGGACTTATCGACGAGGACGACTACTCCTCGTACGACAACTACGTCTTCGCGGTCGAAGACCTCGAGAACGAGAATATCGACGGCGTCGTCATCGACCTGCCGGTCGCCGAAACCTTCGCCGCACAGCGCAACGTGGCAGTCGCGTTCATCGAGGAGACGGGTGAGGAGTTCGGGTTCGGGCTCCGCCAGGGCGAGACGGAACTGCAGTCGGCGCTGAACGACGGGCTCGAAGTGGTGCAGGCCGACAACCAGTACGCCGAGATCACTGACCGCTGGTTCGGCCAGGAGTAAGCGACGATGTCCGCGCTGGCGGTCGTGGCCGTCGGGTTCGCCGCGCTCGTCAGCGACGCCGCAACCGTTCTGTTCGCTGTGACGGCGTCGCTCGGCGGACTCGTGGCCGGCGTGACAGCCGTTCCCGTCGACGGCGTCGTCGGCTTTGTTGGCGACCTCGACGACTGGCGATTCGTGTTCGCGAACGCCGACTACCTGCTCGGCGGCGCGGTCGTCACCGTCGGGCTGACGATCGCGTCGATCCTCCTCGGATTCATCGTCGGGTTTCCGGCCGGCGCGGTCGAGGTGTACGGCGACGGAATTGGGAAGCGGCTCGTCGAAGGGATCGGGGTGGTGTTGCGCGGAACACCCATCGTCGTCATCCTCGTCGTGATGTACTTCGTCGTCGGTGTGCCACAGGTGAACGTCGGCCCGTACTCGCTATCGGGAGCGATAACCTCCGGTATCCTCGGGTTGGGGCTCCGGAGCGCCGCGTACCAGTCGCAGATCTTCCGCTCGACGCTCGCGAGCGTCGACGACGGCCAACTGGAGGCGGGGCGGGCGATCGGTCTCTCGCGGTTCGAGGCGGTCCGTCACGTCGTCGTTCCGCAGGCGCTTCGGCGGTCGATTCCGGGCTTTCAAAACGAATTTACGATCGTGTTGAAAGACACCAGTATCGTGTTCGCGATCGGGCTCGCAGAACTCCTGACGCGTGGCTACGATCTGTTCATCGAGCGGACGACCGCGGTGCTCGAGGTGATCGTGTTCATCAGCGCCATCTACTTCGTGCTCACCTTCGCGACGAACCGGGCACTCGACCGTCTCGGCGACTACTACGCCATTCCGGAGGGCGAGTCGACGTGAGCGGCACGGGGTATCTCACCGTGGAGGACGTCTCCAAGTGGTACGGCGACGAACGCGTGTTACACGACGTCTCCTTCGAAATGGAACAGGGTGACGTCACGGTGCTCATCGGACCGTCGGGGTCTGGGAAGTCTACCATGCTTCGCTGTGTCAACCGGCTCGCCGAGGCACAGCAGGGCTCGATCCGCTTGGACGGCGTCGATCTCCTCGATCCAGAGACGGACGTAAACGAGCTCAGACGCGAGGTCGGGATGGTGTTTCAGGGATTCAACCTCTTCGCACACCTCACGGCTGTCGGCAACGTCGCACTGGGCCCCCGTCGCGTTCTGGGCCTGTCGAAGTCAGAGGCGACAGACCGCGCCCGTGAAGAGCTCGAACGCGTCGGACTCGACGACCAGTTCGACTCGTATCCTGCGGAGCTCTCGGGCGGCCAACAGCAGCGGGTCGGGATCGCCCGAGCGCTGGCGATGGACCCGAAACTCATGCTGTTCGACGAGCCGACGAGCGCGCTCGATCCCGAGCTGATCGGCGAGGTGTTGACGGTGATGCACGACCTCGTGGAGGCTGGGATGACGATGCTCGTCGTCACCCACGAGATGAGCTTCGCGCGCGCCGTGGCCGACGAAATCGTCTTCCTCGACGACGGTCGTGTGGTCGAGCGGGGGCCACCGGACCAGCTGTTCGAACGCCCCGAACACGAGCGTACCGGTCGGTTCCTCGAACGCATCGCAGGACACGACTGATGTCGAACGCGATCAGACCCGTCGAGTTGCGACGACGCGCGTCCGATGCCGACCTCTCGGTCGGCCGAGTGTCGATACTCCTCGCCGGTGTTGCGTTCTGGGGCTGGCTGCTGGTGAGTTGGTTCAATCGATGGCTCGGCGGGGTAATCGTCCCCGTCGGCGAGCCGTTCGTCGCGCCCGCAACCGTCGAAACCGCGGCTACGATGGTCCCTGGGCTCGCCGCGTACGCCAGCGATCTGGCGTTCGTGGCCGACATCTCGCCAGAGATCGCCCGGGGGATGTGGCTGACCGTTGTCATTACTGGGGTGAGCCTGTTCGTCGGCTTCTTCATCGCGGTCCCCCTCTCCGTCGCGCGAGTGTACGGGCGATACACGGCGTACCTCTCGTTGACGTACACGGAACTGCTACGCGGTACACCGCTTCTCGCCCAGTTGTTCGTGCTTCACTTCGGCTTGAATCTTGGTCAGTACGTCCCCGAACTGCTCTCCGGGGTGTTTATCAGGGACGTCGTCTGGGTCGCCATCGTCGGCTTCACCCTCAACGGAGCCGCCTATCAGGCCGAGTATATACGGGGTGCCTTAGAGAGCGTCGAGGAGGGGCAGATCACGGCGGGACGGGCGATCGGACTCTCGAAGGTCGAGACGATCTACTACGTCGTGTTACCACAGGGGTTGCGGTACGCGATCCCCTCGTGGACGAACGAGTTCGTCTACCTGATCAAGTACTCGTCGCTGGCGGCGTTCATCACGGTTCCGGAACTGTACTACCGCGCGTTCCAGATCGCGTCCGATACGTTCCGCTACTCCACTATTTTCGTCGTCACCGGCCTCGCGTATCTGGGCTTAGTGCTCACCGCCTCGAAGTTCATGGAGCGGGTCGAAGATCGGGTGGCGATTCCGGGACTGGGCGCGGAGCGCGAGCGATGATCGCTCCGCCGAGACGCGTCGCGCGTCGTGGCGGCTCGTTGTTCTTTCGTTACATGTCACGGTGAGGAGAGCCGAGTGGAATTGGTTATTACATCAACTCAGGCGTTAAATACACGCTTCTCAAGGATCATACTTCTCGTTGTGAAATGTATCTCAGGTAAGACTTATACTGATACCCTGTCAACATTATACCGATGCCCTCCAGTGAGGTGCCACGACCGGGGATCGCTCACCGTCGTCCACAGGGGGATCCGACCCGGATTCGGATCGAGTCGGCCGGCGAGTCTGAGATTCCGGTGGACGAGTTGCCACAGGACGCGTGGCTCGACGCGGTCCACCCCGCGGACCGCGACCGCCTCAGGGAGGCGCTGAAAACAACGAGCGTCGACATCGCGTACCGTGTCGAGGCGGGGGGCGAATACATCTGGGTACAAGAGCGCGCCCGGCAGACTGACGCCGGCGACGTGGTCGGTTACCTCTTCTCGGCGTGTGATCGGGTTCAGCGACAACGACAACTCAAACAGCAGCGTGAGCGGCTCGACGAGTTCGCGAGCGTCGTCTCACACGACCTCCGGAACCCGCTGTCGGTTGCCGTCGGGAACCTCGAGTTGGCCAGCGAGTTCGAGGGAGAGGCAGCGAAGAACCGACTCGATCGCGTCCACGACGCGTTAGACCGAATGGACGCGCTCATCTCCGATCTGCTCTCGCTGGCTCGCGAGGGACGGTCCGTCGAGGCGACGGCCGAAACGGAGCTTCGGGCCGTCGTCGACAGCGCGTGGGCGACAGTCGGGTCCGCGGCCGACGCCGAGTTGATCGTCGAGGACGAACTCCCACGAATCAGCTGTGACCGGAACCGGCTCCAACAGGCGCTCGAGAATCTCTTCAGGAACAGCGTCGAGCACGGCGTCGACGTGGACACCGACGACGACTCAGACCGGTCGGGATCCAACGAGACGCCCCAGCGAGACGACATCGCCGACGGCGTGTTCGGGTCGTACGACCCCGATGCGAACAATCACCCCGAATACGGGGTACGGATCTTCGTCGGTGGGATCGACGACGGATTCTACATCTCCGACGACGGGCCAGGGATCGATCCCGACACCCGCGAGAGCGTCTTCGAGCCGGGACACACCACCACCGAGGACGGGACAGGGTTCGGCCTCGCCATCGTCGAACGGATCGCAGAGGCACACGGCTGGTCGGTCTCGGTCGGTGAGAGCCGCGCAGACGGTGCCCGGTTCGAGTTCACCGGAGTCGACATCGTCGATGTGACCGATACCTCGGCCAGCGACGAGTACACGGCCACCGGTTCTGGACGGTCGTCCGCCGAGTGAGCCGTTCAGACGAAGTCGCTGAGTCCCGCCTGGTCGTCGTCGCTCTCGGTGTCCGAGCCCGACGATGCCGCCTCGTCGGTCGCACTCTCGGCTCCGCTGTTGTCGCTGGTGGTCTCCTCCCCGCTGTCGTCTGTCGCGCCACGCTGGTCGGTTGAACGACCTCCAGCTGTCGTTTCGTCGCTGGTCTCGTCGGCACCGTCTGCCATCCGTCTGCCGGCGAACGCACCGTCGGCGTTGTCCGCCAGCCGCTGTTCACGACGCGCCCGAGCGTCTTCGACGATCGATTCGACCTTGTTCGTCGACTCACCGGAGCCGGTGACGAACGCGACGCCCGCCTCGTCGAGGTCGTATGCGGCGGCCATCGTGACGGTGAGCTCTCTGGGTTTACAATGATGGGTGATCGCGGAGAGAAACGGGAGCACCTCGCGGCGAGCGGTCGCGACGCTACAGCCGCTCGTGGCCGCGATTCGTCCGACGACCTCGTCGGCGGTCGCGTCCGACGAGGGCCAGAACTGCGGCCGACCGTATCGGGTCCAACCGCCTTTCGTTCCGTCACGGGCGGCTGCGACGCCCGCGGCCGCGTTGTCCGTTGCGTACCGCCAGTACGAGTAGTTCTGTGAGGCGCGCACGCGACCCAGCCAGACGTCGGCGTTGGCGAGGAAGTCGTAGGCTCGGGTCGCTTCCGCGGGGTCGTACACGTCCAGCAGATTGTCCTCTATCCACTTCGTGAGGTCGTCGGGGGTCTCGTCGACCGCGTACGCTGACCGGAGCGACTCCTCCGCGGACTCTTCTTTGAGCACCGCGTCGAGGAACGGAAAGATTCCCATCGCCTTGTCGCGGTCGGCGGTGACCACGTCCTCAACCGTGATGGCGGACCGGCCCTCACACGCCGCCTGCAGGTCGTTGATCGCACCCCGGAGGTCACCGCGATTGCGCTCGGCGATCTGCTGGAGCGCATCTGAGTCGAACTCGATCCCTTCCTTTCGACAGACATCCCTGAGCACGGGGACGATCGAGCGTGCAGAGACATCACGGAACTCGATATCCTGACACGCGTTTCGCAGTCCGCGGGAGATGTCGTAGAACTCGTTAGCGATGAGGACGATGGGCTGACCAGACTCCTTCACCAGATCCGTGATCGCAGACGCGCCCCCTCGGTCGTAGTTGCCGTGAATGTTGTCGGCCTCGTCGAGAATAACGAGCTGTCTGGAGGCGGTGTCGGCGCCGCTCGCACCCCCGCCGACAGCGCTCCCACCGAGGGTAGCGTTGCGGGCCGCCCGCCCGGCGAACCGCTCGATGACGTCGGCGGTTCGCTGGTCGGACGCGTTCAGTTCGACCGTCTCCCAGCCCATGTCGCTCGCGAGCGCGTGTGCCGCGCTCGTCTTCCCGACGCCCGGGCTCCCGTGGAGGATGACGGCCTCGTGGTGGTCGTCCCACGAGCGGGCCCACTCTGCGAACGCGTCACGGGCCTTGTCGTTGCCGCGGACCTCCGAGAGCGTGCTCGGACGGTACCGTTCGGTCCAATCGGCCATTACTGGAGGAAGGCGCGAGCGCCGTTTAGTGGTTGCGGAGCGTCACTCACTCGCGGTCGCGTCGGCGACGAGCGTCTCGGCGACGACCGGCGCGACGCTGACGTCGCTACACCCTCGCTCGATGGTATCGGTGCCGACGATCCGGTCGACGCCGGCGTCCCGGAGCTTCGTGACGGCGTTGGCGGCGAGCATCGGGTGGACGCAGGCGGCGACGACCCGAGACGCGCCGCGGTCACGCAGGACACCGACCGCCTCGCTCATCGTCGAGCCGGTGGCGACGATGTCGTCGACGACGACGACGTCCCGATTAGCGACGGACGCGTCGGACGGCGACACCTCGACCGCCCCCGTGTCGTGGTCGCGGTGTTTCTCGAAGTGGTCGATCTCGCCCGCGCCGTACGCGTCACGAACCGTCCGGGCGGCTCCGATCGCGCCCTCGTCCGGCGCGAGGAACAGTGGGTCGGTGAGTTCGGACAACGGCTCGGCGAGGACGCTCGCCGCGTCGACCGTGTCGACGGGGACCGAGTAGAACGCTGCCACCGCGGACTCGTGGGGATTCACGAGGACGACGCGATCGGTCCCCGTCGAGATCGCGCGGGCCATCGCACGCGCTGAGACGGGCTGCCCCTCGCCGAACGACTCGTCCTGTCTCGCGTATCCCATGTACGGAATCACGGTGGTGACGTGTGTAGCGCCGGCCTCGCGGACGGCGTCTTGCAGTTGAAGCAACTCGACCCACGCCTCGTCGCTGTCGGTCGTCGCTACCACGGTCGCCGTCGCTCCGTCGAACGTCGGAACGGCGGCGAGCGTCTCACCGTCCGGAAACCGGTCGTACGTCGCCGTCGCCAGCCGCCGCCCCGTCTCGTCGGCGAGCGCCGCCGCCAACAGCTGGGAACTCGATCCGGGTACGATCATGGACGTTTGTTCCCGGGACATCGGTAAACCAGTTTCTGTACCCGCTCGGCGGTTGGTGTCTCGACGACCCGGTCGTTGCCCGCGTCAGCAACCCGCACACGACCGTCACAGGGGCGGATATTTACCCACGCGGTGGAAACGTGGCAGTATGACTACGACCGGCGACCGAGTCGGCCTTCCCTGTCCGTCGTGTTCACCCGACGGAGAGACGGTTCACGAGGTGTTGCGGCCCGGCGGGCAGGCCACCGTCCGCTGTACCGACTGCGATCACACACACAAGACCGAGATTCCCGACCCCGAGACGACGACACTCACCATCATCGTCTCTCAGGACGGCGAGTCGTTCTCCACGGAGATGGAGGTCCCGGCCGAGGGCGGCGTCGAAACCGGCGAGGAGTTCGTCGTCGACACCGAGGACGCGCTGATGCAGGTGCGGATCACCGGGATCGAACTCGGTCCAGAACACCGCGTCGAGGACGCCGCGATCACGAGTGTCGACACGCTGTGGACACGCGCCATCGACAACGTCGGCGTCGACGTTACTCTCCATCCGAAGGACGGCGACGCCGACCGAACCCGGTCTGTTCGGGTGAACGTCCCTGGAGACATGGAGTTCGTCGTCGGCGATACCGTCGAGTTCGGCGAGGAGGAGTTCACTATCGAGGGGCTCCACATTCGCGAGGACGCTCCAGAGTACCGTCACGAAAAACTCGATCACCGTGGCGACATGGCGTACGCGAAGGACCTCAAGCGGGTGTATGGCCGTGACGAGAGTCTGACCGCGTGGTCCGCGTGGTGAATGCGACGCCGGCCCGGTCGTTCCGGGCCACCTGTATCGAACCGACCGGTGTGTCTCACCCCGGGTGAACGGACACACCTCGACGCGCTGAGCGAGTCGACAACTCCACTCGCAGGCGAACACACTGGACGGTTCGTCACGCGACGTGAGGCGCTCAAGCAGAAGCTGGGGAACGCTCGAAAAAATCGTGTCCCGGTTCGGGACACGTCGGGAATTAAATGACGCGGTTCTGGAGGTAGTCGAGGTGCTTCGCGTTGTAGACGATCTTGACCTCGTCGGCGGTCGGGCTGCCGATACAGGTCAAGCGGACGTTCTTCTCGTCGACCTCCTCATCAGAGAGGATCTGCTGCATGTCCATCTCGATGTCGCCTTCCTTGACGATAGCCGCGCAGTTCGCACACGCGCCGGCGCGACACGAGAAGGGCCAGTCGTAGCCCTGCGCCTCGGCCGCTTCGAGGATGTACTCGCCCTGGTTCACTTCGAGGCTGCCGTAATCCTCGTCACCGAGGTCGGCTTCGGCCGCCTCTTCGAAGAGGTCGTCGTCGTCCATCGACCAGCCGTGGTCGTCGAGCACTTCGTAGTTAAGGTATTCTACGGTGGGCATCACCAGAAGGTTGGGTCCCCACCTCATTAGGCTTTGCTGTTCACCGCACTCCCGCTCCAGATAGAGACGACAGGGAGGGTGTTCGACGCCGGCCGTGTTCGGGATGAGACCGCCGAATCGACGCAACCAGTTGGTTATCATAGATGATACGCCGCGCGGAACGCTAAAGACCCGACCCTTCATACCGTGTATCGATGGAGGAGTCCGTGGTTGCCGACTTCGTCGGTCGGGTGTACACCCCCGACGTCGACGGCGACGAGCCACTCCGTGGTCGCGTGTTGTTGAGCCAACGACGACTCGTGTTGGTGACCGCAGACACGCGGACGACGATTCCGCTTTCGAGCGTCTTCGATGTCGTGGTCGGGACGGTCCCCGGTGATCTGCGGTCGTTCTTCAGTGACAGCGTGACCGTCGCGTACGACAGAGACGGGAGCCGCCTGACGGCACTCGTCGAGGGAGAACCCGACGACATGGAGCGATTTACACGCGTCCTATTCAAGGCGCTGTTGCGCGACGTGACCGTCACGGTCCGACATCCAGCGAAGGTCGGTGGTCGTGTCACCGACGCGAGCGACCACAAAGCGAAGCTCTCGCTGTCACCCGAACGGATCGAGTTCGTCGGCTGTCCCGAGCCGTTTGCGGTCGAGCTCTCGACGGTGATCGACTACGAGCGAACCGATCGGACGATAGGCGGGTCACGACATCCGGCGCTCGTCTTCCGGCACGTTCCAGATACGCGGACGGTCACCTCGATCGTGACGGTTCCGGACAAGCGCGCGCTCAACGTCCTCGGCCGGTACATCAGGCTTGAGTACGCGGAGGTACGCGAAGAGATCGAGGCGCTGGATCCGACGGACGACGAGTTGGAGGTGCTCGTTTCGATCTACTCGGCGGGCGGCGAGGCGAACATCGCCGATGTCGTCACCGGGGATGCGGCCCGAACCTCGATGATCCTCGAATCGCTCCGAGATGGGAACCTCGTCGTCGACGGCGAGTCGGGTGCCGCGCTGACACGGAGAGGCCAGATGGTCGTTACCCAGTACCTCGAATCCGTCAACGCCTGACTGTGCTGGATCCCCGAAGATGCCCTGCCGACCCAGAAGCGATATTGCGGTCGGGGTCCTGAGAGCCGATATGGGAGGATTCGGCACACACGTCGTCAACGGTATCATCTCGCTCGTGATCAGTCTCGTCGTCACCGCGATATTCTCTGACACCGGACGCGAGTCGTGGACCCGCTCGGAGCTGCTGGCGGCTGTGGGGATCGCCTCGTTCCTCTCCGGCTTTTTCACCAGCTACTTCGCCAAGTGAACCGCCCGGGGTCGAGTGGCTCGAGACGCGGAGCGTCTCGTCATCACGGACGACAGCGTCTTCGGTATGACCTCGGTGCGCTCGCCTTGAGCCGCCTGTAGACCCCCAATAACGGGGGAAGTTTCATGTCGTTAGAACCGTAGGTACGTTGCATGCGAGGCGACGATCACCGTGGGGCTCGACGGGCGCTCGAGGCCGCGGCCGAGCGACGGGGTATCGACGGCGCGGACCGAGAGGGGGAGCCGCAGTCGGGACCGACGGTGTCACGCGTGCCGGAACCGCACGTCAACGACACGTTCGAGGTCGATGGACTAGAGACGCGGCACGACGAGTCGCTGCTCGAAGCCGTTCTCACCGACCACGACGGTGTCAGCGCCGCCTCGGCCACTCAGCGTACCGGAACCGTCGGAGTACACCACGCACCGTCGGTGTCCCGCGACGAAATCCGGGGGTGGCTGGAGTCGTGTGGGCTCGTCGTCGCCCCGGGCGACGAAGCGTTCGCGAGCCGGCGAGCATCACAGTTCGCGTCTGCTCGCGTCGCCGTCGCGGTGTTGTTCGGACTGATGGTCGCAACGCCGTACATCGGCGTTCTCTACCCGACGCGCGTCGAGTGGCTGTTTTACGACCCGATGACGGTGGCGTACCTGCAGTCGATCCTCGACTCCGCAGTCGCGACCCACTTCTTCGTCAATCTCGCTGCGCT
>JARVCL010000241.1:0-3830 GCA_040405695.1 Halorubrum sp. | reverse complement strand
TCGTCAGGCTCCTCATCGGCCATACCTGACCGTTTCTTGATGCGTTCTTGGAGGTTCTCGATTTGGTCTCTGGTTCCCATCTCTGCTTATATGTTTTATATGCTGGGCTTTAACCCTTAGCCCTAAAGCCGGCCCTTGGCTCTTTACTCAACGCGAATCCGATTACACACTCCCTACTGCTCGTTAGTAACCGTTATACCGGGGGTGACCCACAGACGAATCATGCAACGACGCGCTGTAGCCGTATACGTGGCGCTCTTTCTGCTCATCGCGAGCGTCGCCGGCGTCCTCGTGGTGACGGCGGAGACGCCGCAGATCTCACTCGAAGACCCCGACCACGAGCTGTCGGACGGTGAGACGTTCGTCGTGGGGGGCGAGGAGTACGTTCTTTCGACGATCACTGTGACGGAGGGCGACGAGGGTGAGGACGACGAGATAACGGCCGAGGTTGAACGCGAAGAGATACGTGAACAGTCGGAGGCGTGGGCGAACGAGTCGACAGTCGAAGTTGACGAGCGGGAGTGGGAGGTCCGAATCGTTGGTGAGGACCCCACATCGTTCACGCTCGTCGAAGTGCTCGACAGGGAAGCGATTCTCGCCGAGGACCCAGCCGCCGACAACGAGACGGTCGACCGTGATGGTGAGGAGTTCGTGGTCGTAACGGACGAGGAGGGAGAGTCTCGGCTCGTACCTGCGGACGAGTACTTCCCGGCTCCGAACGAGCGCACACACGCTGTCGGCGACGAGTTCGCTTACGACGGAACGACAGTAACGGTTGACTCGGTGACTCCGGACGAGGTGGTTCTCACCTGGATGGGACCAGAGACAGTGACGATAGACGTGGCGCAGGAGTCGATGGTAACGATCGGTGACACCGAGTTCGTCGCTCACTTCCCGAGTGAGTCCACGCTCACGCTCTCGAGCGACATCGACGCGTACAACGCGCAGTTAGCCGAGATCGATCGGTTCGACCAGTACGGTGACGGACTGTGGCGCGTACTCATTATCAGCGTGCTCTCTTCGCTGGTGCTGGTTGCTGTTGCGTTCATGCCGTCACGATACTGACCAGTTCTATCTCATTTTCTGATCGACACGCACTATAGTGCGGCACGGCTACGACGCGTATGCCTTCGACAACGGAGAAACTGCGCCAACTAGCTCCCCACTGGGGAGTGATCCTTATTGTCGTATTCGTCTCGTTCGCGCTCATCGAGAACGTCGTCGGCGAACTGGCGTTCTGGCAGTCACTGTTGATCATCGCGGTTATCGCCTTCGGCTACCCGCTCGTCGTTCGGCGTTTCGGCGTCGCTCCGGAGGTCTGGCAACGCGAGTGATTCCTCGACATGTTGCCGATACGCTGTTGACCCCGCCGATATCACTCGGAACTCGGATCCTTTTCGGTACTGACGTCTCGGCCTGAGACACTACGTAGCCGAGTTCCGAACGCGCCAACCCCAACGCCGAGTGCGAACGACAGTGCTGCCGACACGGCGATCCACAGCGTCGCGGGGTGCTCGTGTCCAGCGTGAAGGAGAATCTCCATACGAACACTCCACGAACAGCTCATAAAATCCTGTCCGTTCTGGGTTCGGTTCGTCTGTTCTGTCCATTCGGCAGTACACCGCGGTGGCACCGACGGCCGTGGCGGTTCCGACGGTCGGTCCTGTTTGCCACACGGGTACGACGGCAACTGCGGATACCGTGCGGAGAGTGTAGCTCCTGGGGAAGTGCATCGTTCGCCGGTGTCGAGTGAGTACGTTGAGGTCGGAGAACCCGCTCCCAACGACCGCCCCTGCAACGATGTCGTCAGTCGCCTCAGGTATCGCGACGGCAACTGGGGCCGCTACATCCAGCTGACCAGCACGTGTGTCGAGAGTATCACACCCGAACCGACGGCTCGTCGCGTGCAAGTGGCTGGCTCGCCCCGATAACCCCAATGTCAGCCGATCACCGTCTGGTCTCTCCTGAACTTATGCGGAAGCGGGCCGAAGAGAGCATATGTCTGATGAAACTGCGGCTCCAGTGAGCGCGGAGCTCCCGGACGCACCGTTCCACACGACGGGCACAGACCACATTACGGTGTGGGGAAGTAACGAGGCCGACACTATCGCCTTCTACCGTGATCTGCTCGGGATGCCGCTCGTGTTACGACAGCCGAACCTCGATGATCCGTCACAGACCCATCTCTTCTTCGACACTGGTGATGGGCGAATTCTGACCTTCTTCGTGAGCGACGATCGCTCGTCAGCGCGCGGTCAACGCGGCGGGACGGGTGCGGTCCACCACCTCTGTTTCAGCGTCGATCCCGACGAGTACGAGGACATCATGCGCGCACTGGAGGAGGCCGGCAGAGGCTACAACGTCTTCGATCGCGGGATCTTCCACTCGATCTACACCCGAGACAACAACGGGCTCGTTATCGAGCTCTCGTCGGACAAATACGAGATCCCAGATGAGCAGAAAGGACCGGTACTCGCAACCGCACAGCGGATGCGCGAGGCGGACGGCGCTGACTTCACACAGGACCGTCACATGGAGGCGGCACTGGAGGAGCTCGGGCTCCCGGTGATCAAACACGACCTCCCGGACGCCGACTCGGGTGTCGGTGTATGAGGTGTCGCCCTGTCACGTGTAACCCGCACGGCGACAGTGCCGGGGACACTCGGCGGCGTTGAGAACTGGGTCTCTGACGGAACTGTGAAACCAACACGGACGAGCCGACGCCGGCTGCCGACCCGATCTGAGATCCGACGGCACTCTCGGTTCAGGCGGTCGCAACGACGACCGACAGCCACAGGGTGGCCACGCCACCGCCGAACAAGACGACTCCGAGCGCGGCGGCCGGTCCAGTGAGACCGCCAGTCGGTATCGCGAGCGCCGCCGGGAGAACGACCGCGAGAAACACGAGCCCGACCGACGTTATCCCGAGGTCCATCGGATCGGTATCGCTCAACCGGCGGCTGATGGCTGTCCGAGCAGCCGAGCCCGTTCGGCTTCGCTCGGCCAGTGCGTTGTCGGCCGGCTCCGACGGCGTCTCGGAACCGGCCTCACCCCGTCGGTCGTCGTTTATCGCCCCTCGGGTTTCACGTCCCGTCACGATCCGCCAGCGACCGTTTTCGTGTCGAGCGCGCGCGAACTCCCCAGCGATGTGTGCTGCGGCTCCGGGCGCGTAGCCGAGCCGACGGACGAGTCCGACGAAGTCACTCTCATCGTATCGCCCGCCCGTCGGCCAGCGGTAGCGGTCGTTACACTGCTCGCCCGTCGGTAAACTGTACGAGACGACGACGGTGTTGCCGTCGCGTTCCCACCCGAGTATCTGCACCGTGACGCTGCCGTCGTCAGCGGCGTGTCGCTCCATCAGGTACAGCTCTGTCGTGTCGTCGATTACTGATGGATCCCGCTCTGGAAACGCGAGCGGAATGTCGCTCTCGCTGTCTGCGAGGGGCTCGTCCCGCTCAACGCTTCGGACCGACGGCTGTCGGCCGCCGCCCGCGTCCGTTTCGTCTTCCGGGACGACCATGTGGGGACATTCGCGTCCCAGAAGGATAAGTTCGGTACCGTGAGGACGCTCCATCCACGGTCGTGATCGTGAGTCGAGCCGGCCGGGCTACGCCAACCAGTCGTCTGGCTTCGTGTCGTAATCGACGCCGTCAGCGGCGATCCGGTCTTTGATCTCCGGGTCGAGGTCGTGCTCGGTTACCTCACCGCCGTCGTACTGGAACCGAACGCCAACCTCGGTGCCGTCTGGCTCGTGGCCGCGTCGGCTCGCTCGTTCGAGCTCTCGTTCGGTGTACTCCGTTCGTATCGTCGCCAGGTTCACCGGGCGGCCC
>JARVCL010000240.1:0-3839 GCA_040405695.1 Halorubrum sp. | reverse complement strand
CGACCGTCCCCGACACCGTCGCGCTCGTCGCACTCGTTGTGGGGCTGGTGACTGAACTCGTCGAGAGCGACCACCCGGCGGCGGACCTGCCGTGGGAGATCGCCCGAACGAACTTCTACCGGGCCGCTCGCGACGGACTCGAAGCCGACGTGACGTGGGTCACCAGTGCGGGAGACCAGACCACCTCGACCGACCGAACCTACGACGACCTCTTCTCGCTGGCTACTGCCGGACTCGGCCGGCGAGGGATCGACTCTGCGGACGCAGCTGCGTGGATAGCGCCGCTCCGCGAGCGAGTCTCGGCGCGAACCACCCCAGAACGATGGAGACGACAACTCGTCGAGCAGCACCTCGACGCCGGGGCGTCGCCCGCAGAAGCGATCGAACGATCTCAGCGAGCCTACCTCCAGCACCAAACAGACTCCCTGTACGACGGCTCGTTCGCCGACTGGCTCGACAGGTGACGCGCTCGAACGTTCGCCTGCCGAGTCTCGATGCGTCGTGCCACTCGGTCGTGTCGGCGTTTCTGAACAAGGTATTTGCCCGTGGGGAGCATACTGTGGTATGTTACCAATAATCCTGCCAGTAAGGTAGCGCGAATATGATCCCCGAGTGGTTTCCATCGCTGATTCTCTTTGCGATGCCAGCGAGCATCGTTGGGTACGTTGTCGGCCGGTTCCACATCAGATATCTCGCCTTCCACGGCGGCGAGTCGAAGTACCCCGCGCCGATTCCGGAAACCGTCGAGGCGTACCGGAAACTGAACTACGTCGACGAGCTGCAACGAACCTCTTTCGGTGCGATGGTGCTCCCGGCGACGGTCGCCAGTATCGCTCTTTCGGCGGTCACGGTGGGTGTCGTGCTCGGATACTTCAGCGTCGGCTACTACTTCGCGACGATGACTATCCGCGGGCTCGCCGACGTCGAGGGGGCAGACGAACCACAGCTGTTCACCGGCGAAAACAACGTCTGGAGGTCCACGGACGATATCGCATCGGCCACCGAGAGAGAATCCGTCGACGGATCTACCGCCGCCGATGACGACGGTAGCGGTGACGAGCGAAACGATGCCGATCGCCCGTGACAGCCGGCTCACACGGCGGCTTCCCGAGACGGACAGCTGCCAGTCTCTGCCAGTCAGGTGATCGTGTCAGACTCCTCGCGGGCGAGAACCGACGCGCTCACTACGTGACGGGGAGAACGAACGGTCCATGAACGAGACACAGGGTTCGACGAGGGACGTCGCGCTGATCACCGGTGCGAGTTCCGGCATCGGAGCCGAAACAGCTCGACAACTCGCCGCCGATGGGACCAACGTCGTCCTCGCCGCCCGCACCGAGGCGTCGCTGGCGTCGGTCGCAACCGAGTGTGAAGCCGCCGGCGTCGACACGCTCGCCGTGCCGACGGACGTGACCGAGTACGGCGCCGTCGAAGCCCTCGTCGACGCGACGATCGAACGGTTCGGCCGCCTCGACACAGTCGTCGTCAACGCTGGGATCGGGGAGATGCGAGACGTCGCCGTCGACGAACTCCCGCTCGAACAGTTCGAGCGGGTCACGGCGACGAACGTTCACGGAGCGTACTACACGACGCGGGCGGCGCTGTCGGCACTGCGTGACACGAACGGAACGCTCGTCTTCGTGGGGAGCTACAAGGGGAAGCATCCGAGCACGTCGACACCGGTGTACGCGGCATCGAAGTGGTGGCTCCGCGGGTTCGCGCTCAGCGTCGCTGGCTGTGTCGGCCCGGAAGGGGTCGGCGTGACGCTCGTCAACCCGTCCGGTGTGACCACGGCGTTCGGCTCCGAGTTTCGCGAGGAACCGAACGACAGCGCGCTCGACGACGCGACAACGCTGAACCCGTCCGACGTTGCCTCAGCTATCACGTACGCGACCGACCGAGAGCGACCGGCAACGGTGACCGAACTCGATCTGAACCGGCTGGATATATACGAGCGGTTCTGAGAGTCGGTAGTGGCGGCGACGTGTGCGATGTGCTCGTCAGAGCCGTTCGTCGGCACACAGCTTTAGGTTACAGCCGATCGCATCTCTAATTATGGTGGCGTACACGACGGTTCTCGACGGTATCGTCCACGAGCCAACACAGACCGAGGGACGGGGGATCGACCTGACCGCCGCCGAGGTGTACGAGGTCACGGAGCGAGGGCAGGTCGACTTCGGCGGCGGCGAACTCGCGCCAGCCGGTCTCGACGCGCACGACAGCGAGCCGCGCGCCCCCGACGACGAGTACGAGTGGTGGGATCTCGACGCCGGCACCTACCTCATCGAGTACAACGAGTCGGTCGTCGAGACGGATACACTGGTTACCGTCCAGACCCGAGCGGAGCTGCTAGAACGAGGCGCGTTCCACCCCACGCTGCAGGTTACCGAACTGCCGCGAGTGCCGCTGACGGTCGGCGATGCGGGGCTGTCGATAAAACAGAACGCCCGAGTCTCGACCATCGTCGACGCCGACCTAGACGAAGAGTCTTGACCTCCTCCCCGCGCTGAAGCGCGAGGCTTTCTCCTTGACTTTCCGTAAGTACGACGGGGCCCTGTCTACTCGGGCTGGGGGTCGACGCCTTCGGGAACGATCGTCACGGGAACGGACGCCTCTCGAGCAACGACGAAGCCGGTGTGGCCGTCACGGAGCTCTGCCAGCCGTGTCTTCGAACGGTGCCCGATCACGACGTGGTCAATCTCGACATCTTCGGCGATATCGACGAGCTGTTTTCCGATGGCGTCGCCAGATCGGAGCCCGTCCCGGTTGAGGTGTTCGAGCGTGACCTCGGCGTCCACACCGCTGTCGGGGAACGCCGAACGAATCGTCTCCCGGAACGTTCGGTCCGTTCCTGACGCGTTCTCGTTTGCCGTGATGTGTGCGACGATCACGTCCTGATCAATGTCTCTAGCGAATCGTGCTGCGACGCTCAGCACCGCTTCGAACCGGTCGTCGTCCCCGATGGCCACCAAGATAGCCATGACACTTACTCGGGCTGGACGCGGATAACGCTTGCCCGTGTCGGAAGGGGTACTGTGGTCGCTACGACGGGAGACGAGCCGTCGACTCGAGAACGAGCGTGAACCGTCATCTCAGGAGGACGCTGTGGACGGGCAGGCGACCCCGTCGCCGGTTTCGCCGTCGTTGTCGTACCCCAGCGCGGCAGCCACGTCGACGAGTCCAGCACCCTGTTCGGTTGCGGGGAGTCCGAGGTCGTGAGCCGTGTCTCGCAGCTGGTCGCCGACCGCTGTCGGGGAGACACCGTCTGCGATCAGTTGGGCAACCGCACCGGTCACGTGTGGTGCGGCCATCGATGTCCCGCTCAGCGTCTGGTAGCCGTCCAGATACGGGGCGCAGACGTCCGCTCCTGGCGCAGCGAGATCGACCTCCGCTCCTCGGCTCGAGAAGTCCGCGATCACGTCGTCGATGGTCGTCGCGGATACGCCGAGGAACTCGTCGTACACCGCCGGGTACTGCACCGAGTCGGCCCGCCCCTCGTTACCAGCCGCGGCGACGAGGACGACACCGGCTTCGGCCGCGTACTCGCCGGCAGCCTGTAACGCCGGCGACTCCTGTGAGGAGCCGAGACTGAGGTTCACCGCGTCCCATCCGTTGTCCGCAGCGTACCGGATCGCCTTCGCGACGGCTGACGTGCGGCAGCGACCGGCAGACCCACAGACCTTCAGTGCGTGGAGCGTCGCGTCCGGGGCAACCCCGATCGTTCCGTCGGTTCCGTCGGCTGCCGCCACCGTTCCTGCGACGTGAGTTCCGTGGCCAGCGTCGTCCGACCACGGGTGTGTGCAGGTCGCTCCCTGACAGTCGACCCAAGCGTTGTGTGC
>JARVCL010000239.1:0-3841 GCA_040405695.1 Halorubrum sp. | reverse complement strand
GCGACTGCGACTGCGACGACGGCGGCGATGACGAGGTTGACGACAGTACACGGGAGACACCGGTTCACACCGGTGTATCGTGGGTCACGGAGCCAAACTGGGAGTCGGAACGACGCATCCACACCGTGACCACGCGGCGTGAGGGTATAGGTATGACACGCATACCGCCCGGTTGGAGCCCGACCGATTACCGCTCTCGCCAGCGGTGGACCCACACGGTCGTCTCGATAGATCTGTGGGCGCTCAGTATCCCCTGTCACACTCCTCAGTTGACCGGAGCCGGCCACCAACGCCGAAGAGCGTAACCGGAAATGGTTGTTTTTGCGGCCGAAACCGCTAAGTATGTGTGTCAAACACGTTGTATCATCCGTGATGCAACGACGGGCGCTGCTCGCGGCGACCGCGAGCGGCGTGACTGTAGGACTCGTGGGATGCGCTGATGCCGACGCCGAGGACGAAGCCACGGCTCTCGGCGAAACGCTCAGGATCGCGACGACGACGAGCACCTACGACACGGGGCTGTTGGACGAGGTAAACGCGGCGTTCGAGGGGCGGTTCGGCGTCGTGGTCGAGACGATCGCACAGGGGACCGGAGCCGCACTCGCGACCGCGAGAGCCGGCGATGCGGACGTCGTCGTCGTTCACGCTCGCTCGCTCGAAGACGCGTTCCTCAGAGAGGGATACGGCGTCAATCGCCGCAGCCTCATGTTCAACGACTTCGTCGTCGTCGGTCCCGACGCCGACCCGGCTGGAGTCGACGGTACGGCCGGAGTGATCGAGGCGTTCCAGACTATCGCCGACGGTCAAGTGACGTTCGTTTCGCGCGGAGACAACTCCGGCACACACAGGAAGGAACTCGCGATCTGGGACGCCGCCGGCGTCGAGCCGGGCGGTGAGTGGTATCGAGAGGCCGGAGGCGGGATGGGAGCCGTTCTCAACCAGGCAAACCAGACGCCTGCGTACGCGCTCACAGACCGCGGCACGTTCCTCTCACGGCGTTCCGAACTCGACATCGATATCCGCGTTCAGGGGCCGATCAAGGGAGGACCAGAACTCCTCGCCAACCCGTACGGTATCGTCGCGGTCAACCCCGGCGTTCACGAGACCGTCAACTACGACCTCGCGATGGCGTACATCGGATTCGTTAGCTCTCCGGAGGGTCAAGCGGTCATCGAAGGCCACACTGTCGACGGTGAACAGCTCTTCTTTCCAGAAGCGGTCTCTGAAGATCCGACGTTCGAGCAGTACGTTCCCGAGGGCTGGTCGCCGGACGAGGAGTAACGATCCATGATCGAACACGCATCCGCTGTGTCTCTGCTCGTGAACGGCCTCTCGCCGCTCTTCGTCGAGTTCCCGTTCGAGCGCAACTACGTCGAGAGCATCGTCTACGTTTCACTGTACGTGAGCCTCACTGCGGTCTTACTCAGCACGGTGGTGAGTCTCCTGATCGCGATGCTCGTCGGCTTCTCGGATTTTCCGGGGAAGCGGCTCGTCGTCGCCGTCATCAACACCGGAATGGGGTTTCCGAGCGTCGTCGTCGGGCTCGTCGTCCTGTTTGCCGTCTCGAATCAGGGGCCACTCGGGGGGTTGAACCTCGTGTTCACCAGGGAGGCGATGATCCTGTCGCAGTTCGTCCTCGCGACGCCGGTCATCACGGGCGTCAGTCTCGCCGCGGTGACGAGCGTCGAGGAGGGCGTCCGTGACGCTGCGTACGCCATGGGCGGGACTCGTCTCGATGTTGCACTCGTGACGATCAAGGAGGCCCGCTACGGCATCGTGACCGGTGTCCTCGCCGGGCTCGGGCGGGCGATCAGTGAGGTCGGATCGGTGCTCATCGTCGGCGGAAACATCGCCAGCGCCGACGGTACCGCCATCACACGCACGCTCACGACGGCGATCCAACTCGAAGCTCGCCAGGGTCGCTTCGAAACTGCGATGATACTCGGTGGGATCCTCGTGGCGCTCGTCTTGCTGATCAACGGTATCGTCCTACGGATAGGCGGGGGTCGGATCTGATGCAGCAGCCTCGCGGCGACCCCGCACAGCGAACGGACGACGGGCTCGCGGTGAGAGGCGTGAGCCACAGTTTCGCCGGCAACGACGTCCTCGATGGGGTGACGGTCGCCGTCGATCCGGGAGAGACTGTCGCCATAATTGGTCCCTCCGGGACGGGGAAGACGACGCTCTTGCGACTGTTGTCTTTCTTTTCTCGGCCGGACACGGGAACCGTCGAGATGGGCGACACCGACGTGTGGTCGCTCTCCGAGCGTGCCCGCCTCGACGCTCGACGCCGGGTCGGGATGGTGTTCCAAGAGCCGAATCTCTTCGATGCAACCGTCCGTCGTAACGTCGAGTACGGCCGTCACATCCGGCGCGATTGGCGCGACCGAATCACGCAGTGGGTTTCGCGACTTCGCGACGAGCCCGCAGAGGACGAGAACAGCGAGGCGCTAGCGGTCGTTGGTCTCGCCGACGCGGCGACGCAGTCGGCATCCTCGCTGTCGGGGGGTGAAGCACAGCGAGTCGCGTTCGCCCGCGCGCTCGCGTATCGTCCCGACTTCCTGTTACTGGACGAACCGACGTCGGAACTCGACCCACGAAACACGGCGGTCATCGAAGAGGCGATCGAGACGGCACGAAGGCGGGGGCTCGGTGTCGCTGTCGCCACCCACGACATGCATCAAGCCGAGCGTATCGCCGACCGGGTGGCAGTGATGCTCGACGGACGGATCATCGAGTTCGGCCCTGCCGAACAGGTCTTCACGGCGCCGGAAGATCCCCGGGCCCGGAAGTTCATCGAGGGGGAACTCGTCTATTGACCCGTAACGACCCGGCGGAAAAGAGTCTAACCGCCTCCCCGAGTACGTGTTCACTGATGGCCGAAATGCGTGGGGAAGGGCGGGCGACGCTGGTTCGGAACGACATCGAGTTCGGCGAGCGTGATGTCAGACTGCTTCGAGCGATCGGCGAGACGGGATCGGTAGCGAAGGCCGCCTCGGTCCTCGGTCGGTCGCGTGCCAGAGACCTCTCACGTATCGACGAACTCGAATCGGCGTTCGGCGACCTCGTCGAGCGGCATCGGGGAGGATCCGACGGCGGCGGGAGCCGACTGACCGAAAACGCAGTACAGCTGTTGAATCAGTACGAACGACTCCAGTTGGCGCTCTCGGCGACTGCGCGAGTCTCTGAAACCGTGCTCGACGGAACGGTCGACACCGTGACCGGAGAACTGGCAGACGTGGCGACCGAGTGCGGAACGATCTGCGGTCTCCACGATGCGGTCGAACCGGGCGACTCCGTCCAGATTCGAATCGGTGCGGACGCGGTCACTCTCCTCGACCCGACTGCAACTCCCGACCCAGATTCGACGAGTGCGAGGAACCAGTTCTCTGGGACGATCGACGGGATCGACCCCGGAGAGACGGTTTCGACGGTTCGTATCGAGGTCGGCGGCAGCACGTTTCGTGCACTCGTAACCGAAGACAGTGCCACCCGACTCAGCCTCGTGGACGGGCGCGAGGTCGTCGTAACGTGGAAAGCAACGGCCACGTGGGTCGCACACGAGATGTGAGTGGACGCCAGCCGTTGCCAGCACGTCCGGCTTGCGGTCGCCGCTGCAGATGGTATTTATCTAGATACGTAACATGTATCGTTGAACACGGTGTACGAGATACGTGGCTATCGCACCACAGAGAGTGAACAGACGCGGGGGAGTCCTGTGAGGCGTCACACACCACTCAGAAATATAATATATAGAAGGTGTTAACGTCTGACGAGAGAATCAGTCACGTACTAACACCTACCGCAAGGATCGTCTGACGGTCCGCTGGTGTGGTGAACG
>JARVCL010000238.1:0-3855 GCA_040405695.1 Halorubrum sp. | reverse complement strand
GAGCGGCCGACTGATCATCGGTCGTGTTGACGACCCTCTGGAGTTCCGAGGCGCACCGGAGATATCAGTCGATCGGGGGTTCAAATCCCTCCGGCCCCATACCCCTTTCTCGATGCCAACAACTCGCATGACCCAGAAGAACCGCCAATTTGGGGTTGAAGACGCCACCAGACGGGTGGGTCCAGCATATGACGCATCGTACCCGACCCCCACATTTATTTTCGCCCCAGCAAACCCTCAGGTATGCGTGCGGATCAAGCGAACGACTGGGGAGCCTCGCCGTGACGGAGTCGCCCTGTATCGACGTCTGTGAAGTCGAAAACGGCGAGTGTACGGCCTGTGGGCGCACCCTCGAACAGATCGCGGCATGGTCCTCGCTGAGCGACGAGGAGCGCCGCGAGATCATGGACGACTTATAAACGCTTCTCGAGTCCGCAGTCCCGGGTTATATACTCCCTTCTCCCCCACCACGTCCCCGTACCGCCGCCGACGTTTTACTCACACCCGAACACGGTACCGTATGAGCGCCGATTTGGAGGAAAAGACGGACCGATACGAGCGGATGCTCGCGGACGCGATCGCGGCGGCCGAACCCCGACCGCCGTCGGACACACCGCTCGGCGTGGCTGCCGCGGACACCCTTGAAATGGCGGAGTCGTATCTCGCGGATGGTCGCCACTTCCGCGCGGACGACGACCCCGTGAACGCGCTCGCGTCGTACTCGTACGGCTACGGCTGGCTCGATGCTGGCGTCCGCATGGGGCTGTTCGCGGTGCCCGACGACACCGAGCTGTTCACGACGTGAGCGGCGAGGGCAACCGCGCCGAACCGGGTTTATATATCCTCAGACGGACGAGTCGACATGGACGAGACGGACGAACTCGCGGAGCTGACCGAGCACCTGGTCGCGATCCCCTCTCACGAGGACGAGACCGCCGCCGGCGACGCGATCGAGTCGTGGCTCCGCGCGGAGACCGACGCGACCGTCGAGCGCGACGCCGTCGGCAACGTCATCGCTTATAAGGGTGCGCAGGACTTCGGCGGCGAGAGCGATGACCCGGACGAGGCGTCACACCCGCCCCACACGCTCGCGCTCGTCGGCCATCACGACGTGGTCCCGCCTGCTGACCGGCAGACCACCGGTGAGGGGAGTGTTGGGGAGTACGTCGTCAAGCGGCGCGACGGACGAATCTACGGTCGCGGTGCGGCAGACATGAAGGGAGCCGTCGCGGCCTGCCTGCTCGCGTTCCGAGACGCGACGCCGCCGTCGAGTCGCCGGCTCGTAGTCGCCTCGTTCGTCGGCGAGGAGGTCGGCGGGGAGGGTGCGCGTCACGCGATCGATGAGGGATTCGGACCCGAGTACGCGCTCGTCGCTGAGGGCTCTACGAACTACTCGAAGCCGGGCGTCACCGACGTTGCCGTGGCGCACAAGGGGCGACGCGCATCGACGTTCGTGGCGACCGGCACGGCGGCACACGCCTCCGAACCCGAAGCAGGTGAGAACGCGGTGTACCGTGCCTGCGACGCGGTCGATGTCGTCCGGGGGCTCGACGCGCCGGCGACGACCGTGTTCGACGAGACAGTGACCGGGTCGCTGGCGGTCACGAAGCTACACGGCGGCGAGACGTGGAACGCGATCCCCGACCGCTGTACGGTCACTATCGACGAGCGGACTGTTCCGGGTGACCGAGCGAACCTCGGTTGCGCGGTCGACACGGTTCCGGGTGTCGAGTGGACCGTCGACCAAGACCTCCCACCGATGGCGTGTGGGGACGACGCGTTCGCGGCGGCCGCACTCGATGCGTCTCAGAGAGTTCACGCTGACCGTGGGCTCGATACCCCTGAACACGTCGTGAAGCCGCACGCGACCGACGCCGGGTGGCTGGCGGGTGCCGGAACGGAGCCTGTAATCTGTGGTCCTTCTGAGCCGGGGGAAGCACACACGGACACCGAGAGCGTCTCGATACCGGTTCTCGGCCGGTGTTACGAGATCTATCTCGACCTCGCCGAGCGCCGGTGGTGAGATGTCGGTCGACCGCGACCCGGACTCGATTGGGCGTTCGATACGCTCGTTGTGGTCGGTTCGTCCGATCCGTATGGAAGGGGTTTTATGCGGTCCGCGGGAACTACGTGCTACTATGGGAGACAAATCGAAGGCCAAAAAGAAGCGTCTGGCGAAGGCGGAGCGCCAGAACACCCGCGTTCCTGCGTGGGTCATGATGAAGACGGACATGAACGTCACGCGAAACCCCAAGCGACGCAACTGGCGGCGCAACGACCTCGACGAATAGATGTCCACGAGTGATTTCGAGGAGCGCGTCGTCACCGTTCCGCTCCGCGACGCCAAGGACAAGCCGGTCCAGCAGCGCGCCGACTACGCTGTGAAGATCGTCCGCGAACACCTCGCGAAACACTTCTCGGTCGACGGCGAGGACGTCATTCTCGATGCCTCGGTCAACGAGGCCGTCTGGGCCAACGGACGACAGAACCCACCCAGCAAGCTCCGCGTCCGGGCCGCCCGATTCATCGAGGACGGCGACCCGGTCGTCGAAGCCGAACACGCCGAGTAACGTGTTACGGGCGACCTTCACCGGATCGTCGTACGTGGGGGTCTTCGCCCGTCTGGTCGACGACCTCCTCCTCGTCAGGCCGGATGTCGACGACGACCTCGCCGCGGACCTCGGCGAAGAGCTCGACGCTGACGTACTCGCGACCACCGTCGGCGGCTCCAACACTGTCGGGTCTCTCGTCGCCGGCAACGAGAACGGCGTCCTCGTCTCCGAGCGCGCCACCGAACGTGAGCGTGATCAGATCGCCGAGGCCGCCGACCGCGAGGTCAGTGAGCTTCCAGGTCGGATCAACGCGGCTGGCAACGTCGTCCTCGTGAACAACTACGGTGCGTACGTCCACCCGGACCTGTCCCGGGACGCCATCACGGCGGTCAAAGAGACACTGTCAGTGCCGGTTGAGCGTGGTGACCTCGCGGACGTTCGAACCGTAGGCACCGCGGCCGTCGCCAACGACACCGGCGTTCTCTGCCACCCGAAATCCCGCGAGTCCGAGCTACAAGCCGTCGAACAGGCGCTCGACGTCCGCGCCGACCTCGGAACGATCAACTACGGCGCCCCGCTCGTCGGCTCCGGCCTCGTCGCGGGCGCGAACGGATACGTCGTCGGCGAGGACACGACTGGTCCCGAACTCGGCCGCATCGAGGAGACCCTCGGGTTCATCGACTGAGCATACAGCTGCTGATCGACCCCCGATCCAGCGTCTCCCCTCTTCCACACGTTTTACCACGTCACGACGAGTCGTCACCGGCATGACTGCCATCGAGTGCGCCGGGCTCACGAAATACTACGGCGATGTCCGCGGTATCGAGGACATCTCGTTCACCGTCTCCGACGGCGAGGTGTTCGGGTTCCTCGGCCCGAACGGATCCGGAAAGACGACGACGATCCGGACTCTCCTCGGCTTCCTCACGCCGACCGCGGGCGGTGGGTCTCTCCTCGGGCACGATATTACCGACGACGCCGCGCTCCGTCGAGCTCGCGCAGCCGTCGGCTATCTGCCCGGTGACCCCGGCCTCGACGAGGATCGAACCGCCGGTGCGTTCCTCGATCACCAAGCCGACCTGCGCGGGGAGGTGCGCCGGACGGCGCTCGTCGACCGATTCGGACTCGATGAGTCTCGTCGAATCGGCGACCTCTCTCGGGGGAACCGACAGAAGGTAGCGCTCGTCGCGGCGTTCATGCACGACCCCGACCTGCTCCTTCTCGACGAGCCGACCTCCGGACTCGACCCGCTCTTGCAGGAAGCGTTCAACGACCTCGTCCGCGAACGGGTCGATGCGGGCGC
>JARVCL010000237.1:0-3857 GCA_040405695.1 Halorubrum sp. | reverse complement strand
GTCGAGGTCGCTCACGACGACCTCCTCGATGTCACGGACCTCGGCTATCGCTTCCAGCTGCGTGTACGACTGGACGCCCGCGCCGACGATCCCGAGCGAGTCGGCGTCCGCGACGGCGAGGTAGTCGGTGGCGACGGCCGCGGCCGCACCGGTTCGTTTCATCGTCAACGCGGTCCCGTCCATGATCGCGAGGGGAAACGCGGTCGCAGGGTCGGAGTAGACCATCGTTCCCATAACCGTCGGCAGGTCGTGGTCAGACGGGTTGTCGGTGTGGACGTTTACCCACTTGATCCCCGCGGCGTCCCAGTCGCCAGCGTCCAGGTAGGCGGGCATCGACCGGAAGTCGCCGTTGTACGCCGGGAGGTCGATGTACGACTTCGGGGGCATCTGGGCGTCGCCGCGCTCGTAGGCGACGAACGCGCCCTCGACCGCGTCGATGACGCGACCGGTTTGGGCGTTCTCGTCGACGTCCTCACTGTTAAGAAGTAACGTCCGCATGTCGCAGGATTTGCCGGTCGGCTATTTATACCCTTTCGAACGCGGGTGTGCTGCCGCCGTCACCGACGGGGGAAAAACCGGGTGCGGTAGAAGGTGTCTGAGCCGCATCGCAGAAGGCGTTCGGCGTTCGGGGCGACGACTGCCGGATGAGTCGACACGGGTCGGTGCGAACCGGAGGGATCGGTGGGTGACGTTCCGGACCGGTTCTACATCGCACCGCCCATGCCGCCCATGCCGCCCATGCCGCCAGCACCGCCAGGCGCGCCGCCCTCGTCGTCGTCACCCGAGGTCGACAGGTCGCCAGCGGCGATGATGTCGTCGATCTTCAACACGAGGTTGGCGGCCTCTGCGGCGGACGCAATCGCCTGTTCCTTGGCGTGAGCGGTCTCGACGACACCGGCGTCGAAGGTGTTCTCGACCTCACCGGTGTAGACGTTGAGCCCGGCGTGTGCGTCGCCAGCGTCGTGGGCCGCACGGAGGTCCACGAGCAGGTCGATCGAGTCGAGTCCGGCGTTTTCGGCGAGCACGCGCGGGATCAGTTCGAGCGAGTCCGCGAACGCCTCGACGGCGAGCTGCTCGCGACCGGAGACGGAGTCCGCGTAATCGCGGAGTCGACGGGCGAGCTCGACTTCGATGGCACCGCCGCCGGGGAGCGTCCGACCGTCGGAGACCGTGGTGGCGACGACATCGATCGCGTCGTTGACGCCGCGTTCGAGCTCGTCGACGACGTGCTCGGTGGAGCCGTACAGGAGGAGCGTCGCGCCGTGAGCGTCCTCACCCTCGACGTAGAACAGCTCCTCGTCGGCGTCACGTCGAACCGACCCGGAGGCAACATCCTCGCTCGTCGCCGAGTCGAGGTCGGTGACGATCGTCGTGTCGAGAATGTTCTTGAGGAAGGACATGTCGGACTTCTTCGTCCGGCGGACTGCGAGGATCCCCTCCTTCGCGAGGTAGTGCTGAGCGAGGTCGTCGATTCCCTTCTGGCAGAAGACGACGTTCGCGCCGCTGTCGACGATCTGCTGGACTTTCTCGCGGAGTTGCTCCTCTTCTTGGTCGAGGAACTTCTGAAGCTGGTCGGGAGAGTCCACGTTGACGGACGTGTCGACGTCCGCCTCCTCGACCTCGATCGGGTCGTTGAGGAGCAGGACGTTCGCGTCGGCGAAGTCCGTCGGCATGTCGTCGTGAACCGGGTCCTTGTCGATCACCGCACCGGAGAGGAGTTCAGACTCGCCGGCCGAGCGACCGGTTCGCGTCTCGATGTTGAGGTTCGCGAGGTCGACGACGTGTGAGCCGTCGTCGGCCTCGACGGTGACACCCTGGACCGCGCGGACGACGAGGTCCGCGAGAACGTCCTTTTCGAGCTCGGCCCCCTTACCCGTCATCGACGTCTCGGCGACGTTCTGTAGCGTCTCCGTGTCTTCGGGGTCGACTGCCGTCGCGATCTCGTCGACCTGGTCGCGAGCGTGTTCGCTCGCCAGATTGAATCCCTTGATCACCGCTGTCGGGTGGATATCCTGCTCGAGGAGGTCTTCGGCGTTTTTGAGCAGCTCACCCGCGATGGCGACCGCGCTGGTCGTCCCGTCGCCGGCCTCGTCCTCCTGGGTCTCGGCAACCTCGACTATCATCTCGGCCGTCGGGTTGTCGATGTCCATCTCTTGGAGGATGGTGACGCCGTCGTTCGTGATGGTGACGTCACCCATCGAGTCGACGAGCATCTTGTCCATTCCTTTCGGCCCGAGCGTCGAACGTACTGCCTCGGCGACGCCACGCGCCGCGGAAATGTTGTACTCCTGCGCGTCACGGTCCTTGACGCGCTGGGCGTCGTCGCCCATGATGATCATCGGTTGACCCTGCTGCATTCGCTGGCTCATACATCGTCTGATTGTTTGTGATTCTATATAAAGCCATCGCTACGAACGTACCGTTCGATCGAAGACAGTCACCGATATGAATCGAAGAACCGCACCACAGAGCGGCTATCGCCAACGTTTCGTGTTGACTATTATCACGCCCTCACGGCGCGCCGAACAGACGGTTTTCTGCGTTTTTATATACCGACGATGGAGGCATCGAGTGAGGTCCGTCACTCGAGACAGGAGCTTCGGATGTCGCTGGCGACCGGATACTGGCGACCAGAACGACCGGTCGGCTCACACTCGCCACAGGCCACCGAGCACCTGTACGGACGGACAAACGGCCGGTCGGACGTGTCGGCGGCTACGGCCTCGCCGACGTGGGATAGCGGAGCGCCGCTTCGTTTCTCACTCGTCGAGGTCGGTCGGATCGGTGAGGAAGTCGCTGTCGACCTCGTCGAGGGACGCTTCGGGCGGCTCTTCGGACGCTTCGAGCTCTCGTCGGTTGAGATGACTCTCGAGTTGGCGGCGTTTGTCGCGGCCTTTCCGTTCGCGTCCCGATTTCGTGTCCGGCATGATCAGGTGTGTCAACACCTCACATGCATATGAATCTTGTGGCGGGCGCTCGACCGATCGGTACGACGCGTCGACACGCTGTCGGAACTCGCCGTCGCGGAGTCAATAACAACGCCAGGAGAGGGATTTGAACCCCCGATCCCGGAAGGGAACACGCTTTCCAGGCGTGCGCCTTACCACTCGGCCATCCTGGCTCACGTTGAGGTAGTTCGGTAGGACTGTTAAGTCCTTCTTTTCCGTCCCTTCCGGGCGATCCGGTGCTCGGTCAGATACGTCATCCAGCCGCTCCCGACGCTGACGGCCGCAGCGAGACCGAAGAGCCACGCGTACGGTACGGGAAGCGTTCCGCCGAGCAGGAGGTACCCCTGCGCGAGAACGAGAAACGCGAATCCACCGACGGCACCCCACAGTGCCGCCGACTTCACACGGTTCCGCCGAGTTGCGGGGACGCCCGCACGTGGTTTCTCCGACTCAGAGGCCAGCCCTTCGGTCACGCCCTCTGTCTCGGGAGTGGGTCTCTCGGCACTCTCTTCCTCGCGGGTCGCGCTCGAGTCAGTTACCTCTGCGCTGCGCTTCGGACCGCCCGCAGTCATCCTATTCGACGCATGCGACCGCTTCGATCTCGACGCCTGCTCCCTTCGGGAGCGCGCCGGCCTGCACGGCGGATCGTGCCGGCGGCGACTCTCCGAAGTAGCCAGCGTACACCTCGTTCATCGCGTCGAAGTCGTCGATATCCGCGAGATAGACGGTCGTCTTGAGCACGTCGTCCGGGTCCGCACCCGCCTCCGCCAAGACGGCGAAGAGGTTGTCGAGTGCCCGTTCGGTCTGCTCGGCGATCGGCGCGTCAGCCAGCAGTTCTCCGTCCGGTGTCAGCGGGATCTGCCCGGCCGTGAACACGAGTTCGCCGTTCGTTTTCGCCTGGCTGTACGC
>JARVCL010000236.1:0-19855 GCA_040405695.1 Halorubrum sp. | reverse complement strand
GGTAAGAACATTCAGAGTCCGCTATCGACGGTGGGGGCTGTTGTGGCTCAGCCCGAAACGCAGGTCGTACTCAAGGGAACCAACGGTGAGATGGAACCTACGAACTCCCCAGACGACGTGGGACTAACCCTCAGTGAGGGAAGCCCACGAGTTTAGTCGTGGGAGAAGTCACTCGACCCAGATGGTCTTGCGGTTGAGGAACTCCGTGATGCCGACGCCGGCGAGTTCACGGCCGTATCCAGAGTCTTTGACCCCGCCGAAGGGAACTCGTGGGTCCGATTTCACCAGCTGGTTGACGTACGTACAGCCGGCGTCGATCCGGCGGGCCACGCGCTCGCCACGGTCGCGGTCCGCGGTCCACACGCTCGCGCCCAGTCCGAACCGCGTGTCGTTGGCGACGCGAACAGCGTCGGCCTCGTCGGACACCTCCCACACGGCCGCGACGGGACCGAACAGCTCTGCCTCGGCCGCGGGACACCCGTCGGGCACGTCGGTCAGGATCGTGGGCGGGTAGAAGGCTCCCTCGCGATCGAGCCGCTCGCCGCCGGTGACGAGCGTCGCACCGGCGGCGACGCTCGCTTCGACCTGCCGGTGAAGCTCCTGTACGAGATCCTCGCGTGCCTGCGGCCCGATATCAGTGGTCTCGTCCATCGGATCACCGACGGTGAGCCCTTCCGTCTCTTCGACGAGCCGGGTCAAGAACTCGTCGTACACGTCGGTGTGGACGACGAACCGCTTGGCCGCGATACAGGATTGACCGCTGTTGAGGTTCCGGGCCCACGCACCGGTCTCTGCGGCCGACTCGACATCGGCGTCGTCGAGGACGACGAACGGATCGCTGCCGCCCAGCTCTAAGACGGTCTTTTTGAGCTGTTCGCCGGCTTTCTCGGCGACGGCTCGACCCGCCGGACCGCTTCCCGTTAGCGTCACCGCACGCACGCGGTCGTCGCCGATGGCGTCGTCCACCAGATCTGACGGGATCAGGAGCGACTGGAAGACATCCGCTGGGTAGCCCGCCTCGCGGAACACGTCCTCGATGGCTTTCGCACAGCCGGGAACGTTCGACGCGTGTTTCAACACCCCGACGTTGCCCGCGGTGAGGTACGGGGCGGCGAAGCGGAAGACCTGCCAGAACGGGAAGTTCCACGGCATCACCGCGAGCACCGGCCCCAGCGGATCGTAGACGGTTTTGACCGTAGAACCGGGCGGGCTTGGATGGTGGTCGGCTCCAAGGTGAGCACTCGCGTGTTCCGCGTAGTACTCACAGACCAACGCGCACTTTTCGACCTCGCTTTCCGCCTGTGTGATGGGTTTCCCCATCTCCCGTGTCATCAGCTCCGCGTACTTGCGGGTGTTTTCACGGAGCACGTCCGCTGCCGCCGCTATCAGCGTTTCACGCTCCCGAAGCGGACGGTCCCGCCACGCGTCGAACGCGTCGGTCGCACGGTCGAGCGCGGCGTCGACGTCCGCCGTGGTGTGAGTCGTGTACTCCTCGATCCGATCGCCGGTTGCCGGGTTGACGGCCTCCATGTACTGGTCGATCGTGAACGACCGGCTTCAACCTTCGTTTCATCCGTCCTATACGTTCGAGACGAGACGGGCTGGCGTTCGGGGACCGGGAGACGAGAGCGGGCAGTAGCGCAGCGTGCGACG
Source organism: Halorubrum sp. (assembly GCA_040405695.1). Lineage (GTDB taxonomy): Archaea > Halobacteriota > Halobacteria > Halobacteriales > Haloferacaceae > Halorubrum. The sequence continues at coordinate 18,202 of JARVCL010000236.1, read as the reverse complement.
AGGACGACCGCCACGAGAGACGATCTGACGCCCAGCAGGAGGCGGCGTCACTGTTGTGCCGGTTCGGTGTTCAGATCCTCCGGTTCGTACCCCATAGCTGTCCGACCCGACAGACGAACAACAGCCGAGGGGTACGACAGGGAGCATGGACACCCGCAGAGCCGTAAAGAGTGGGCTACGGCGGATCGGGCCGGCTGGGTCGGATCGGACTCGGTAACGTGGTCGGGTAGCAATCCTCAAAAGGACGCCTCGCGGATCCCACGTAATGAAACGCATCCAGCTCGGGAACACCGTCTTCGAAGGCGAGAACAACGCCTATCTGATCGACGGGGGAGTGACGGCGCTCGTCGACACCGGCGTCGCGACGCCCGACACGCGCACGGAGCTCGAAGCGGGGCTCGCGGACCACGATGTTGGGTTCACAGACGTGGACGCGGTGTTTCTCACCCACTGGCATCCCGACCACGCCGGCCTCGCCGGTGAGATCCAAGCGGCAGGCGACGCCGAGGTGTTCGTCCACGAGGCGGACGCGTCGCTCGTCGATGGGAGCGAGCGTCACTTCGCCGAGGACGACGAGACACAGACTGCCGTGTTCGATCGCTGGGGGATGCCAGACGAGTCCCGCGAGCGCCTGCGCGAGTTCTTCTCGACGGTGGGAACTGGGCTTCGCGGCCGTGATGCGACCGTCACACCGTTCACGGACGGGGAGACGTTCGACCTCGGAGCGATCACGCTGACCGCAGTTCACTTGCCCGGCCACACCGCTGGGCTCTCCGGATTTGCGTTCGACCCCCGAGAACTGTCCGCGAACGAGACTGGCGGCGACGCGAGTGACCGCACCGAACACGGGGTGGGAGACGAGGACCCCGTGGAGGCGTTCACCGGTGACGCCCTGCTCCCGCAGTACACGCCGAACGTCGGCGGCGCGGACGTTCGCGTCACCAATCCGCTCGAAACGTACGCCGACAGCCTCGCGCGGATCGTCGCGCTCGACTGGGGCGCGGCTCACCCGGGCCACCGCGAGCGGATCGACGAACCGGGTCACCGGGCGGCGGAGATACTCGCCCACCACCGACACCGTACCCGCCGCGTGCTCGACGTCTTAGCGGCCGGGCCGGCCACCGTGTGGGAGGTCTCGGCGGCGCTGTTCGGTGATCTCGAAGCGATCCACGTCCTCCACGGCCCGGGCGAGGCCTCAGCACACCTCGATCACCTCGCGGCGGCCGGCGTCGTCGAGCGTGACGGAATCGACTACCGGCTCGTCGACCCGGATCCGGCTGTCGACGAGCTGTTTCCGGCGACGGTGCTAGACGGTGACGTCGACGCCGACACCGAGGAGGGTGACAGCAGCGAGACGACACACGAGAGCTGATCGACGGCGACGCTGACGTGGCCGGACGATCGGACGTCGTGTCACCCGACTGCTGGGTCGCAGTCGCCGAAAGGTATACCCACCGGAGACCGTATCTATCGGCGTGAAACGGGAGACCCTCGCAGCGGTCGTCCTCGCCCTCCTCGCGGTCGTCGCGCTCGGTGTCGCCGCGGCGACGCTCGACACTGCCGTACCGAGCGACGGAGGCGGGTTCGGCGGCGGCCCGGCGGGGAGCGGCGCAGGGCCGAGCGAGACGGCCGAGGACCTCGGCCCGACGAGTAGTCCGGGGGGTGAACTCGGTGTCGCTTTCCCACCGATCTGTTATGAGTGGCTGCGTGAACCACCGGGACTGTTGCTGTTCGGGCTGTTCCTCCTCGGGGTCGGGCTGTTCGTGTACCGGGACACCGAGTCGGCGTTCGCCGCCGTGGTCGTGTCGGCGACGGTCGGACTCCCGACGGGGACGATGTTGCTGTTGCTGTCGCTGTGCCGCCCGCTGGAGTTCCCGGACCGTGAGACACTCGGGATCGGTGGCGACGAGAACGGAACGTTCGTGGAGGGTGGCGGCGGCGGGAGCGGCGGGTTCGGTGAGGGGTCGGGCAGCGTCTCGACGCCGGAGTTCCTGTTCGTCGCGGTCGTGGTGGTCGCCATCGTCGCGAGCGTGCTGGTGTTGCTCTCGGCGACTGGTGACGACGAGGCCGCGTCTGGTCCGGGCGAGAGCGACGCGGAGGACGCGTCGACAACCGACCCAGACCTCGCGGCGGTCGCGCGAACCGCCGGCGTAGCGGCCGACCGAATCGAATCCGAGACCACCGGCAACGAGGTGTACCGCGCGTGGCGGGAGATGACGGAGACGCTCGACATCGACCGACCCGCCTCGTCGACGCCAGCCGAGTTCGCGTCGGCCGCCGTCGACGCCGGCGTCGCCGAGGAGCCCGTCTCTCAGCTCACCGCCGTCTTCGAGCGGGTACGGTACGGCGGCGCGGACCCGACCGACGACCGTGAGCGGCAGGCCGTCGACGCGCTCAGGCGGATCGAGACGGCACACGGCGGAACGGACGGACACCCGGGGGGCGGTTCTGGACGGGCTCACCGACGGGACGAGCGAGCGGACGGCGGGAGCGACGGCGAAGACGACGAAACCGGCGGCGGGAGCGACGGCGCTCCAAGACGGGGTGACCGGTAGTGCGCCCGCTCGCGACCGTCGGGGTCGTCGCCGTCGCTGCGGGGTTTCTCGTCGCATTCGACGTGGGGGTCGCCGGCGCGCTCGATCTCTCGGGGGTCGTCGTCACGCTGGTCGGCGTGTTGGGCGTGCTTCAAGGGCTCCGGTACGCAAACGCGAGACGGGGTCGCGAGCGGGCGAGTGTCGATCTCGGCGAGCCCGAGCGACGCGCGCCGGCGGCGGTGCCCGGCGCGGACCTCGATGCCGACATCACTCGTGTCGCAGACGAACGACGCCGCGGACGGCGAACGCGTGAACAGGTGCGAGACCGAGTTCGGTCGGTCGCCGTTCGGGCGGTCGCCCGGGAGTGGAACTGTCCACAGGACCGCGCCCGGGCGCTCGTCGAGCGCGGCGAGTGGACCGACGACCGGACCGCCGCCGCGTTCCTCTCGTCGTCGGTCGAGTACCCGCTCCGGGACCGGCTCCGAGGCGGGATGTTCGGACCGTCGACGTACCGTGTTGGCCTCACCGCCGCGGTCGACGAGACCGAACGCGTAGCCCGTGGGGAGACCGCGGCGAACGCCGGATCGGAGGACGAGAGTCGATGACAGAAGACAGCGTGGCAGACGGCGTCGAGGCGGCGGCTACAGCCGGTGCGACGGACGAACGGAGCGTGACAGGCGACGGAGACACGGCGGCCCCCGACGACGGGTCGGTCGACGACATCGGCGACGGAGAGAGCGACGACGCAAACGCCTCGACCGAACGACACCCACGTCGTGCGTTCGACACCGGTCGCTGGACGGGGGTGACGGGGGTCGCGCTCGCACTCGTGGGGGTCGGCGTCGTCCTCAGACAGCCCACCGCGGTGCTCGTCGGCGCGGCGGGAATCGGATACGGGCTGTACGCACGCGTCGCCGAGGCCGGAGAGGCCGAATTAGCGGTGTCGCGTACCGTCAGCGACTCGACCCCAGAGCCGGGAGACGAGGTGACGGTGACGCTTCGGGCGCGAAACGTCGGGACGGCTCCGTGTTTCGACCTTCGGCTCGTCGACGGCGTCCCGCCGGCGCTGGAGGTGACGGACGGCCCCGCTCGGGTTGCAACCGCGCTCCGGCCGGGCGCGACCGTCTCCGTCATGTACACCGTCCGCGCGACCCGTGGCGACCACGAGTGGGAGACGATGCGGGCGGTCACGCGAAGTCCCGCCGGGTCTCGCGAGCGGCTGACGGAGGTCGAGACGCCGACGCGAATCGAGTGTACGCCAGAGCTGTCCGCCGGCGGCGACCTCCCGTTACGAGGGTTGACGACAGTCTCACACGGTCGCGTGTCGACGGACATGGGAGGGTCGGGTGTCGAGTTCTACGCCACCCGCGAGTATCGACGCGGCGACCCACTCAAGCGAGTGGACTGGAACCGACGCGCGCGGACCGGCGAACTCGCGACGCTCGACCTCCGCGAGGAGCGAGCGGCCACCGTCGTCCTGCTGATCGATGCGCGCGAGGCGGCGTACGTGGCCCCGTCGCCGTCGGCGGAGACCGCCGTCGAAGCGAGCGTCGAGGCGGCCGGTCAGGCGTTCACCGCCCTGTTGGCCAACGGTGATCGTGTCGGCATCGCCGCGATGGGGTCGCGTGACTGCTGGCTCTCGCCCGGCGCCGGCACCGATCACGCGGTCCGTGGGCGAGAGACGCTGGCGACGGACCCTGCGCTCGCGCCGACACCCCCTGAAGGACGGTTCTATCCGTCGCTGTGGTTCCGGCAGTTCCGTCGGCGGATCCCGGCGGACGCGCAGGTGCTTTTGTTCAGTCCACTGGTCGATGGATACCCCGCGTCGATCGCGCGACGACTCGACGCGTACGGCCACCTCGTGACAGTGCTCTCCCCGAACGCGACCGTAAGCGGACGCGTCACGGCGAACAGTGAACGCGGCACCACGGACGCGGAGAAGAGAACCGGCGACCCCAGCGAGGGAGACGAAACAGATGCTCGCGGGTTCGGGAGCGGTATCTACGGAGCCGAACGGCACGACGCGGCTGGCGAGGCGGCCTCCGGGCCCGGAAGAAAGCTCGTCGCGCTCGAACGCGACGAGCGGCTCCGTGATCTCCGGGCGGCTGGGATCCGCGTCCTCGAGTGGGGCGACCGATCGTTTCCGGCGGCCGTCGCGAGCGCTGAGAGGCGGTGGTCGCGATGAGCGGTGCAGGACAGACGAGTGGTGACAGCGATTCGGGAGGCCGACGGCGGAGGCGAGCGGGGGGACGACGAAGACGGGGGAGACGCCGAGCCAGCGGCGACGATCGGTCGCCGGATGAGGGAGGCGGCCCCGCCACCGACGTAGAACGGGACACACGGCCGCCGTGGCTCGTGGTTGGAATTGCGCTCGGCGCGGCGACGTTCGCGACGCTCGTGACCGCGGTGACGGCCCCGGTCGGCGGAGCGGTGGTCGGCCTCTCGCTCGCCGGGTTCGGGATCGGAACCGTCGTCGGCTCCGCTCGGATCCTCTCGTGGGGCGCAGGTGTCGGCGTCGCCGGGATCGTCGTCGCGGCCAGCTCCGGCGGGGGCGCAGAGCCGCTGTTGGTCGCCGCGGTCGCGCTCACGGTGGGGTGGGACACCGCAGACCACGGGCTGTCGCTCGGCGAGCACGTCGGTCGGGACGCCCGAGCACGACGGAACGTCGCCGTCCACGCCGGTAGTACCCTGCTCGTTGGGACGGTCTCGGCCGTCGTCGTCTACGGGACCTACGCCGCGGCCGCCGGAGGACAGCCGGTGGCGGCGCTCGCGCTGTTGCTGTTCGGCGCGGTCGTGTTGGCCTCGGTGTTCCGGTGAGGGGAGCGGATCGGGGTCGTTTTTGTACGCCGACGACGGATACAGGGGTATGCACACGGCAACGGCCGCGCTCACGTGGTGGTCGGCGTGACGGATCTCGTGACGTTCGGCGAGACGATGCTCCGGCTCTCTCCGCCGCGTGGGGATCGACTGGAGACGGCCCGAGAGTTCGACGTGCAGGCCGGCGGCGCGGAGAGTAACGTCGCAGTCGGCGCAGCACGGCTCGGCGCCGATGCCGCCTGGATCTCCAAGCTCCCCGACTCGCCGCTCGGCCGTCGGGTCGTGAGCGAACTCCGCAGTCACGGCGTCCGGACGGGAGTCGCCTGGATGGACCCGACCGCGAGCCGTGTCGGGACGTACTACCTCGAACACGGCGGGGAGCCGCGCGGCACCGACGTGATTTACGACCGCGCGAACTCGGCGATCACGACGGTCGATGCCGCGGAGCTCCCGACGGGGGTGTTCGAGTCGGCGGCATACTTCCACACGACAGGGATCACGCCGGCGCTCTCGGCGGCAACGCAGGAGGCGACGACCGCGCTCCTCCGAGCGGCAGGCGAGGCGGGTGTCACCCGGACGTTCGACCTGAACTACCGGTCGAAGCTGTGGGACCCCGAGACGGCACGGGCGGCGTACGAGACTCTGTTCGAACACGTCGACGTCCTGTTCGTGCCTCGACGGGACGCGCGAGCGGTGCTGGACCGCGAGGGCGACGCCGTCGAGATCGGCCACGGGCTCGCCGCCGAGCACGACTTCGACTGCGTCGTCGTCACCCGTGGAGGAGAGGGTGCGGTCGCGCTTCGCGGGGGGTCGGTTCACGAGCAAGACGTCTTCGACGCCGATACCCACGACGCGATCGGCACCGGCGACGCGTTCGTTGCCGGGTTCCTCGCGAAGCGGATCGCAGGAGGCGACGTGGGCGACGCCCTGGAGTGGGCAGCCGCGACCGCGGCGCTGAAACGCACCGTCGACGGCGACCTCGCGGTCGTGACGCCCGAGGAGGTCGCGGCCGTCGTCGACGGCGACGGCGGGATCGACCGATGACGCGAGCGTGGAACGGGTCGTGAGACACACGGAAACGGCGAGAACCCGACCGAGCGCGGAACGAGTATCGGAGGCGTGTGGCCCGAATATCAGATCTGGGGATCGACGGAACAGCGTTAATATAACCCAGCTTCGGCACAACTCGGGGATCGGGCTGTGGATCGTCGCCTGGGTCGTCGAGTCTTACGGCGGCACGGTCGAGTTCGAGCCCGGGCTCAACGGCGAAGGCACAACGGTCCGGCTCCGGCTGCCGGCCGCCGAGCCAGCGACCGACGGGTGATGTGTCTCACGCGGCGACGACCGCCGTGACGGCGTGTGCCGTTACAACAGCTGTCTGGTAGCAGCTGCCGTGACGGTAGCCGTTCCGACCGGTTTATTACCGCGCCACGAGCCCGATCCGACATGACCGACGACCAGCGAACCGAACTGATCGACGCGTTGCGGGCGGCGGACGCGGTTCGATTCGGTGAGTTCGAGCTCTCACACGGCGGCACGAGCGATTACTACGTGGACAAGTACCTCTTCGAGACGGATCCCGACTGTCTCGGGCTAATCGCCGACGCGTTCGCCGACCGGGTGGCAGAGACGGATGCGAAGCTGGCAGGCGTCGCGCTCGGCGCGGTGCCGCTCGTGGCGGTGACCGCCGCCGAACTCGGCCGTCCGTACGTCATCGCGCGCAAGCAGGCCAAATCGTACGGCACCGGGAACCGAATCGAGGGACGGCTCGAGGAGGGAGAACGCGTCGTCGTGTTGGAGGACATCGCCACGACCGGCCAGTCGGCCGTCGACGCCGTCGAGGCGCTTCGAGAGGCCGGCGCAGTCGTCGAGCGCGTCCTCGTCGTCGTCGACCGCGAGGAGGGAGCCACAGAGCTGCTGGCCGACCACGGCGTCGAACTGGAGTCGCTGCTCACGGCATCTGAACTGCTCGCGGGTCGAGACAGACGCTGAGGCGCACACGCTCGGGTCGGAGCGTCGACACCGAACTGGACAACGACCGAGGCCGGACCACACTGAACCGACTCTCACACCTCCGTCGGCTCCACCGTCGGCACCGCCACGCGGTCGAGCACGTCCGTGACCACGTCCGTCTTGTCCACGTCGTTGACGGTCGCGTCCGGCGTCAACACCAGCCGGTGCGCGAGCGTCGGCCGAGCGACTCGCTTCACGTCGTCGGGCGTGACGAACGGTCGACCGGCGAGTGTCGCGGCCGCGCGGGCGGCCTCGAACAGCCGCTGTGTTCCTCGCGGAGAGACGCCGACGGCGACGCGGCGGTCCTCGCGAGTCGCTCGCGCGAGCGACGCCATGTATGCGAGGAGGTCGTCGTCGACGCGGACGGACTCGGGAACGGTTCGGAGGTCGGTCACCGCACCGGCGTCGAGGACGCGTTCGACGCTCGGGCTCCGGTCGGTTCGTCCGGCCCGCCGGCGGAGGATTTCGACCTCACCAGCCTCGTCCGGATAGCCGAGCGATGTCTTCACCATGAAGCGGTCGAGTTGGGCCTCTGGAAGGGGGAATGCCCCCTCGCTCTCGACGGGGTTCTGCGTCGCGATGACGTAGAACGGGTCCGGGAGGTCGTGAGTGTCACCGTCGACGGTGACCTGCCCCTCTTCCATCGCTTCGAGTAACGCGGCCTGCGTCTTCGGCGGAGCCCGATTGATCTCGTCGGCAAGCACGACGTTCGCGAATATCGGTCCCGGAGCGAACGAGAAAGAGCCGTCGCTCTCGTCGAACACGTTCGTGCCGGTGACATCCGAGGGAAGCAGATCGGGCGTGAACTGGATCCGAGAGAACTCCAAGCCGAGCGCGGTCGCGAACGACCGCGCCGAGAGGGTCTTGCCCGTGCCAGGCACGTCCTCCAAGAGAACGTGTCCGCGAGCGAGGATCCCGAGTGTCACGCGGTCGAGAAACTCGCGGTCTGCGACGACTGCGGAGCCGACCTCGTCGATCACGCGAGCACAGGTGTCGGCGGCGTCGGGGACGTCCATACACGAGTCACGGCAGCCGACCCGAAAAGCGTTGTCGGGCAGGCGGGTCCGAGTGACCGGCGATCGAAACCCATAACATTCGAACCCGTCAATCTGTGACTGAGCCGAGGTAGCCTAGCCTGGCCAAGGCGGTAGATTCGAAATCTACTGTCCATTCGGACACCGGAGTTCAAATCTCCGCCTCGGCGTCCAGTTTCCTGCGTGAGCACGACCCGATCCGACAGGTGTTCGACCGTGCCGTCCCCCCGTCGTCGCCGGAGCGGTCATCGCCGTCGCCGGTCGACCCGGACGCATCGCGAACGCGGCCGGTCGAGGCACGGTCGTTCGGCTCGTCGCGGCGTGCATCGTCGGGGCAGGGGGTGTGATCGCGTCGGTCGGACGCGTCGTACTGCTCCAGCGACATCGGGAGGGCCGTGAGAGCGCGAGGCGCTGTCACCGACGTGAGCGATGCCGCTGGAGGGAAAGGCCCATACGGTGGCAGTTAGAGAGGCGTGTATGGCAGAGCCGACGCTGTACGAACGGCTCGGCGGTGAGCCCGCGGTCGGAGCGGTCGTCAACGAGTTTTACGACCGGATTCTCGCAGACGATCGGGTCGCACACTTCTTCGAAGACGTCGACATGGCGGCGCAGCGCTCCCACCAGACGAAGTTTCTGAGCGCGGTGACGGGCGGACCGATGCAGTACGAGGGCGCGGAGATGGGAGACGCTCACGAGGGACTCGGCATCGACGACGAGGAGTTCGACATCGTCGCCACACACCTCGACGCCGCACTTCGAGAGTTCGACATCGACAGCGAAGACCGCGAAGCGGTGATGGAGGCGGTCGAGGGCTTTCGCGACGACATCGTCGAGGATTGATCGCAACCGGTCGGCCGTTCACGGCTGGCCGCCGAGCGACTCCTGTTCCGGATCCGGGTTCCCCCGGAGGCGGCGGCGGCGCTTGTCGTAGGCAGCCTCCAGTTTGGCGTTCGTCGCCCGAGAGACCAGGTACAGGTCAGCGTCTCCCTCGTCTCGGGGGTGGGCGCTGGCGACCCACACGTGGCCGTCGCCGGTCGAGAGGTCGTCCGCCCAGCGCTCGGCGGCCGCACGGCTCTCGAAAGGGTGTCGCGAGCCGTCCTCGAAGACGAGCCGCCCCACCTTGGCGTTGCGCTTCCGGGCGGAGGGTTTCACTGCGACGACGACGCTCACAGTCGCTCGTGGGCCTGCATCAACGTAAAAACCTCGTCAGACGAGCCGGGGCGTCGACTCTCCGCCGGCTGTCATGCGGGTCGGGGTAGATACACGTGGATCGCCGCGGCGACACCGCGGCGACAGCAACGGGCGGAGAGCACTCGCAGATAGGGGACGGCGCGCGGTGACCCGGTGTGTGAGACGGCCCGTGCCCGTCGTATCCCGTATCGACGTTCTCGGCCACTCGCGCACGACGTGGGTGGCCGACCCGATCAGGCGATCGGCTCGTAGCCGGCCGCTTCGACGGCGGCTACGAGAGCGTCGGGGTCGGCGTCGCCCTCGACGGTCGCGGTCCCCGTCTCGTGGTCCGCGGTCGCCGTTTCGACGCCGGGCACCGCCGAGAGCGCCTCCACGACGTTCTCCTCACAGCCGTCACACGCCATGCCGTCGATCTCGATCGTCGTCATGGACGAGGGTTCGACCGGCACGAATAACTCGCTTTCCCTCTGTTCGCGTGTCGATAGGGGTCACCGGCCGCCGCGACACGACGCTTTTTGCCGTCACGTTCTGAACGACAGGGTATGCGAACCCTCGACGAAACGGACCGAGAGATCCTGCGACTGCTGTTGGCTGACGCCAGACGGCCGTTCAGCGACATCGCCGAGCGGGTCGACCTCTCTGCGCCGGCGGTCTCGGACCGTGTCGATCGCCTCCGCGAGGCGGGCGTTATCGAGGGGTTCACGCTCCGAATCGACGCCGACGCCCTCTCTGCGGGGTTGGAAGTGCTCGTGCAGATCGACGTCGCCCCTGCGGACGCCGACGACGTCTACACCACGCTCACAGCTCACGACCGTGTCGAGCACGCGACGCTGACCGCCGACGGCGACGTGACGACACTCGTTCGTGTGCCTGACGACGACGTTCGCGGATTCCTCGGCCGGACTGTGGGGCTCGACGTCGTTCGGGACCTCACCGTTCGGGTGGTGGATCGCAAGGAGTGGTCGCCCGGCCTCGGGGACGCCGACCTCGCCGTTGACTGCGTCGAGTGTGACAACACCGTCACCGCGGAGGGAATCTCAGAGCGGGTCGACGGAACGCTGTATCACTTCTGTTGTGGCTCGTGTCGCCAGGCGTTTCGCGACCGGTACGAACGGCTTGAGGAGGGGGCGTGAGCGCCCGACCTGTCCGCCGTGGAAGGTAACCTACTTGAGTCAGCGCCGGTTACCCACGGTTGTAGTCCCGTGGTGTAGTGGCCAATCATAATGGCCTTTGGAGCCATTGACGGCGGTTCGAATCCGCCCGGGACTATTCTGCGACGAACAGCGTAAGGAGTAGATAGCCCAGCGGATTCCGAACCCAGAGGCCGAGCGGATTCGAGTCCTCGCGGTTCCCCCATCGAGGAATCTGCGGTGAGTGTCGCCCGATCGATGGCGGGTCGGCCCCGCCTCAGCCGCCGATGAGTCGTGCACCGGCCGCGTGCGTGTGACAGACGGTCGGGTCGTAGCCGGCGTCCGAGAGGCCGGTGCCGAGTGCGAAGACGGTCCGACCGAGCATCGCCATCGCGGCTCCCGGAGCGTCGTCGTCGGTCGCGGCGTCGACCGCGTCGATGGCCTCGGCGACGGCCGGGACGAGCAGCTCCGCCTCCTCGGCGAACGTCCGTGAGGCACCCATCAGCGTCACTAGCCGAGGATCCGCACGCAGCCGGTCGAGGGCGCGTTCACCAGCCGTAGAGAGGGCGGTCGTGTCGCCGGCGAGGACCGCCTCAGTCGATCGCTCCCCGAAGGTGACGTATTCGACGCGGGCGTGTGCAGGGATCCCGTCGATCACACCGTAGCCGGGTGCACCGGGATCGAGACGCACGGGAACGCCGCCACGGGCCTGTGCGACCACGTCGCCGAGACCGGTGCCGCACTCGACTTCTGCCTCGTGGGCGATCCGCACGAGTTCGTTCTCGGAGCGACCGGCGTCGGCGGCGGCGTTCGCGGCGAGGGCGGCTCCGAGCGCGGCCGCGCCCGAGACACCGAAGCCGGCTCCAACGGGGAGTTCGGTCTCGATGGCGACCGCGCCGTCGACACCGAGGGTGTCGAGCACGTCGGTGACCGGGGCGACCCGGCGCGGGTCGCCGTTCGTGGTCTGCTTCGTGTCGGCGTCTCGGGATTCGTCGATCGTCACCGTCACCTCGACGCCGTCGGTGAGAGTCACCCCCGCGCCGCGTGATCCAGCGACCGCCGGGTCGGTTGCGGGGTGCGCGCTGAAGAAGCCGGTGACGTGACCCGGGACGAACGCGGTCGCCCGCTCGCGTGTCATACCGTCAGGAAGACGCGGAGGCCGATTAATCGTTGTTATCTGGATCAGCGTGGACCCTGTCGGTGGCCCGATGAACGGCAGGCAGGTGGGCCGGCGTGGCTGTCGGTTGGGACGCCGACACCGTAGCCGGTAAATAGCGGCCAGCGAAAACAGACGATATGCGACGCCGTCTGCTCCCGCCGCTCGCCGCCTTCTTGGCGATCGCCTTCCCGGGGCTCGGACATCTCCTGTTACGCCGCTACGGTCGGGCGATCGTGTGGCACACGACCATCGTCGGTGGGGCGCTCGTCTTGTACACCCTGTACGACGCCGGCCCGATCGACCCCGCCGCCTCAGTCGCCGAAATTACGGCGACGGTCCCGACCGACGTGTTCCTCCCGGTCGGACTGCTGGTCTCGCTGTCCGCGCTCGACGCGTTGCTGGTCGGTAAGGCGGTGGTGGCGAACGCGGAACGTGCCGACGCCACGGCCGCAGCGATCCGCAACCGCGCCAGCGAGGCGTCCAGCGGTGCTCCGCCCGAGGCGGTCGTCGGGCAGGACGAGGACGGCACGAGCCAGGTCGAGTGCCCCAGTTGTGGTCGAGAGACCGACGCCGACATCGAGTTTTGTCACTGGTGTACCGAGCCCCTTCCGTGGGCTGACGAGAACGACGAGCGCGTGTAACCGACGGGCGACAGGTACGGTCGCCGCCGACGAAACCCCCGAGAGTCATGTATCCGGGGTCCCTGTATGAGAATCGATGCTGTTCGTCCTCGTTGCCGCGCTGGTTGCGTGCGTTCTCGTCTGCTTCGCGGTCCTCGTTCCGACCTGTCTCGGAGTCGACCGCGTCCGGTCAGTCGTCGCCGACCGCCGACGGCTTCGCGGGCGACTCCGGACCGCCGCACCGTTCGTCGGCGGCCTCGCGGTGGTGGTGGCGCTCAACAAGGGACTGCTCGATCGGACCGAAGCGTTCGCTTACCAGTACGGGGTCGAGGCCACCGCGTGGTTTCACGCGGTCGAAGGGAACCTCGTCGGTCAGCTCCAGGCGGCGCTTCCAGGGTGGTCGCTGTACTACTTCGGACCGATGTACGTGCTCGGCTACGCCGTGCTGCTCACGTTCCCGCTCGTCGCGTATCTGTTCGTCGACGACCCCCGTGCGCTCCAAACGCTCGTGATGTCGTACGCGATCAACTACGCCGTCGCAGTCGTCTGTTACGCCGCCGTGTTGGCGTACGGGCCGCGAAACTATCCAGCAGATCCCATCGAGACCGACCCCACGAGCGTCACGGCGGCGACGGCGGCCGCCGACCAGCCGCTGTTCAACGCGTTTCCGGCGGTGACAGAGCTCACCTCGCAGGTGAACGTCCACACGAACGTGTTTCCATCGCTGCACGCGTCGCTCTCCCTGACGGTGTTCGTGCTCGCCGTTTCGACTCGTCGCGAGCTCCCGCGATGGACCGCAGTCGCCGGCGTCGTAGCTGCAAGCGTCGTGGTCTCGACGATGTATCTCGGTATCCACTGGGCGGTCGATGTCGTCGCCGGCGCAGCGCTGGCTGTCGGAAGCGTCGCCGCAGCGAGTCGAATCGTCGACCGGGTCCACGACGGGAACGGGTGGTGAGCCACTCACAGCGCCGCATCGTCGCTCTGAGCCCGCTTCGGCCCAAGACAGCGGGAGTAGTTTCTCATAGCTGATAACTGCGGGAGAACCCTCATATACACCGCCCGGTACTCCCCCAGTACGGACGCGAACGACGGACGGAACATGAGTCTGAATCCACGACGATACGACGTACAGGAGTTGCGCTGGCTTGCGGGAACGCAGGCGAGCACGGACGAGGCGGCTCGGGAGCGGTCGCTTCGGCAGCCGAACCGGAATCGGGCCGAGCAGGCGGCACGCTCGGCCGCGTTCACAGAACTTCTGGGGCGTCAGCGGGGGCTGCGCCACACCGACGGTGGGGAGCGACCCTACCTGCAGACGGTGCCCGGCGGCCCGGCAGCGGAACGCGAGGTAGCCGACTGGATCGGCTACCTCGTCGACGTCGGCGGACACCTCCGGAGCCGGGACGCGCTCTCGTACTACGCCGAGGTCGGCTGGATAGACCCCGACGTTGCGGCGGCGCTGAAACGCCGGCTTGCCGGCTTCGACGCCCCGCGGCACGATCGGCCGTTTACTCCGGCCGACCACCGCATCAGTCTCGTCTCCATCGTCCGGATCAGTTCGTGTGCGAGTGAACAATGAGCGACGCAGAATCCACAGAATCGACGGACTTCGACGGTACAGACGACCCGACCCCGGTCGGTGTAAAACTCGGCAGCACCCGGACGGTGCTCGACCTCCCCGACGAGCGGGGCGAGCGGCAGCGCCATTCGACGCTCACCTGTCTGGCGACGTACGACGACGCCATCACGGGCGAGGAGCAGGTCCTGTTCGGCCACGACGCCGCGATCGAGTACCCGGACTCCGTCCGGTTCATGCTTCGGTCGGGACTTCCCGAAGACGACGACGGCGTCGCCGACGCCGAGCGCTTCTTCGAGGCGATCGTGGACGCCCACGACGTGCCCGCAGACAGCGCGGTCGTCTACGCGGTCCCGACCATCGACAACGAAGCTGGCATCGAGAACCTCACGTCCGTGGTTGAGGGCTCGTCGATCGGTGAGGCGGCCGCACGGAGCTTCCCCGAGTCGCTGTGCGGGGCGATCCCCGCCTACGGCGACGGGCTCGACGCGATCGACGACGTGTTCGTTTCGGTCAACATGGGGTCGACGACCCTCGAAGCGTGCGCGTACCGGCGTGGCGAGCAGCTCTCGCCGTTCTCGACCGGGTCTGTCACCGGTAACGAGGTCGACCGCTGGATCGTCGCCGCCGTCGAAGAGGAGAGCCAAGGCCGCGTCCACATCGACCGGACGACCGCTCGAGAGTACAAAGAACAGCACGCGGACGTGTACGACTTCGAGCCGTTCACCGACGTGGTCCAGCAGCCTGGCGGCGGGAGCCACGAGTTCACCGTCGACCGTGGCGTTCGAGACCCCGTCGACCGCTACATCGACGACGCGGTCGACGTCGTCGCCAACGAGTTCCTCCCGGCGCTCGCGAACGACCACATGAAACCCTACCAGCTGGCGCTCGGTCGCCCGATCGCCGTCACCGGCGGAATGGCGTGTATCCCCGGACTCGTTGAGGAGTTCGAAAAGCGGCTCTCCGCCGAACTCGACCGCGACATCGAGGTCGTCTCTCCCGACGACCCCGCGACAGCCGCCGCAGAGGGTGCTGCGCGCATCGCAGAACGACTGGTCTGAGCGGTCGACCGGAGCAGCGGACGCCTAATTTCGCCGCCGACGGGATCGCTCCCGACGGTCACACGAGGGCGAGTCGAGCGGTACGCTCGGCCCCGCTAAATTCGTATTTACACATACTTTTATATCAGTTCATACGGAGGCTCAGGTGAATGAGCCCTCCGAGAGACGGTCGATCGGCTGATCCGGCGTTCACCCGCGAGGAGGCGTGGGTCGCCCACGCCGCGTTGCTCGCCGCGTGTGAACGGACCGCCGGGGAGGGTCGGGAGCCAGTGGCTGCCGATACGCCCGGAGGTTCTGAGAGCTGGCGAACGGAGTGGGGACGAGGCGACGCCGACGGTCACGAACACGGAACCGACGATAGCGCACCAAACACGGACGGGGCCGACGAGGAAACGCCCGACGGCGACCCATTCGGTGTGATCGGTCCCGAGCGCGTCGACACCGGCGCCGGCCGGGCACTTCCCCACCGTCGTCCGCTTCGCCGTATCGAACAGGGCGAGCCGCTCGGCCCGGCGGAGACGGCACTGCTACACGACGCGCTCGTCGAGTACCTCGGTGATGCACCGGTCCGCGACCGGGCCGTCGGGCGCGCGCTCCTCCGCCGGACCGCCGCAGCGACCGGTGCGTCCGCCGGCGAAACCTGACAGGGGGTGACGAGCCGACTCCCTACGACCCGGTCTCTATCGCCTCGATCAACAGCTCTGCGATGTCGACGATCTCGACATCATCCTCGAACCCGCCCGTCTTCCGTCCATCTTCGAACATCGTCGTACACATCGGACAGGCGACGACGAACTTCTCGACGGCGTCGCCCGCATCGGTATCTTCGACCGCCTCGCGGAGGCGCTCCTCGGACGGTTTCACCGTCTCGTCGTGTTCGGTCCAGAGGCCGCCGCCGCCGCCGCCACAACAGAACGAGTCGTTCCGCGACCGGGGCATCTCGTGCAGGTCCGCGCCGGTCGCGCGAATCAGCTCTCGGGGGGCCTCGTACTCGTCGTTGTACCGGCCGAGATGACAGGGGTCGTGGTAGGTGACGGTGTAGTCGAGTTCGTCGCCAGAGAGGTCGAGTCGGTCGGTATCGACGAGCGCTTCGACCACCTGTGTCCAGTGGCGAACGTCGACCGCTCCGTCGGGATTCCACGGCTCCTCACGGTCGAACGGCATCATCGGGTCGTCAGCGAACTCGGCGAAGTCGACCTCGGGGTACTCGTTTTTGATCGTGTTGTACGAGTGCGGGTCCGTACAGACGATCGACTCGAACTCACAGTCGGCGAACGTCTCGACGTGGTGACCGGCGAGTTCGAGATAGAGAAACTCTTCGCCGATCCGACGGATGTCGTTGCCGTCGTTCTTCTCGTCGTCGAAGAGGATGCCGAACGACACGTCGGCCTCGTCGAATAGGCGGGCGAGCGCTCGGGCAACTTTCTCGTTCCGGTCGTCGAAGCTCGGGTAGTCGCCGACGTACCAGAGGTATTCCACCTCGGTCTCGCGTGCGTCGTCGAGTTCGAAGTCGAGTTCGTCCGCCCAGTCGGCGCGGGTGGTCTGCGACTCTCCGAACGTGTTGCCCGAACGCATCACGTCCTGGAACACGTCCTGGAGGTTCGAGTCGACCGCGCCCTCGTCGACGAGCTGTCGGTTCATCTTCGTGAAGGCCGTGAGGTGTTCGATATCGACGGGGCAGGCGTCCATACACGCCATACAGGACATACACGACTCCATCGACTCGCTCGCGATGACGCCCCCCTCGTCGGCGACGATAGGAACGGCCCCGCCGTCCGTCGCCACTTGGTCGCTGTGTCCAACTACCGGGTCGTCGCTGACCGACTCGCGGTACGCCTTGAGGTCGAGGATCACGTCGCGGGGGTCGAGGTTCCGCCCGACCGTGTCGGCGGGGCACGCCGACGTGCATCGACCGCACTTGGTGCAGGCGTCGCCGTCCATCAGCTCCTTCCAGGTGAAGTCCTCGATCGACTCGGCGTTCGTGTGATCGAGGTCGGCGGGCACGTTCGGGAGTCGTGCGCCGGCCTGCTCATCGCGGGCGACGACGTTCGCGAACGAGGAGATCATGTGGAACGGCTTCGCGTACGGGATCCACGCGATGAACGCGAACGCCAGCAAGGAGTGGTGCCACCAGATGACGCCGTAAGCGGCCTCCGCGCCGGCCTGTGTCAGTCCGGCCCACTGGAACGCGTTCGCCATCGCCATGCCGACGAACGAGACGGTTTCGCCGGCGCGCTCCGGTTGGCCGACGATCCCGACCGCCTGCACGAGGAACCCGCCGACGCCGAGTGCGAACAGTGTCCAAACGAACGCGTCGTCCTCCAGCGAAGTGTGTTTGCCCCACAGTCGCCCCTCGCGGTTCCGGTATCGTTTATAAATAGCCATCCCGACCCCGACGACGAACAGCAGGCCGAAGGCGTCGACGACGAACTGGTAGGCTAAATAGAAGTCGCCGACCCAGAAGGATTCGCCGGCGAGCGGGCGGTAGACGTCGATGTCGAAGCCGAGGATGGCGGTCGCGACCACGAGGACGAGGAAGCCCCACACCACGAAGGTGTGCATGACGCCGGCGTAGATGTCACGGTCGTACTGGTTCTCGTTCGAAAGTACTGTCTTCGTCGCCGCGAGCGTTCGCGCGGGCAAGTCAGCGAGTCGATCCCGTGGGTCCGACCGTCCCTGTGTGTACGCGGCGAAGCGGGCGTACACTCCGTATAAGAAGACGAGGATTGCGACCGCGGCGAGCCAGTAGAAGGCGGCCTTCCCGACCGGACCGATGGTCCAGAACGTCTCCCGGGTCGCCGCCTGCAACGGGATCATGATCGATCAGGTGGGTAGCTTCGAGTTAAAACTTGCCACAATCACGAGCCCGAACTCGGGTGTTCATGCTTCAACGACACTCCGTGGCAGGCACACGTATATACTGTCAGTGTGTGCGAAAGTCATGCGCCGCTCCCGTCGCACCCTACTTCGCCGCGCGGTTCGCCACCCGGACGTAGTCGCGGCATCGCTGCGATATCACGTCCGCCGACTCGTCACCCGACCGATCCGAACCGCGATATGGATCGCGTTC
>JARVCL010000235.1:0-3901 GCA_040405695.1 Halorubrum sp. | reverse complement strand
CGGTCGGTTCGAGCGTTGCGGCGGGGATTCGAACCCCGGAGGCAGTGACGCCACAGAGTTAGCAACCCTGCGCCTTGGGCCAGGCTTGGCTACCGCAACTCGCGTCGTATCGTCGCCCTCGCGGACTCGGGGCCCGGCACCCCTGCAGTTCGTGCACTCGTACAGTCCACCGTTTCGTACTTAAACATCACGAAAGGACCGGGGGGCTGTGTGTCGTTCACACCCTGCTCAGACCGCAGACAGCCGGCGCTATCGTTGACAGGCAACCGGCGTCCTGTCTGTGACCACGCCGGGTCCCGACGGACCGCCGGTCTCACGCCCGGGGGCCACACAGTTTTAGTGACCTGGGTCGGTGGGTCCGACTATGCAGGCCGTCCAGTTTACAGCCCACGGCGACCGCGACGTGATCGAGTACGGCGAGTTCCCCGACCCTGACCCCGCCAGTGACGAGGTTCTCGTCGACGTGAAAGCGGGTGCGCTGAACCATCTCGACGTCTGGACACGTCGTGGACTCCCCGGGATCGATGTCGAGATGCCACACGTTCCCGGCAGCGACGCCGCCGGAGTCGTCGAAGCCGTCGGCGAGGACGTGACGCGGTTCGAGCCGGGTGATCACGTCGCCGTGAGCGCCGGGGTCGCCTGCGGCGAGTGCGAGTTCTGTCGGGACGGTGAGTCGTCACTCTGCGTCTCCTATCACATTATCGGCGAACACGTTCGCGGTGTGCACGCGGAACGAGCAGCGGTGCCTGCGGCCAACCTCGTCCCCGTTCCGAAGCACGTCGACTGGGCGGTTGCAGGCTCCGTCTCACTCGTCTTCCAGACCGCGTGGCGAATGCTGCACACGAGAGCCGACATTCAGGCCGGCGAGACGGTGCTCGTGCTCGGCGCGTCCGGCGGCGTCGGCCACGCCGCCGTCCAGATAGCCGACCACGCCGGGTGCGAGGTGTTCGCCACCGCTTCCTCCGAGGCGAAGCTCCGCCACGCCGCGGACTGTGGTGCCGACCACGTCATCGACTACGAGGCGAACGACTTCGCCGAGGCGATCACCGACCTGACCGGCAAGCGTGGTGTCGACGTCGTCGTCGACCACGTCGGTGAGGCCACCTACCCAGACTCGCTGCGATCACTTGCGAAGGGAGGTCGACTCGTCACCTGTGGAGCAACTACCGGACCGAACCCCGACGCGAATCTCAACCGCATCTTCTGGAATCAGCTGTCCGTCCTCGGGTCGACGATGGCGACGCCCGGCGAAGTCGACGAGGTCCTCGAACTGGTCTGGAACGGGACGTTCGAGCCACGGGTTCGCGAGACGCTCCCCATGAGCGAGGCCGCCCGGGCACACGAACTGATCGAGAACCGTGAAGGCTTTGGGAAAGTAGTCGTTATGCCAGACAGTGAGTTCTGAGACCGACGCGGACGGGGGATACGTCCACTCCCCCAGCGAGCCGACCACGAGCACCACGGACGGCGACGGGCACGCGTCGGACGAGAGGGCTGAAGCGGCCGCCGAACCGGACGGTTTCGGCCGAGAAGGATGGGCGCTGACCGGTGTGCTGCTGACCTGTGTGCTCGTCATTCCCGGGGTCATCTACGCGTACCCCTACGTGGCTGGCTCGTTCGGGCTCACCTTCTTCGGGACGTATCTGGTGCTCCCGTTGATTCCGGCCGTCCTGCTCGGGCTCGTCGCCGTTTGGTCGATGACCGCCGCGACCCCCGAGGAGTGACGGCGCGGCCATACGACTCCCGGTCCCGCCCGCGAACGACAATCGTTTTGAACGGTGCTGCCGGAGAGTGAATATGTTGATTACCGTCTCCGGCCCGCCGGGCAGCGGGAAGAGCACGAACGCCGCGGGGCTCGCTGCGGCGCTGGACTTGGACCACGTTTCCGGCGGTGACATCTTTCGCGAGATGGCGGCCGACCGCGGCATGACGCCCGTGGAGTTCAACGAGCACGCCGAAGGCGACGACGAGATCGACCGCGATCTCGACCGTCGGCTCCACGAGATTGCGGCGACGCGAGACGGAGTCGTCCTCGAATCACGCCTCGCCGGCTGGCTCGCCGCCGATCACGCCGACCTCCGCCTCTGGTTCGACGCCCCGATCGGTGTCCGCGCCAAACGGATCGCCGACCGCGAGGGTAAATCGGTCGACCGCGCACGTCGAGAGACGATCCGCCGCGAGACGTCCGAGCGGAAGCGGTACCTGGAGTACTACGACATCGACATCGACGACCGCTCAATTTACGACGCCACGTACAACACCGCTCGGTGGCCCCCAGAGGAGTTCCTCGACGCCCTCGTCACGACGATCGAAGCGTACGACGCCGACTACGACGAGGGGAAGACACCGATCGACGGGGTGTCTCACGGGTTCTAATTCGCTTACCGGCCCGCTCAGCTCCGCTGATTCACACCACAGGCCACTCGTCCACGAATGACACACGACACCACTCCAGACCCGCTCCGACCGCCCCCGAGCGATCGGTCCGTGCCAGAGCTGCTCCGATTCGGCGTCGTCAACGTCGACAAGCCCGCGGGCCCGTCCTCACACCAGCTCTCCGGCTGGGTCCGTGACGCGATCAACGACACGCTAGCGACGCTCGACCCGGACGGTCCCCGCATCGACGGAGTCGCGCACGCCGGCACGCTCGATCCGAAGGTGACCGGGTGTCTGCCGACGCTCACGGGGACCGCGACCCGCGCCGCACAGGTCTTCTTGGAGGGGACGAAAGCGTACGTCTCGGTGCTCGAACTTCACGGTCCCGCCCCGGCCGACTTCCGTGACGTTGCCGCGGAGTTCGAGGCGGAGATCTACCAGAAACCCCCCCGTAAGAGCGCCGTCACCCGACGACTGCGTACTCGGACGATTCACACGCTCGACGTGCTCGAACTGACGGACCGGCAGGCGCTGCTCCGAATCGGCTGTGCGTCGGGCACGTACGTCCGGAAACTGTGTCACGATATCGGTCTCGCGGCGGGCGTCGGCGCACACATGGGCCACCTTCGGCGAACCGCCACCGACCCGTTCGACGACACGGACCTCTACACGCTCCAGGACCTCACCGATGCACTCGCTTGGGCAGAAGCGGGTGACGAGACACTCCTTCGAGCGGTCGTCCGACCGGCCGAAGACGCGCTGGTCCACCTCCCGTCGGTGACGGTCGCCCCCTCCGCCGCACGCAACGTTGCGACCGGCGCGCCCGTCTACGCGCCCGGCGTGATCGGTGTCGACGACGCTGGCGGTAGCGGTGCGCTCTCCGACACCGACGGAGCCCCCGACAATGAGTCGCCACTCGTCGCCTGTTATACCCCGAACGGCACTGCTGTCTGTCTCGGTCGACTCGTTGGCGACCCGCACGCCGAGTCAGGAACTGTCGTCTCGCTCGAACGCGTTCTCTTGTGACCCATTCGGTGTACGCGTTCTATCGAGAGAGACCCGAGATGGTACGGACGAACGGGTGGTATCCCTGCGAGGACGACGAACCGGAGTGAAACGAAGTTCTTAATTACCGGACGGCCATTCTCACAGACGCAACACGGGACCGTGGGGTAGTGGTATCCTATGCGGATGGGGTCCGTATGACCTGAGTTCGACTCTCAGCGGTCCCATCAGAAATCTTCGTAACCGTCGTCGTCAGTCCTCTCGAGTCTCCGATTCACCGATATTGGTCGATTTTCCCACAGTGACGGTCCTGTGACGATCGGTGCCGATGCGGTGATCGACCCCCCAACACCGACATCGACCACCCTCGGGCGACGATTTCGTCTACCACTTCTCAGAGTGAGACTGGACTTCTCGTGTACGTCAGTTACCCACGACTAAAGTCGTGGGCTTGTGTGCAGTCGGACCAACCCCACAGAGACAATTTAATTGTCGGTGTTCCTCGTCCGCAATTCGAGAG
>JARVCL010000234.1:0-3904 GCA_040405695.1 Halorubrum sp. | reverse complement strand
GGAAGTCAACATGACGGCCGAACAGACCTCAAGCGATCACACCAGCGAGGGAGAACCGATCCCCGAAAATAAACCGACAGAGAGCGACCAAGAGGAAGGCGAGGGGCCGAATTCAGAGGAGTGTCATGATTCGGTAGGTGAGCAGCGACAGACGGAGGTGTTGGAGAGAGACAAATACCAGTGCCGGATATGTGGTCGATGCGGCCCGCAACGCGGCGGCTTAGCGACGCTGCACATCCACCACATCGAGCGCGATCCTGACGACGTAGACGAGGACGACCCGAGTAACCTGACAACACTGTGCCGATCGTGTCACAACTGGATCCATCTACGATCGACGCCGAGCGAGTCACCCGTGTCGCTGACTGAGGCGGATCTGAGTGTGATGTTGCCGCAGGACATCGAAATTCTGCGGTATCTAGCTGACGCAGGTCCAGCGCGAACAGGTGACATCGCGGCTGGACTGAATGTTGAGTTGTCCGTGTCTGCAGTCCGCGAGCGATTGTGGGTGCTGATGGGGCTAGACAACATGGTTGACTCGCGCGACCGGCAGGTCGTCGATAAGGACATCGAAACGGGTGAGTGGGGTCTTGTCGGGCAAATTGAGACGTCGGCACGCGGGCACATCCCGGACGACCCGCAGTTGCTCCTGCAACGAATCGAAGACGAGCAGGTTCGGAAAGCGCTGGACCGCGGGGTTGATCGGAACGCCGTTATGGATGTGCTCGATATTTCGCGGAGGACGACGTTCAACAAGCAAAAACGAGCGAGTGCTTACGGACTTCCGCTCGACGCGTTCCGGCATGGCGAGGAGGAAGCACTCGACCGTGATACGCACGAACGCGATGCGAGTGCTGATGAGACTGATGACCCAACAGTTGGTCAGCAGCAACTCGACGCGATCGTCGAGCGGTTCGACAACGACGAGTTGCAGCCAATCGAGACGTGGGGTTCAACCTCAGGGGATGGGATCAGCATCGACGACATAGAAGCTGCTACGTCCGACGAACAGACCGAAACGAACCTGACAGAGGTTCGAGAGCAGTTACAGACCGCGTTCGAAGCCCTCGAAGAGGTGGATGCCGCGCTGTGAGAATCTGAACATTAGTGGTCGGTCATCATCACTTGAACTTCCGACGATATTTGGACGAATTTCGCGCGCGAACACCGGTCGCATCTCCTCACGACCATAGTATTTTCTACCTAGACTGTCAATCAAATGCTGGCGAATCGCATGACACCGGCGACCCCCATCACGAAGCGTGATGAAATCAACACGGCCGAGGAGGGGTTCCTTTATAAGCGTCGTACTGCCGTCTGCCAAATGTTGCCCGTCACGCAGAATGATGGGCGCTGCAGGATTTGAACCCGCGACAACTTGGTCCGAAGCCAAGCACTCTATCCAGACTGAGCTAAGCGCCCTGCATCCGTCGATATTACCCAAATACTTTTAACTCCCGCGATTCCGCGCCGACCTCCTTGCGGAGCCCGAGAAAAGGGACATGACACGTCTGTCGGCCGTCGATCAAAAAGAATATTATTCGGACTACGTATGTTTCTTATAGTCGATGTATCCCGGTCGGACGGCACGGCAGTGGAGAGAGTGCCCGGACCCGGCTCAATCGCGGCCGAGGGACATGTATGTATGATCTGAACCCCCACCTCGACGTGGAGGTGGAACCGGGAACGAATCTGCTTCTCACCGGCCCCCCACTCACCGGAAAACGGTCGCTCGCGATGGACGTCCTCGCGTCGGGTACCGACGCGGGCGAGGGGGCGATTGTCGTCACCACGAAGGACGGTGCTGATCGCGTGCTTGACGACTACGAGAAGCGCACACCCTACGAGGGCAAGCCGGTAGCGGTCGTCGACTGTGTCACTCGTCAACAGGGGGTCGGCGACGTCCGTGAGTCGGACCGGATCAAGTACGCCTCCTCGCCCGTCGATATGACGGGGATCGGGATCAAGCTCTCCGAGTTTCTCCAAGCGTTCGGGGACCGTGGGATCGATCGCAACCGCATCATGGTCCACTCGCTGTCGACACTGCTGATGTACTCGGACCTCCAGACAGTGTTTCGGTTCCTCCACGTGTTCACCGGTCGCGTACAGAGCGTGAACGGCCTCGGACTGTTCAGTATCGACTCGACCGCACACGACGACCAGAGTCTCAACACGCTGAAACAGCTCTTCGACGGCATCGTCACGCTCTCGGAGGACGACGAGCCAGATATCCGGCTCGCCTGAGCGGGACCCTCCGGACACGAGGGTTTAGCACGATTCGCCACGGAACGGCCAGTATGCCAATCACGGACGACGCCGGACTCGAACGCGCGCTGGAGGCGGAAACGATTGCTGTCGTCGGCTGTTCGACGACGCCCGGGAAGGCCGCACACGACGTGCCCGCGTATCTCCAGAAGCACGGGTATCGGATCGTGCCGGTCAACCCGTACGCGGACTCGATCCTCGGGGAGACCGCCTACGACGCGCTTGGCGATGTCGACACGACGGTCGATTTGGTGAACGTGTTCCGACCGAGCAAAGAAGTCCCGGAGATCCTCGATGCGGTCCGGGAGCGGCATGCGGCGCGCGGGGACGCCGGAATCGCGTGGCTACAGCTGGGGATCACGCACGACGAGGCGGCAGCCGTGGCCGAAGCGGACGGGGTCGATGTCGTCCAGGATCGGTGTCTGAAGGTCGAACACGGACGGTTCCGCGGGTAGGCGGTTCCCGAGCTCTCGCCCGGAGACGGGGGCACTCTCGGATCATCCCTCCCACTCTTCGAACGGACGGTACACACCCTTCGAGAGGTATCGTTCCGCAGAGTCGGCAAAGACGGTGACGACAGCGTCGCCCGGCGCGTCGATCGTCCCGTCGGCGATGGCACGCGCGACGCGCTTCGCGGCGACGGCGTTGGCGGCGGCCGAAGACGCGACGAGTTGGCCCTCCTCGCTGGCGAGTCTCGCCATCTCCTCGTGGGTGTCGCGATCGGGTATCGAGTGGATCTCGTCGACGAACTCGGGATCGAACAGCTCGTTCGTCTCGATGTCGTGAGTGCCGATCCCCTCGGTCTTGTACTCCTCGTGATCGACGTCTTCGCCGAAGAACTCGCGATACGCGGATCCGGCCGGTTCGACGGCGGCGACGTGGGTGTCGGCGTCGCGTTCGAGGAAGTACTCGGCCATCCCCATCAACGTACCGCCGGTGCCACAGCCGGCGACCACGGCACCGACCTCGCCGTCGAGCGCCTCGTCGACCTCGGGGGCGGTCGTCGCGTAGTGAGCCTCGGCGTTGAGCGGGTTGGAGAACTGCTGGGGGACGACTGCGTTCTCCAGCTCCTCTGCGAGCTGGTGGGCGCGCTCGATGGCGAACCCCATTCCGTCCTCGCTTGGGGTGTTGATCACGTTCGCGCCGAGCGCGCGCATGAGTTGCTGTTTCTCGACCGAGAATCGCTCGGGGACGACGAAGACAGCGTTGAGATCGAGCTGTCCGGCCGCGACCGCGATCCCGATCCCCGTGTTGCCAGCGGTCGGCTCGATGACGGTCCCGCCGGGCTCTAAGCTCCCGTCCTCGAGCATGCGTTCGAGCATGTACTTCCCGATGCGGTCTTTGATGCTCGCACCGGGGTTGAACGACTCGAGTTTGGCGTACACTGGGGCCGCATCTGGCGAGTCGTGAACCCGAACGAGCGGCGTCTCCCCGATCGTCTCCAGCACAGAGGGGAGCGGCTCGCGGTGGTCGGTCATACACAGGCAATTGTTGCAGGTCGATTTGTGCTTTTTCATCCCCCACACGATGGCCTCCATCCCGGACGGATCGAACAACACTTATGCCGCTCGTCCGGCTTCCGAGAGGTATGAGCGAGACCGATGCGCAGGCCGACGTGACGGTCGTCCTTCCGGACGGA
>JARVCL010000233.1:0-3955 GCA_040405695.1 Halorubrum sp. | reverse complement strand
TCGACGTCATCAGCGTCGTCGGTCTGTGCCATCTATCCGATGGTAGGTCGCTATCGTGTATAAATAGTCGGTCGGTCAGGGCCCGCTATGGACTGTTTCGGGGTCGCTCGTTGTCTCCTCGCCCGCGTTGCGGCGACGAACCGTCCGGTGCTCCCTCACGTTCCTCCCGTCGCCAATAGAGCAGTCGCACGGCAGTCCTGCGGCGGGCGTCGTCGTAGCCGCGTTCGATCCCGGCGGTCACGACCTCCCGGTGGACAGCCGCCGGCACGATCCGTGGCTCGTCCAGCGTCTCGATGACGTCGAGTCGCTCCGCCTTCGCGAGGTAGATCAGCGGGGTCGCGTCGAGGGCCCAGCTCACAGCTCCTCGAGGTCGGCTTCGAGGTGATCACCGGACACCCACGCGGTGTCGCTCTCGTCGACGAGCCGCGCGAACTCCCAGACAGACAGGTCCGCGAGCTCGGCGGCCATGATAAATGAAACCTCGCCGTCGGCGAAGTGTTCGAGCGCGTGGTCGCGTCGCCACGCTTCGAGTCCCTCAGCGAGGAGCTTTCTGACCGCCGTGCTCCGGTCGAGGCGCTCCTCGTCGAGGTAGGCTTCGAGTTCCGCCGGGGTCCTCGGGAACCCGCGCGGAGATTGTGGGCATGGTGTTTGCTATGTACACGTTCTATACAGGGGATTCGACGGATGGGTGATGACGCCGCCTGGTCAGGTATCGCTCCCGAGATATCGGTTCAGACACTCGAATTCCTCGGATGTGAGGATCACGTCGGTCGCGAAGGCGTCGAACCGTTCAAAGTCGTCGTCGATCGTCAGCACGGTGGACACTCCCTCGTCAACGGCAACCTGTGCGTAGTAGCCGTCCCACCCTCCGACGTTCGCTTCGGCCGCACGGGCGAACCCACCTTGGACGACATCCGACGGGGTACGGTCGTACCAGTGGATCCGACTCGCGTCCATGAAGTTCGTCATGAGCCGTGACGCCTCCGCGTTTGAGCGGCCGTAGTAGGTCGTCAACACGGCGTGTGCACCGAACAGCGCGAGATAGGGCACGACTGCGTCGATATCGCCGGTGATCGCATCCCGGACGTACGAGAGCGCGGCGTCACGAACCGGTGCTTCGGTGTGGGCGAGCGCGATCACACCGACATCGAGGAGGTACGGTCCACCGGCGTCACTCATCCGTCGTCCTCGGCTCCACGGCGGACGGCGTCGCGGTGTTTCCGGGCGATCGGGTCGAGCTCGTCGGTCGGTGTCGTTGACTCCGTTGAGGTCGACTCCGGTGGGATCGGCTCCGTCGAGGTCGGTTCCGTTTCCGTGACGAGTCGGTCCATGCGGTCGAGGACGCGGTCCGGGTCC
The DNA here is from genome assembly GCA_040405695.1 of Halorubrum sp. Taxonomy (GTDB): domain Archaea; phylum Halobacteriota; class Halobacteria; order Halobacteriales; family Haloferacaceae; genus Halorubrum. The sequence goes on along the minus strand of JARVCL010000233.1, from coordinate 2,599 downwards.
GTCTCCGGTTCGACGACGATCACGTGGTCCTCCGCGCGGACTTCGACCTCGGTGCCGGCGTCGAGTTCGAGTCGCTCCCGGAGCGCTTTGGGGAGGACGATCCGGCCTTTTGAATCCACTATCGGCATGCTCCCACGTAAAGTGGGAACAAATATAAATCCGGTGTCGATGCCGGTTCATGTGCTGAGGAAAGCGGGTCAGATCGACGTCGTCGCGCTCGCTTGCCATCGTGAGGCGACGTTTGTCGTCAGAGTCGACAAGGGCGTCTCAAACTTCCGGTTCGTGTCGACGTTTGGTAGTTCAGAAATGACGGGTGTTGTGGCAGGTGGGACACCTACCGGTCAAACGACGTTGAGAGATGATCTGACCGGCAGGTGCTACCCGTATATAAGTGGGTGGCGTCGGACCTCCGTTTCGTAGTTCGTCGAGGTCGGCTTCGAGGTGGTCACCGGACACCCACGCAACGTCGGCGTCCTCGACGAGCCGCGCGGACTCCCAGATAGACAGGTCCGCGAGGGTCGCGTTAAGTTTGGCGTGAATTGTGGCGGACGGCGACGGCTTCGAGCCAACTTTGAGCTGTCTCAAGCGCGACATTGCTAAAACTATTTGCAAACGATGATGTTCGTCGTTCTATTTCCCAAAAAACACGTTCGGTGGCATTCCGATTTCCATGTTGAATGACTTGAAATCGATAGCCGTCTTCAGCGAGAACTGGTCCGAGATAGTCTGCGTCATCGACGAGAAATTCCACGTTGTCAAGTTGATCGCGCCGGTGTAGCTCGGTCAGAAACCATCGCGTCGTTTGTTTATTTGCGGTCGGATAGAGACTCACGTGGAGAATCTCGTTCGTCTGTGGATCAACCGCGCCGTACAGCCAGAACTTCTGGCCGTGGAGGCGGATCATCTTTTCGTCAACCGCGAGTTGATCCCCGGAGACGGTCGAGATCGGCTGTAGATCGGCTTTATGAACCCAATTGTGAACAGCGACATGACTCCGATCGATCCCAAAACTTTCGAGAAATTTACTTACCTCACGTAGTGACATACCGGCCAAGTGACAGCGGATCCCTACTTCAATCGCCCATCGCGGCGTTCGATCTCGCTCCGCAAACGACAAGTCGATCCACGTGGTACGTTCGCTGAGGCGTTCGATTTCGGTCATAGACACTCTGAAGTCGAGTGCCTCATCCTCTAACTTAACGCGACCTCCGCGAGCTCGGTGGCATTTATAAGGGAAACGTCGCCGTCAGCGAAGCGTTCGAGCGCGCGATCCTGTTGCCACGCCTCGAGCCCCTCCGAGAGGAGCTTCCTGACCGCCGTGCTCCGGTCGAGGCTCTCCCCGTCGAGATAGGCTTCGAGCTCCGCTTCGAGGTCCTCAGGGACCCGCGTGGAGCTGGTGGGCATAGTGTTTGCTATGTATACATTCTATACAAGGATTTCGGCGAGCACGACGCCGATCCGATCTCTCGTCGCTCGGTTCGAGGGCGACGAGGGGACGCCGACAGACGACGCCTCCGTCTCATGGCGCGTGATCTTTGAGCGCTCAAGAGCCGCATCCCCGCGATCAAGCGGTCCGACTGGCGGCTCTGCTCGGGGATCAACCTGTACGGGGAATCCAGAAGCTGGACGCTGCGGCCGCTGCGCTCGCTTGCGATCTAGAGGCGACGCTCGTCGGCGGCGGCGACAGGGACTTCTCGGACCTTCTGGTTGGTGTGGACGTTCGACGGTTCAGAGATGATGGAGTGTGAGTCTCGGGCAGAATGGAACCGGCCCGCGAGATTACTGTTCAGCAGTAACTGTTATTTCGCCACCCATATCGATGTCAGTGTTGTAGGTGCCAATCGACATCGCGAATACAACATAGACTGTATCCCCGGCTGCAACGTCTTCGGCCGTGTGGCTGATCGTACCCCCAGTGAAACCATTGCTATCGCCGTAGTTGACTACTTCATCGTCGTGGATTGCCACGAGACCAAAGGCGTTGCTGCCTATGTCTTCGTTCGGCTCAAACTCGACAGTGATATCTTTCGGCTCGCTATCTTGATTTACGATCCGAAACGCATGTTCATCCTCGTACCTGTCTTCTGCAGTAGTCCAACCATCGTTATTAGATGTGTCATCGTAAATGTACGAGCCAGTCTCTGGGGAGACTCCGAGCTGGTACTTCGAATTGGGATTGATCCCGTCTCCACCATTGGCTAGGTCGAAGTCGATTTCTAAATAGTGCGGTCCATCTCGACTTCCATCTCCCCCCATTGCGGTCGTTGAGAGTATATCACTTTCTAGGCCCGGATGAAGAGCTAGGAGAGCGTCGCTGTCATCGACTGCTACAGCGGTGATGTTACGTTCCGTTTCGGCGACCGAGAACGCCCCGGTGCCGATCGCAGCTGCGCTACCTGATGCCAATGCCCCTGCGCCGATGATGAACTTGCGTCGTTCCATGGTTTGTCGACCTCGTTTACCGCATGCGACCCACGTCCGAGAGCACGGGACATCCCGTGTCACCCCGGGTCGCTCTACTCCATCCATGAAACCCCACCCACATTGTATTGACACGCCAGAAACTCTTCTTAGCCTACTTGAAAGGTTTCTGGCACTG
>JARVCL010000232.1:0-20345 GCA_040405695.1 Halorubrum sp. | reverse complement strand
GCGAGCCAGTAGACCATTACGGTGCCGGCGAGCACGAGCACGCCGCCGCCGAACATCGTGTACGCGAGGTACTTTCGGCCCGCGGAGCGAGCCTCGTCCGTCTCGTCGTGCGCGACGAGCGGGTACGTCGCGATCGACAACAGTTCGTAGAAGACGAAGATCGTCACGAGGTTGCCCGCGAAAGCGATCCCCATCGTCGCCGACAGCGACACGGCGAACGCGGCGAAGTACCGAGTCTGGTTGATCTCGTCGTTGCCGCGCATGTAGCCGATGCTGTAAAACGAGGTGACGATCCACAGCCCGCTGGCGAGGAACGCGAACAGCATCCCCAGCGCGTCGGCCCGTAGCGCGAACTCGATGCCGGGGAGGAACGTCGCGATCGACGCCTCGTACACCGCGCCGTCGAGAACGCCGGGAAGCATCGACGCGACGATCCCGAACTTCGCGACGGCCGCGAGGAGCGTCCAGCCCTCACGGACGTTCGGCGAGCGGTACGACGCGACGATGAGCGCCGTCGCGACGAACGAGACGAGAACTGCCAACAGCGGTCGTACGTCGTCGATTGGTACGTCGGTCATGTGAACACCTCACTGAGGAACGGGTCGAGAAGCTCCGCGAACGTGGCCCCCGCGAACCCGAGCGCGACGGCGACGACGGTGGCGAGCAGCAACACGACGAACGCGCCGACTGGAACACGATCCGGAACGCCGAACGTCGCCGGTGCGCCAGGCTCGGGGCTGACCGGCTCGTCCGTGTCTGTGTCACGTTCGAGACTGTCGCCGGCGGGTCCGCCGTCGGCAGCGACCTCGGCGTGTGCGGCTCCGTGGTCCTCACCGCCGTGGCCGTCGTCGATTCCGACGCCGGCGAAGTAGAGCCGCTCTATCAGCCGCGCGATGTACGCCAGCGTGAACAGCGTGCTAATGAATATCACGGCCGCGATCCCGATTCCGACCGCGTCGCCCCCGATACCGCCCTCCTGGACGGCCCCGAAGGCGATGTACCACTTACCGAGAAACCCGATCGACGGCGGAATGCCGACCAGCGCGAGCCCGAGCACGGCGAGCGACCCCGCGGTGTACGGGGCACGACGGGCTAAGCTCGCGAGGTCTTCGACTCGCCGCGCACCGTAGCCGAGAGCGAGGAGTCCTGCCGCGAGGAACAGCCCGAACTTCAACAGTCCGTGACCGAGCAGGTGAACGATTCCGCCGAGCAGCGCCCACTCGTTGGCGAGTCCGACGGCGGCGGCGATCATCCCGAACTGCGCAACCGAGGAGTACGCGAACATGCGCTTGAGATCGGACTGCATCGCCGCCAGCACGGACCCTGCGAGGATCGAGACGCCAGAGACGCCGAGTAACACGGTCGTTATCGCCTCGTTGGCGACGAGGAACTCGACGGTGAACACGGTGTACGTCACACGGATCAGCGCGTACGCGGCCGCCGTCGACACCAGCGCGGCGACGAACGTCGTCACGGCGTCCGGTGCGCGCTGGTAGGCGTCCGGCTGCCAGGTGTGGACGGGAAACAGCGCGATCTTCAGCGCGAACCCGGCGACGATGAACGCGAATCCGGCCTGTATCAGCGGGTCCGTGTGGCCGGCCTGTTCGACGATCTGTGTCTGGAGATCGACCATGTTCAACGACCCCGTGGCGAGGAAGACGTAGCCGACCCCGACGAGATACAGCGACGCACCGACGGTTCCCAACACGAGATACTTCACCGACGCGTACGCGCTCGCGCCGGACCGGTCCGCGGCGATGAGCGCGTACGTGGTGAGTCCGACGATCTCTAAGAAGACGAACAGGTTGAACAGGTCGCCGGTGAGCACCACGCCGGAGAGTCCCCCTGTCAACAGCAGGTAGCCGCTGTAGAAGGCGTTGCCACGCGGCCCGGCCACCCGCGAGAAGGCGAGCGTCGCCGCAGCGACGAGCGCGATCAGGAGGAGCACCGCCGCGGAGAGCTCGTCGGCGACGAGTTCGATACCGACCGGCGGCTCGTAGCCGCCGAGTTCGTGAACGAACCGCCCGGACGTGTACACCTCGACGGCGACCGCTCCGGCTATTCCGACGAGTCCGAGGCTCGTCCCCGCCGCGATCGGCCACCCGACCTCGTCGTATCGGATCCCAAGCGCCAACGGTAGCGTCGCCGCCACGATGGGGACGACGACCGCGACCGGGAGGAGCACGTCACTCATCAGTCTCACCTCCGTCGGCGTGGGGATCGGCAGCAGCCCCCGAGGTCAGGTCGATCGTCGCGGGAAGCGACTCCTCCTCGCGCATTAGGTCACGGAGGGTGTCGACCCGGAGCGTTCCGTACTCGTCGTAGATTCGGATACAGAGGGCGAGCCCGACCGCCGTCAGGCTCACCCCCACGACGATAGCGGTGAGCACGATCACGTGCGGAAGCGGGCTGGCGTACGCCGCGCCCGGTTCGGTTCCGGGAGGGATGATCGGGATCGCCCCGCCCTCGACGTACGCCGAGACGACGAACAACAGGAAGATAGCCGTCTGAAACAGGTTGAGTCCGATTATCTTTTTGATCAGGTTCTGGTTGGCTATCATCATGTAGAGTCCGACACACAACAGCAGCGCGAACACGACGTACGCGTGACGGGTGACGAGCACGTCGAGGACGCCGGCGGTGCCGACGACAGCAGCCGAGGCGACGGTGCTGCCCGTCGTCGCCACCGCGTCCAACGCCGACACAGGAACGGCTGACGCGACGCTCATCGGTCCTCACCCCCGTCGGCCCGAGCGCGACCGTCGTCTCGACCGGGGTCGTCGTCCCCGTACCCCGCCTCCTCGTCGGAGTAGAACCCCCGAGCCAGCAGGAAGAACAGCCCCATGAGCACGCCGCTGACGATCGAGGCGATCCCGAGAATCTCGACGGCCTCCATGCCGTAGGTCACCCGGTCGATCTCAGACAGCGGCACCGGGAGCAGTTCGTACTGGAGGAACGCGCCTCCCTGCGTGATCGTGACCAGCCCGAGCCCGGCGAAGACCAGCGTGCCGCCGACCGCGAGGCCGACAACGACCGAGTTCGCGAGCCAGCTACGCGTCGCCTCGATGCCGAACGCGAACGCGACCATGAACACGACCGCGGCCATGATCGCGCCGCCCTGGAACCCACCCCCTGGCGAGCCGCCGCCGTGGAACGTGACGAACAGCCCGTAGGTGAACGCGAACGGCGCGACGATCTTCACGGTCGGCATGATCACTTGACTCTCCGTGTACGGGGTTCCTTGCCGACCCTCCGAGCCGAGTCGGTCGGTGCGAGACGCCCCGTCGGCGTCCGTCACGAGGCCCCTCTCGGGGCTGTCGGCGGCGGCGTCTCGGGGGGTGTTGCCGTCGGCGCCGCCGATCTGGTGGTCGCCCACGTCGTCGAGTTCGTCGTCGGCCCGTGTGTCTGGGATATCGCTCATGCGAACACCTCCCGATGCAGGACGACGAGCGCCGCGATTCCGGCGGCGAAGACGACCACCGCCTCGCCGAAGGTGTCGAACCCACGGAACGCGGCGAGCACGGCCATCACGGCGTTCTCGACGCCAGTCTCGGCGTACGTCTCCGAGATGTACCACTGGGTGACGTCGACGTTGCTCCACACCGGCGCGTCGGGGTCACCGACGGCTGGAATCTCGACCGTCGTCAACAAGAGACCGACGAACAGCAGGCCAGCCGCGCCCGCAGCGGGAAGGTTCACCGATTCGAAGGCGGCGTCGTACTCGACGCGTGTCGTCTTCGCGAGCGTCAACAGCAGCAGGATCGTCGTCACACCGGCGGAGATCGCCGCCTCCGTCATCGCGACATCGGGCGCACGGTAGAACGTGTACAGCGCCGCCATCCCGAGGCTGTACGCCCCGAAGACGATCACCGCGGCGAGCACGTCACGCGCGAGCGCCGTGACGATCGCCGTGACGACGACGAAGACGAACAGGCTCGCCTCGATGGCGGTGACCTGTCCGACGACCGGCGCCGGCGCGGACACGGTCGACAAGAGGGCTGAGAGAACCGTCATCGGCGCTCGTCACCCTCCGTCCACGGCACGATTCCCTCTTCGAAGGCTGCTCTGGCGATGGCGTGGGCCGCCGTCGGGTTCGTGATGAAGATGAAAAACAGGAGAATGACGGACTTGAACCCCGCACCCTCCCAGCCGATCACGAGCGCCACGGCGGCGAGCGCGAACCCGGCTCCCAACGTGTCGGCCTGTGAGGCGGTGTGTGCCCGCGAGTAGATATCGGGCAGGCGGATCACGCCCGTCATCGAGACGAACGTGAAGAACAGCCCGATGAGCACGAACAGCACGACGAGAGCGATCCGCGCCGGTTCGAGCGTCTCGATCACAGGACACCACCCCGCTCGACGGTGAACTTCGAGATGGCGACCGCCATCAGGAAGTTCAACAGCGCGTAGATCAGCGCGATGTCGAGAAACGTCGGCTCCGAGAGCGCCGCGCCGAGCATCGCGAGGATGACGACGGTGTTGGTGCCGAGTACGTTGACCGCGAGCACCCGGTCTTGCACCGTCGGCCCCTTCACCGCGCGGTAGAGCATCCCGACCGCGAGAACGACGAAGCCGGCCGCGGCCGCGAGCAGGAAGTCGCTCACCGTGTAGCCAGCGACAACCGTCGTCTCGACGAAGCTCATTCGGTCACCTCGTGGGACTGGTCAGCGTCCCGTCCCCCGTCGACGGCTCGATTCGTCCTGGCATCGTGAGCCGTGTCGTCGTCGCCACTGCGGTCGGCGTCGTCCTCGGTCGGCTCGCCGCTCGCCGCATCCCCGTCACCGTCCTCACCGGTCGCATCCGACGCCGTTCCTCCGTCCATACGAGCGGCAGGGAACGGCTCGGTCGCGTCTGGACCCTGAAAAATCGCCACGTCGTCGCGTTCGCGCGGCGTAGGAAGCCGAGCGGCCTCCCGGCCGTAGTAGATGAACCGAGTCCACCGTTCTAAGGATCCGCCGAACAGACCGTCGCGGGCCCACGGGATGAGCGAGTGGACGTAGAGGTCGCCGTCGCGGGCTCTGACGGTGAGCGTCCCCGGCGTCAGCGTGATCGAGTTCGCGAGCGTCATCAGTGGCAGTCCGCTCCCGACGAGCACTCGGACACGGTTTAGCGTCGGATCGATCGGCAGCCGGGGGTCGAGAATGACCCGGGCGACCACGACGTTCGACCGAATGATCTCGAACAGCAGGACGGGAACGTACACCAGCCCGCGGAGGATCCGCAGCGGCGTTCCCGGGATCGACGGCTCTGCATCGAGGCTGATCCGCGAGAGCGTGATGGCGACGATGGTCGCGCTCGCGACGCCAGTCACCCAGTCGAACCAGTAGAACGGATCCCCGAGCACGAAATAAAACAGTAGCGAGGCCGAAAACACCGCAGCGAATCGGCGACCGGTGGCCTCTTCGACCAGCCGCTCACGACGCGTCGGTCGCGTGACCGGCGCTTCACGAACCGTGAGGCCCGTGTTCGACAGTTCAGACGCCAGCGGCTGGAGCAGCGTCGTGTTGCCGACGGGCGTGTACTCTGGGTCCAATATCACCGTGTCTGCGCCGCGTTCGTCGGTGTACGTGAGAAGCTCGCGGGCGTAATCGGCGGGGCCAAACAGGTACTCTGCGTCGCCGAGGATCCGCGTGACGACCTCGACGCCCTCGGCGTTCGCCTCCGCGAGGTCGGCGGTCGCCCACGTCTTCGCCTTCTCGAGGACGCGTTCGGCGTTCGCCGCACGGTCGGCGGTTTCGGGGTCGTCGTGACGCCACGAGGCGAGAACGACGAAGTGGACGGCGTCGAACTCGCCGTCCGCGGCTGCTCGCACGGCGTGTGCAACCGTCGCGCGAAGGGTCGGAGTGGACTCGACGGGGACGACGACCGGACCGCGAGGTGGGGGAGAGCCGCCGTCGTCAGCCACCCGTCCCACCCCCAGCGGTGTCGGCGATGGGTGTCTGGATGCACATGTCGCTGTCTATCCGACGGGTGATTCTACCGACTCAAAACAGTTTGTATCCGTCTCGACCCCCCGGCGTTGCACGCTCTCGGACAGCGGCGCCGGGTCAACTCCGTCGGCAGTCACTCGGCCAGCCCCAGTGTCTCACCTAATTTGTCGGCGATCCGGCCGGCAACGGCGTCTTTCGTCCCCGTCGCCTCCTCCGGGTCGGTTCCCGCGCCGCCGACCAGCAGGACGCGCGTCCGATCCGCACCCATCACGCTCGCGTCGTTGGCGACGACGAACGCGAGGCCGACGCGGTCGCGGATCCGTTCTGCCTCGGCGAGCATGTCGTCGTCGTCGCCCGACGTCTCAGCTTTGAACCCAACGAGCGGGAGTTCGGGATGTTCGGCCCGTACCGAATCGAGGAGCTTCGGTGTCGGCTGCAGGTCGACCGACAGCGGCGAGCCAGACCGGATCTTCTCTTCGACCGCATCAGCGGTGAAATCCGAGATGGCTGCGGCCGACACCAGCGCGTCCGCGGTCACCGCCGCCGCTCGGCAGGCGTCTATCATCTCGTCGGCGGTCTCGACCCCGATCACGTCGGCGTACGGCACGTCGCCGCCGTCGTGAACGAGCGTCACAGACGCTCCGCGGACGTAGCAGGCGCGAGCGACCGCCCGCCCGGTCTTCCCGGACGCTCGGTTGGTGAGGACCCGGATCGGGTCGATCTGCTCTTTCGTCGCGCCCGCGGTGACGACGACGTGTGTACCGGAGAGGGTGCTCGGGGTCGTCGCACGAGCGACCTGGGTGACGATCGCCGCCTCGCTCGCGATCTTCGCTTTCTCCTCCTCGACTCGGGGGGCCGCGAACTGCACCCCCCACGCCTCCAGCGTATCGAGCGCGTCGAGAACACCGGGGTGGTCGTACATTGGCTCGTGCATCGCGGGGGCCATCACCACCGGGACTCCCGCACCGAGCGCGGTCGTCGCACACGTCGTCACCGGCGTGTCGTCGACTGCGGCGGCGATCTTTCCGGCCGTGTTCGCGGTCGCTGGCGCGAGCAACAGCACGTCGGCCCACCCGTCCCGGCCACACAGTTCGACGTGTTCGACGTCGCCGGTGATCTCCGTCACGACCGGCCCGTCGGTGGCGAAGTCGACCGCCCACGGGTGGATGATGTCCGCCGCAGCCGGCGTCATCACCGCGCGCACGCTCGCGCCTTGTCGACGCAGTTCGTGGGCGAGTTCGACGACTTTCACCGCCGCGATGCTGCCCGACACGCCGAGCGCGACGTTGACGCCCTCCAACATTATCGAGATGGTTACCCCTGCGAGGCTTATAAGCTGGCGGTGTGCGACGAGGCGACAGGTCGACTCGACGACCGCGACGAGAGAGCTCCGACCGTCCGCTTCGGGACCACCGACACGAGGTCCCCGCGAACGAGTGTGCGGCCGGTCCGGGGCGAGCGGTCATCGCACTCAAGTATCCCCGGCTACCTCAGCGATCATGGAGACGCTTCTCATCACCGGGGCGCTCGGAACGCTCGGACGATGGACGGTTAGCGAACTGGCCGGAGACTACGAGATCGTCGGTCTCGACCTCGAGGAGCCGGCGGAGTCGCCCCACGGCACGGTCGAGTACCTCGCCGCCGACGTGACGAAACAGGGGCCCGTCTGGGAGCTCTGTCTCGACGTCGACCCAGACGCGGTCGTCCACCTCGCGGCAGTGCCGGGGGCCGGCCATCGCGCCGGCGGGGAGACGTTCCGCCGAAACGCTGTGAGCACGTACACCGTACTCACCGCCGCAGGAGCGGTCGGTGCAGACGTCGTTTGGAGTTCCAGTGAGGCAACCTACGGGGTCACCTACCGCGAGGAGCCTCGAGAGATCACGAGCCTGCCCGTCGACGAAACGCACCCACAGCGCCCGGAGGACGCCTACGGCACCTCGAAGGTCGTCGGTGAGATCGTCGCCGAACGAACCGCTAGACGCTACGGTGTCTCTGTCACCTCGCTTCAGTTCTCGTGGATTCAGGTTCCGGGGGTGTACGAGACGGCCGCCATCCGCGAGTCGTTCGACCCCTCAGAGCCGACGCCGTCGGGCAGTCTATGGTCGTATATCGACGTGCGCGATGCCGCTCGGCTGGTGCGTCGTGCCCTCGAAGACTCCCCGTCCGGTCACGAACGGTACATCGGCGCTGCTGTGGACACCTACCTCGACACGCCGACTGGCGAGGCGATCGAGGCGGCTTGGGGTGATCGGGCTCCCGAGTGGCACAGTGGCGGCAACGACGCCGGCTTCTCGTCGGCGAAGGCCCGCCGAGAACTCGACTGGAACCCGGCCCACTCGTGGCGCGACGCCGAGACGGCGTCGGTCGACAATCCGGTGGTGGGACGATGAGACTCGAAGACAGAACGGCGATCGTCACCGGTGCGAGCAGCGGAATTGGGCGGGCAATCGCGATCGAGTTCGCACGCGAAGGAGCGAACCTCGTTCTCGCGGACATCCGTGAGGAGTCGCGTGTCCCCGACGACGACCGGAACACACTCGCGGTCATCGAGCACAACGACGGTCGAGCCATCTTTCAGCACACCGACGTCACCGACGAGCAGAGCGTCGAACGGATGGTCGAACGGGCCCTCGACGTGTACGGTGGTGTCGACATCCTCGTCAACAGCGCCGGCGTTACGAGCGAAAACCCCGTTCACGAAGTGACCGACGATGAGTGGGAACACGTTCACGATGTCAACGTGCGGGGTGTGGTTCGGTGCTCGAAACACACGCTCGAACACCTCAGGGCGAGCGACCACGGCCGGATCATCACCATCTCTTCACAGCGAGGATTGCGCGGCGGCGGTGACACCGAGAAGGCAGCCTACGTTTCCTCGAAGGGCGCGGTGACGAATCTCACCCGACAGATGGCACTCGATTACGGTCCCGAGGGAGTGGCAGTGAACGCGATCTGTCCGGGACCGATCGAATCAGGAATGACGCCTATCGAGAACGATGCGGACGAAACAGCGCTTCTCGACGGCATTCTCACCCCGTTCGTCGGCCAACCTGAAGACGTTGCGCCGGCGGCGGTCCTGCTGGCAGGTGACGGCGGTCGCTACATCCACGGTCACACGCTCGTCGTTGACGGCGGGTATCTCGTGAAGTGAGACGACCGCCCGTCCGGTCAGATGCCGAACGTTGCCCGCAACATATCACGGGTCCCTGGTCCGAGGCCGACCGCCAGCACGGTGATGAGCAGTAACAGGGTGTATCGCGGCGACTCCTCGAACAGTTCGCCGTTGAACACCCAGACGACGAACGTGGCAGCGGCGAGTTTCACGAACAGGAACGGCCACGCATCCTTCGTGACGGCGAGCACCGCTTCCGGGAGGAGCGCGCCGGTCCAATCGACGATCAGCGCGTTGATCACGTGTTTCGGAACGAGGTTAGCGGTGCCCGTGAGTTCCGGCATCCAGTTGAGCCCAATCACGTTGGCGACGCCGTCAACGGCGTGTCCCCAGATGATCACGAAGCCCGCGAACCCCGTTCCCTGGTTGATAGACGGCTTCCATCCCTCGATCAGCTTCCAGGTGCCGGCGGTCGCAGCAGTCGCAATGGCGAGCGTCAACACGAGCACCTGCGGATAGACGGTGACGTAGTCGGTCGTGGCCGCGAGGAACACGAGGTAGCCGAGCGACAGTGCGAGCGCGAGCGTTCCCATTCCGAACAGCGGCCGCGCGTACTCCTCGGTGAATCCCCGTTCGGCGAGCGCGTACGCGACGAGCACGCAGCCGAGCGTCACCGCGAACACGACGACGTAGATGAACGGACTGATGATCAGCGCGCTCCACGGGAAGGCGACGAGCGGTTCGGCGCCGGCCCGTGACGCGGCGATTCCGGCGTCCTCGATCGTGCGGAGGGTACCGCCGAACAGCATGAACGGAAACAGCGCGTAGAAGAATCGAAACTCGTCGCCGATATCCAGCCGTCGCAGGAGAAACACCACGCCGATCAGCATCGCCAACAGAACGACCACGTAACTCACGGTGGAGACGGTGGTGTACCCTGGCTCTGCGACGACCTCACCGGCAGCGATCGCGTCCGCACAGGCGGCCCTGCTTGTCAACAGTTCGGTGCCGCCGCTCTCGGGACGGACCGCACACTGCGCTCCCTGCCCGTCGGCCGCGACGGGGCCCCAGAAGTATCGCCAGAGGAACCGATCGTACACGGTTCGAGGGAAGACAATCGATCCGACGACGAGGAGGCCGGTGACGAGGGAGACCGCCGCGGCCCACGCGCGCTCCGGCGAAAGGCCGAGCCGGTCGTCCACCCATGCGCTCATACGATGGTGTGAGGGACTTCCCGAATTGAGCGTTCCGGTCCCGGATCGGTGGTCCTCCCTATCGACGACGCGCCGGCGGCGTCGATGCGATCAGATCGGAGGACCGGCCGCCTCGTAGTCGGTGCCGAGGACGATCATCGTCTGTGAACGTGAGAACCCGTCCATATCTGCGACTCGCTCGAACATGAGCTCCCGGAGGCTGTCTGTGTCTTCGGCGACGACGCGCAGGATGACGTCCCACTCGCCGGTCGTGAGGTGGATCGCCCGTACCTCCTCTATTTCACGCAGGCGCTCGAGTGCGTCCTCCTCGCGCCCCTGTTCGACGCGAAGCCCAACGAGGGCGCTGACGCCGTACCCGACCGCCTTGGGGTCGACGGCAGCGTGATACCCCTCGATCACTCCTGCGTCCTCCATACGCCCGACCCGGTCGTGCACCGTTGCGCTCGACATGTCGATCCGTCGGGCGATCTCAGAGAACGGGGTCCGTGCGTCCGCCTGCAGCAGCCGGAGAATCTCGTGATCTGTGTCGTCGAGTTCCATGGGTGACGGTAGCCCACGCAGCCCTTTGAGTTTGTGCCTCGGGCGGCGAACGCTTTTCTCCCCAGCCCGTGAGGAACGGCCATGAAGGTACTCTGCGGGATCGGGGGGAGCGAGGACTCGTTCCGTGCGCTCGATCGCACTGTCGACCGAGCCGCGGCCGCGGACGACGACCTCACGATCGCCGTCGTCGAGAACGCCGACGCCTCGGTCGACCCGGAAGAGATCGTCCAGCAGGCGGAACGCGCGGTCGAAGACGCGGGGATCGATGCGGCGGTTCGTCGCGTCGACGGTGACCCCGGCAGCCGACTCACCGCGATCGCAGAGCAGGAGGGGTTCGACGAGATCGTTCTCGGCGGCGGGAAGACCAGTCCCATGGGGAAGATCACGATCGGGCCGATCGCCGAGTTCGTCCTGTTGAACGCCAACACCTCGGTGACGCTCGTCCGATGACCGACCGACGGTATCCAGACGAGGCGGCAGGCGAGTTTCCAGCCCCACCGGTCACGTTCACCGACGGTGAGGACCGTGGAATCGAGATCAGAGCACACACCGACTCCGAGGCGGACCACGAGGCGCTGGTCTCGATGTACGACAGCTTCGATCCTGCCGACCGTGCACAGGGGATCCCGCCGGCCGGCGAGTCACGAATTCGGGAGTGGCTCGACGCCATCCTCGCCGAAGACTGTCTCAACGTGATCGCGTGGTGTGGCGACGACGCCGCCGGCCACGCCACGCTCGTCCCCGACGACGACGCCTGGGAACTCGCGATATTCGTCCACCAGCGCTACCAGCGCGCTGGCATCGGGACACAGCTGATACGGGGGCTGTTGGGTCTCGGACAGGCGAACGGCGTCGAGAAGGTGTGGCTCACGGTCGAGCGGTGGAATCGCGCCGCCGTCTCGCTGTACGAGAAGATGGGATTCGAAACCTCGAACGCCGAGAGCTTCGAGTTGGAGATGGCGCTTCGACTGCACGAGTCTGACGACGGGTGACGAGCCGGGAGTGGCGCGTCGCGTCGGACTCGTCGACGGGTTCGGGGTGCGTTCGGACACGTCTCGCTGACGGCCGGCGGCCGACATCGATCCCGGTCCGGTAGTCGCCGACGTGTATCTTCAAGGCTTTACGTGCGGCGAGCGAGCCATCGAGTATGAGTCATCGAATCCTTCTGTTGGGTGCACCCGGTGCGGGCAAGGGGACACAGAGCAAGAAACTCGCCGAGGAGTACGGGATCGAACACGTCACGACCGGTGACGCCCTCCGTGCGAACAAAGACATGGAGACAGAGTTCGGGACACCCCGGTCGTTCATGGAGGCGGGAGAGCTCGTTCCCGATCCGGTCGTCAACGAAATCGTCAACGCCGCCCTGTCGGACGCCGACGGGTTCGTTCTCGACGGCTACCCACGCAACCTCTCGCAGGCCGAGTACCTCTCAGACATCACCGAACTCGACGCCGTGATCTTCCTCGACGTCGACGAAGAAGTGCTCGTCTCTCGGCTCACCGGACGGCGCATGGACCCGGAGACGGGCGAGATCTACCACGTCGATTTCGACTGGCCGGACGACGAGGCGATCCAAGAACGCCTCGTTCAGCGGGAAGACGACGAAGAGGAGACGGTTCGCGAGCGTCTCCGCGTCTACCGCGAGAACACGGAGCCCGTAATCGAGCACTTCCGCGAGCAGGGCGACCTCGTCGAGGTCGACGGCGAAGCGACCCCCGACGACGTGTTCACCCGGATCACCGACGTCATCGACGGGTAGCCGGCGTCGCGCTTCGCGGCCACCTCTCCCGGTTCCGTGATCGCGGTTCCGACGCCTGCCGTGATCGTCGGGACTGCGATTCTACAAGGTTCTTAACTGTCGACCGCCAACCAACGTGTAATGAGCAAGGTCGAACGGCGGGTCCGCTCGCTCATCAACCAGGATCGTGAGATGCGGGACGCGATCGAAGTCGTCCTCGATCACGCCGAGGACGGCGAGGTTCGGTGGGTGGACGTCCGTGACGAGATTACCAGCGGGCAGTGGGGTCGGCTGATCGAAAAGGAGATCCTCGTCGACGGCGAGGCCGGCTTCGCCATCGCCGATCACGAAGGGATCGAAGCGGGGTTAGACGCTGAGGGTGACCTCACGAGCGGCGGTGACTTCGAGACCCCGGAGACGACGTCGTGGACGAAGTGGGACAAGCTCGCGTTGGTGGCGACGCTCGGGGCGTTCGTCGGCTACGCCGTCGCTCCCGTTCGGAACCTCATCGCCGGGTCGATCGACCTCGTCTTCGCACCGCTGATGGGGATCGTTCCGTTCTACGTCGTCATCATGGTGCTCGCGCTGGCGACGGGGCTGTACTCGACGCTGCTGCGCGCCGGGCTGATGGACATGGAGAAGATGAGCATGTACCAAGACCGGATGAAAGACATTCAAGAGCGGCGAAAGGAGGCCAAAGAGCGCGACGACGACGAGGCGCTCGACGCGATCCAAGAGGAGCAGATGGAGGCGATGGGCGACCAGCTGGGCATGTTCAAAGAGCAGTTCCGCCCGATGGTGTGGATCATGTTCCTCACCATCCCAGCGTTCCTCTGGATGTTCTGGGTCGTCGGCTACCGCGGCGCAGAGGCTGCCTACCCGGCGATCGCCGCCCAAGAGCTCGTCATCCCGTTCGCCGGAACGATCACCTGGGAGACGGGGATCATCGGCCCGATCCAGATGTGGATCGTCTGGTACTTCTTCTGCTCGATGGCGTTCACCCAGATCGTTCAGAAGAGTCTGAACATCAGCATGTCGCCGTCTTCGTCGTAGCAATCCCGTTGCCGGTTTCCGCTCGGTTTCACAGGCGCTCTCGGGACCGCCGGGCCGTCCCGCTCGACCGTCTCTCTCGGTCAGTACGTTCGACCGGTCGTTCGACCATCTCGTTCGATCGTCGATGCCGACCGCGCACGCACCACCGCGCCGGCGTTCGCGAGCGGGCGTGCGCGCCGCCCGCTGTCGACACGGGCAGACCTGCGGCGTGGCGCGTGTCGGCCTCGGTGTGGTTAAGTGTCTCCCGATCCGACAGCCGCGTATGACGCACACGCGACGAAGCCTGCTCGCCGGGGTCGCGGCCGGCGGCACCGTCGGGGTCACAGGGTGTCTCGGCGGCGACAACTCCGGTCCCGGCGACACCGGCGCGTTCGACTGTGAACTGGCAGAGCCGGTGACGCCGGACGCCACGTTCCGCGCGGCCATCGGCGACCCCGATGCCGACGTGGTCGTTCAGGTCTTCGAGGACTTCACGTGCGGCCACTGTGCGACGTACAAACTCGACCACTTTCCGGTAATCCGCGAGGAGTACATCGATCCGGGCCAGATCCGATACGAACACTGGGACTTTCCGATCCCGGTCGACGAGGACTGGGCACACGCTGTCGCCAGCGCGGCCCGCGGTGTCGGCGTCCGTCAGGGCGACGAGGCGTTCTTCGGGTTCACCGCACGGATCTACGAGTCGTACGGCAGTTACGACCTGGAGGCGATCGGTGAGGCAGCCGAGGCCGTCGGCGACGACCCGTGTGCCGCGATGGCCGACGCGTACCACGAGAGCGCACACGGAGCCCTCGAAGCGGACCGCGAGGCGGGCGTCGCGCGCGGGGTCGACGGGACGCCGACGGTGATCGTCGACGACGCGCCGGTAGCGGGATACGATGCGGACGACATCGCCGCCGCCATCGACGCCTCGTTGTAACCCCTCGTCAGCGTCGGCAACGAGCGCCGACCTTTTGACCCCACGCGGCCACTTATAAAGTAGATGCCGACCGGAGCCCGTGGAGACCGGCGGCGACTCGGGGTGGTCGTCCTCGCCGTGTTGATCTCACAGGTACTCTTGTACCCGGGCGTGCCGGCGCTCGTGGTCGCGCTCGGCGCGCCGGCGGGGATCGACGCTGGCACCGCGTTCGTCGTCGCCGAGTTCGCCGCGTTCGTCGCCTTCGCCGTCGTCTGGGGTGTCGCCAGCGACGCGCTCGGACGGCGGGTGCCGCTGGTGGTTGTCGGGGCGTTCGGCGGCGCGTTCTCGTACGTCGCGCTCGCTGCGGTTCCGCGGCTCGGTTTGGGGTTCGAGGTCGCACTCGCCGTCCGGGTGGTCGGTGGCGCGCTCACCATCGGCGCGTTCTCGCTCGCGATCACGATGCTGATGGATCTCCGCGGGGGCAACGGTCGGAACATGGGCACCGCGGGGGTCGCGATCGGCCTCGGAGCGGCTATCGGATCGGTGACCGGCGGGGCGCTCGCCGACCTCGGCGTCTTCTACCCCGTGTACGCCGCCGCGGCGGCGCTCGCACTCTCGGGCGTGCTCGCGGCGACCGTGGACGATCGCTTGGTGGACACTCGTGACGACGACCCCCTCGGCGGTCGCGAGTCCGACGGGCAACACGATGTGAGCACCCGCATCGACCGTGCCCCGACGGTCGGGTTCAGAGACGTGCTCGCGAGAGCCCGGGAGACCCCCGCGCTGCTCGTTCCGTTCGCGTTCGGATTCGTCGACCGGCTGACCGCAGGGTTCTTCGCGCTGGTCGGGGTCTACTACTTTCAGGACCCGGAGACGTTCGGACTCTCGGCGGCCGGCGCGGGTGCGACGCTCGCGCTGTTTTTCGTTCCCTTCGCGCTGTTGCAGTCACCGTTCGGCGCGCTCTCGGACCGGGTCGGCCGGTTCTCTCCCATCGTGTTCGGCTCACTGGCTTACGGGGTCGTCACCATCGGCGTCGGGGTCGCCCCGATATATCCGATCGCTGCGGGGCTGATGGTGCTCGTCGGCGTCTGTGGCGCGCTGATGGCTCCGGCCACGATGGCGCTCGTCACCGACCTCGTCGACCCCGAGGTCCGTGGCGCGGCGATGGGACTGTTCAACGTGTTCGGATCGCTCGGGTTCCTGACCGGGTTCCTCGTCGGTGGTGGGGCGACCGAGGCGTTCGGGTACACGACCGCGTTCCTCGTGGTCGGCGGGCTGGAGCTCGCCATCGCGCTGATCCTCTTTCCGGTCGTTCGCGCCGTCGCGCCGCGCGTGGACGCCGCGACCCGAAGCGTCCCCGGCGGCGGGTGACCACGTCGACCGCGAGCCGGACGAGTCGAGCCTTTTTAAGCCCCGCATCCCCTCGGATCGAGCGACGTATGGATCTCCTGATCGTCGGCGCGGGCGAAATCGGTCGCTGGGTCGCGGACACGCTCATGGCCGAGGCCTCGCCGGTCGACGCGACGGTGGCGTTCACCGACCGCGACCTGTCGGTCGCCGAGGACGCCGCGGAGCCGCGCGATGCCACGCCCGTCCCGGTCGACGGTGACACGCGCCACGACGCGGTCTGTCTCGCCGTTCCGATGTCGGTCGTTCCCGACGCAGTCGAGTCGTACGCTCCGCGAGCGACCCGGGCGATGTTCGACGTCTCCGGTGAGATGACGGACGCTATTGCGGCGATGCGTGCACACGCGCCGCGGCTCGAACGCGCGAGCTACCACCCGCTGTTCGCTCCGCCGCGGGTTCCCGGCAACGTCGCCGTCGCTGTCGACGAACCCGGCGAAACCATCGAGTCGGTGTCGGCAGCGATCGACGCCGGCGGCAACGACGTGTTCGAGACCACGCCCGCAGAACACGACCGTGCCATGGAGACCGTCCAGGCGGGCGCACACGCCGCGATACTCGCGTGGCGGCTCGCCGGCGAAGACGTTCGCGATGAATTTCACACGCCCGTGTCGGCTTCTCTGGCGGCGGTCGCCGACACAGTCACGGAGGGGTCCCCACCCGTGTACGCAGAGATTCAAGACGCCTTCGACGGGGCCGACGACGTCGCCGACGCGGCCCGAGCGATCGCCGACGCCGACGCGGAGCGATTCGTGGCGTTGTACGAGCGTGCACGCGGCGACAGCGACCCGCGGGACCGACACAACTGACCCTGAGACACCGACACCTCCGTAGACACGCACCCATGATCGACAGAACGGCGGTCCGTAACACCGCCAACTACCTTCGGAACGTCCGCCCGATCGACCCTGCAGAGATACGTGAGTACATCGAGGGGGCACCACATCCTGCGGTCGTCCGCGAAGCCCTCCGTGAGGAGGCGTTCGACCTCCGGCTTCGCGAACGCGACGATGGGACCTTCGTTCCCGTCGACGACGCTCCCATCACCCCGCCCGGCTGGGCCCCGACCGCGTTCCCCGACACGTACGCGTTCGCCGTCGAGGACCTCCTCGTCGACGAGTTCGGTCCCGACTGGCACACGGGCGACTCCGGCGACCGACTCCGAGACACCCTCCGTGATCTCAAGACGGACTATCTCTACGGCAACGAGGTCGAGTACGACCGTATCGCCGCGCTCGCGTACGCGATATACCACCTGCCGGACTACTACGCGGCGGTCGGGTACGTCCTCGACGACCTGGCCGAGAACGGACTGCTCGACCGAACGCTTCGCGTCCTCGATGTCGGTGCCGGCGTGGGTGGCCCCGCGTTAGGGCTCCACGACTACCTCCCCGACGACGCCGTCGTCGAGTACCACGCGGTCGAGCCGAGTGCGGCCGCTGCCGTCCTCGACCGCCTACTCGCGGAGACGACCCAGAACTTCCGGACCGAGATCCACCACACGACCGCGGAGTCGCTGTTCGGGCTCACAGCGGGAACCGACTCGAACTCGACCGACTCAAACTCGGTCGACGACGGCGAGCTCGCCGACCCAGACCGGTCTCTCAGCGCCGATCCGATCCTCGACGACCCGTTCGACGTGGTGCTGTTTGGGAACGTCCTCTCCGAACTCGCCGATCCGGTCGCGGTCGTCGAGGCTGGGCTCGACGCGATGGCCGACGATGGGAGCCTCGTCGCGCTCGCGCCGGCAGACCGTGAGACCGCTATCGGACTCCGAGATGTCGAGCACGCGGTGACGGCTCCCCCGGACGGGGCGACCGTCTACTCGCCGACGCTCCGGCTGTGGCCAGACACGGCCCCGACGGACCGCGGGTGGTCGTTCGATGTCCGCGCGCCGCTCACGGTCCCGCCGTTCCAGCGGCGGCTCGACGAGGCGGCATCGCGGGGGCCGACCGACGAACCGGGTGAGTTCCGCAACCTCGACGTCCAGTTCGCCTACTCGATTCTCCGCACCGACGAGACACGACGCGTCGACATCACAGCGAGTGCGGAGCGGTGCGCACGGATGGCGGACTCGGAGGCACACGTCACCGACCGAGTGAACCTGCTCGCGGTGAAGCTCAGCCACGACCTGAGCGACGGGGACAACGCGGTGTATCGCGTCGGCGACGGCTCCCAGTCGGTCGACCACTATCTCGTGAACACCCGCGAGACGGCGCTCAACGACGACCTCCGACAGGCGGCGTACGGCGCGGTGCTGTTCGTCGAAAACGGGCTGGTGCTCTGGAACGACGACGAGGGCGCGTACAACGTCGTCGTCGACGCCGAGACCGTCGTCGACCTCGTTGCTCCCTGAACCCGTCCACGACGGACGGCCACGCCACGCTGCCACGACCGATGGACGACGCGTGGCGGTGAGACACGACGCTCGAGCGGCGCATCTCGCCACACCCCTCGAGGTGCGGCGGTGTGTTCAGGCTCCGTCCTCGGCGGCGTTACCGTCGCGTCTCAGTTCGCGGTCGACGACGCGCACGACATCGGCGACCGAGTCGAACCGGTCCGTGCCCGCGCTTCGGCAGTTCACCGTCCGGTCGAGCCTGACGGCGTCGTCGCCGAGCACGTCGGGGCGAATCGTCAGCTTTCCCGCCGTACAGGGCGTGTCGTCGTCCGGCAGTCGGTACTCGACGGTACCGGTGGTATCGTCGGTGCGCGTCCAGTCGCCCGGTGCTGGCGGCAGTCGCTCGCGTAACACGTCCGGGTCGGCCGCCGTCTCCACGCTCTCGTACTTCATGTGTTCGGTTGGGAAGCCACACCCATATCGGTTCTGTCGCCCAATCGGTACGCTGGAAGACGGGTCGTGGTCGGCCACCGAACGAGAGACTGCGGAGAGTCAGGTTTCTGGCGGTAGCGCCGTCGACGTGGTCCGTCGTGACGACTTACCAGGTGTCGTGGAAGGTGTCGAACTCGATAGAGTCGAGCGGCTTCTCGCCGATTGCGGCCTCGTACTCGCCGGGGGTCAACATCGGCTTGTGGAACCGGGGTCCGTCGTCGGTCGTGATACGCGGGCAGCCGGTGTTGACGAACGCGTCCATATCGAAGTTGCGCAGACGATCTGGCGTCACCTCGTCCATCGTGATCAGGTAGGCGTTCTCGTTGTTCTCGACGATCTCCTGTGCCTGTTCCCACCGTCCCTGCCCGATCTTCGTACAGAAGATGACGCCCCACTTCTCGGCGTCCATCGCCTTGTGCACCGCCGCGTACCGCTGCTTGAGGAACTGGTCGTGCTCGGCGATCGACACCGCGTTGTTGACCGGGTCGGCGATGACCACCGTCTTCTCGGGGTGCTCCATCGCTAATCCGACCGGGTGGAACTTCCCGCCGCCGACGTACAACACCTGGTCGGCGGGGATGTCGGCGGAAGCGTAGTTGCAGCCGAGCACCTGCCCCTCTTTCGTCAGGCGGTCGTCGCCTCGGCGGGTGTGCACCTCGTAGCCGCGCTCCTCCAGCCAGTCGGTCATCTCTTCGAATCGGTTCATGTGTTGGGCCGTGGTAACGAGTCCGACATCAGGGTCCTCCGTCGGCTCCGGCAGCTCGTCCAGTGCGTCCGTCATGATCGGGAACGGGTCCACGTTCGAGAACAGCGGGACGTACACGATGCTGTCTGACTCCTTCATCGGCGTGTGCCCGAAGTGGACGAACACGTCCGTTCGGCGCATCAGGTACGTGTCGAGGTCGCACGCTCCGTAACACGGCTGGCCGGACAGCATGAACGTCACGTCGTCGGGGGCGACCGCTCGGAGGTCGTCGGCAACCTTCGGTCCCCGGCGCTTGAGCCCCTCAGGAAACTGCAGTCCGACCTTGGTCGCGTCCCGCTCTTCGATGGCCTCGACGATCCGGTCGAGTTCGTAGTCCCACTCTCGGTCGTGTTTCAACGCCATCCCCGTCTTCGTAAGGTCCCCCTCTGTCGATCCACGGCTCATATACCAGTTGGTTTCGCCCCTGGACGGTTAAACCGCCCGTTCCACGAGACTACGACGAGATATTCCGGACGTCTCTCCCCTTTCGTTGGGGCTATCGACGGTCACCCGGCTGGGAGCCCTCGCCGGACTGCTCTTAGCACCGACTACTCTCGGGTCGCTCGCCAGCTACTCTCGGGTCGCTCGTCATCGTCTGTCCACACGTGTCACGCGAACCAACTCGGTCGCCGTCGGTTTCCACTTACTCCTCCCGTCACGCTTAATCCTGACCGCCCGAACCAGAATACATGTCTCCTGATCCGTCGATCCCACTCGCCGACGGGTCACTGTCGCTCGACTCGCTCACTGATCCGGTGGTAATCGACCCCGATCCCCCGCTTCTCGACGCGGCTGTCGACGCTTACTGCGACGCGTATCCGACGGTGGCCGACCCGGATCTCGACGCGCTTCGTGGTGAGGGCCTCGACGAGCCGACACCCG
>JARVCL010000231.1:0-20458 GCA_040405695.1 Halorubrum sp. | reverse complement strand
GCGACCGTCGCGTCGGGACCGATCAGGTCGTCGAAGAGATTGACGAGGAACTGCTCGTTCTGCTGGTCGAAGCCGCCGTTGCCGTCGGCGACGAACTCGGGCGTTCCGAAGCCGATCACGGGGTCTGTCGTGTCCCGTGAGACGAGCGGCACGTCGTTGTCCTCGTAGATCACCGGGGTTGGACCACCGCCGTCCGATTCGAAGTTGAACGCGGTGGACTCGCCGCGGACGAGCGCCACGTCGTCGTCCGCGAGTTCGGTCCCGTCCGGTGCGCGCTGGCTCGCCGAGGAGTAGAACGACAGCGAGCCGACGGTGCCCTCGACCGGCGGGTCCTCCGGCGGTGCCTCAAGCTCGGTGTCGGCACCGATCGTGATCGTCACCTCGCCGTCGGTCGGGTCGTCGCCGGCGTCAACCCGAACACCGACCGGTACCGCCGTGCCGACGTCGAGCGGAACGGTCGGGTCCGGACCGAGTACCTCGCCGTCGACGAGGAGATCGAATTCCGCATCCCCGAGGTCACCGTCGTCGACCTCGGCGAACAGTCCGACGTCCTCCGTGCCTTGATTCCGGACCTCGAACACGCTAGACGCCTCGTACACGGTGTTCGAGCCGAAGCCCGTGCCGCCGCCCTCAACCTCGTCGAAGACGAGTCCGAGTTCGCCGTCGTCATCGAGGAACGCGAAGTCGTCGTCGAGCGGTTCGAGCGCGAGGAACGCGTTGGCGTCGTCGGCGAGGCCGATCGTCGCCGATCGCTCGGCCGTCGCCGAGTCGAACGCGCCGGTCGCAAGCGCGCCGCCGCCGGCGGCCGCGCCGAGACCGACGAGTACTGTGCGGCGTTTCATTCGTCCTCACCGAAGAGCTGTGGGAACTCCTCGTCGTTGAAATTACTCGTTCGTGGAACGAAGGGGGCGAACCCGTTGTTTTCCTCGTCCTCGACCTGATCCGTATTGAACCGGAACGGCGCGTCGAGCGCGTCGAGCACCTCGTTGAGTTCGTCGTTGGAGTCCCCACCGAAGTCAGCGGTCCCATGGAGGAACACCGCACCGCCGTCGACAACGAAGTCGTCCAAGGCGTCGAGCTCATCCGACGAGAATCCGCCGAAGTCGGCGACGTCGTCGTCGTCGGTAGCGATCATGACGCCGTCTGTGCCGTTGAGCGCGCCGACGAAATCGGACTCGATCGCCTCGACGTCGAACCCACGGTCTTCCGCCTCCGTTTCGAGCTGGGAATAGTTGTCCTCCAGTGTGAATCCCTGTCCGTGCGTCTCGTCGAATTTTACCGTCCCGTCTCCGCCGACCGCCTCGATCCACGTGTTGACGATGAACGTCCGGTTGTCGTCCTCCTCGCTTTCGTTCGGTCCGAGTTCGGACCCAAACGCGACGACACCCTCGTCGATCGCCGTAAGCGGGATGTCGATGTCCTCGGGATACTCGACTTCAGCGCCCTCGTTCTCGGCGGTCGGTTCCGCTCGCACTGCGACGACGCTGTCGTCGTCGAGAGGATCGAACTCGCCGTCAAGCAGACTCGACGTCGAAAAGTATTCGAGTTCCGTGACCGGTTCCGGGTCCGGTCCTGGATCTGGCTCCGGCTCCTCTGGTTCGTCGCCCTCCTCGTCGAACTCGCCGGCGATCTCGATATCGATGTCGACATCGTTCGTCACGTCGACGTCGCCGGTTTTGAGGTGTGTCCCGATCGACTGGCTCTCGCCGACTGCGAGTTCGATCGCGTTCGAACCGTCGTCGAGTTTCTCGTCGCGGTTCCCCGTCGGATACAACGAGAAGTCGCCGTCGAACGACTCGGTGTCGGTCGTGATCGTGATCGAAACGGGGTTCGTCGCCTGATTAGCGATCGAGAAAACGAGATCGAAAAAGTACTCCGAGTTTCGTCCGATTCCCTCGCCGTCTGTGGAGACGCCGGTGAAATCGAGTGCGAGTTCGCCGCCGTCGTCGACCGCGTACTGGCTCTCAGGAACGAGTCCGAGGTACGCGTCCTCGTCGTCCGCGAAGTTCACCGTGGCCGTTCGCTCGGCGGTCGCCGTGTCGAACGCGCCGGTTCCAAGCAGTGTTATGCCGCCAATGCCACTCGCTGCTGCACCGATGATCAGGTTTCGGCGTTGCATGTGGTCGTCCGCGGCTCCCGCCAGCCGTCACGGTTGCTCTCGTCGTCCTCGCTCTGAGGACTCCCCGATATACGTGGGGAAAAAACAGTGTCGTTCGGGTACGGCAGCCACATTAACACGTCAGGACGTTAGTTCATATATCTTTATATTACTGCTATGTAACGTCTCTCAGCCGCAGTGCCGAGACGAGTGGTCCCTTGGCGCTTCCAGCAGCAGACAGCAGACCTAAGTCCGCCACGACAGTAGCTATCGGCAATGAACGTCATCGGTACCGTCGGCTTGCCGGGCAGCGGCAAGGGCGAGGCGGCCAACGTCGCTGAAGCGGCCGGCGTCCCGGTCGTCGTGATGGGCGACGTGATCCGCGAGGAGTGTCGCGAGCGCGGTCTGGACCCGGCAGAACACCACGGGCGGATAGCTGGCCGTCTCCGCGAAGAGGAAGGTGACGATGTCATCGCCGAGCGGTCGGTCCCGCGGATCCGTGACGCCGCCGCCGCTCACGATGCGGACACGGTGCTCGTCGATGGACTTCGGTCGACCGTCGAACTGCAGCGGTTTCGCGATGCGTTCGGCGACGACTTTACGCTCGTTGCCGTCCACGCCCCCTTCGAGCTCCGCGCCGAGCGCCTCGGTGACCGCGGCCGCGACGACTCGGACTCGAATCTCGAGGCGCTACGCGAGCGCGACACCCGCGAACTCGATTTGGGACTCGGTGAGACGCTCGACCGGGCGGATGTCGAGATAGACAACACCGGATCGCTGGCGGCGTTTCAGGCTCGCATCAGAGACGTGCTCGGCGTGAGTGCGGAACGTGCCGACGACGGGAGAGCGACTGCCCCCGACACGGAGCCAGCGGACCTGACCGGCGGTGAGCAACGATGATATACAGCGTCGACGTTCGAATCGAGGCTCCGGTACACGACACCGAGGTCACGGATCGAGTCGTTGATGCGGTCGAGAACGTGTTCCCCGACGCCGACCCACGGCACGAGGACGGTCGGCTGATCGCAGAGACTCACTCCCTCGATGCGTTCTCCGACGTACTCCACGAGCAGGAGATTCTCGACACCGCTCGGCGAGTCTTCCGCTCGAACACCACCGACGAGGGGTTCACCTTCGCCCTCAAGAAGCAGGCGGCGTTCGAGGGTGTCGTCAACTTCGCCGTCGGAGACCCGGACGAGCTCGGCGAAATCGACGTGGTGGTTCGCGTTCGCGAGCCCGACGCCGAGGCGTTCATCGACTACGTCGCACCGGAGACGGACGATGGAACACCGGTCGACCCGGTTCGGGAGTACGGCGAGAGACGTGGCCGCGGCCCGGAAGGAGAGTCGTACTGAGCGCTCGCTGTCCCGACTGCCGAGCCGACTCCGTTCGAACAGTCCGGTGTCGACCGGCCGCTCCGAGTCGGTTCGGACACGTGAGCTCCGACCGGCCGAGTCGCGTCTGACCGGGAGGCGGATCGAGTCAGTCTCCCCCGATGACCGTCGAGAGCGCGCCCCCCATTGCTCCGAACCCGACCGGATAGACGACGCCAGCGAGGAGGACACCGGTCAGAAGGTCTGGTGCGATCGTTCCGTCACCGATCGAGTAACCGAACAGGAGCGCACCGGCGACCGCGAGCGGCAGGTATCCGACGACGAGGAGTGCACCGTCCCGCACACCGTCTGCGGGGTCGCTCGTACTCGTGACCCACCCCACCGCGAAACCTCCGAGGAGGAGCAACAGCGGAGGAGCGACGTACAGCGCAGTGAGGGTGCCGTCGTCCGCGGCCGCAATGAAGTTCTCTGATCGGACGCCACCGAACGGAACGGGGACCTCCGTGGCGACGAAGTGTGCGTTGTAGAATATCCAGCCGACGGCCTGCCACGCCGGAATCGGGTCCCCGCCGAAGAGGTCCGCGATGAAATTGAACCCCTCCAACTGTTCTTCGATCCCGCCGCGCTGTGTGACGTACACGAGGAGGTAGCCGAGGACGTACGCAGCCAGTCCACCGCTCGCGCCGGCGGCGAGACGACTCGTCGTGTCTGCACTGTCGCCGAGGGACATAGAACATCCGTACCGTCGGGGGTACAAGTACCTGCTGGCTCGGTGGTGGTCACGCCTCCACACTCGTCTGGCCATGCGCCCCGCTGTCTGCCGACCCGGCAACTGCCGTCGAGTCGTCCCGATCCGACGTGCTCCACCCCCGTCGGCAGGTTGAAACCGATCGGGACGTACGATAGTGTATGAGCGTCGAACACGCCTCTCTCGAACAACTCGGACGGGAACTCGGCGAGCAGATCGCGCGAACGCCGGAGTACGAGCGCTTCGAGGCGGCACGCGAGACGGTACAGCGGGACGAGGAGGTTCAAGAGCGGATCGACCAGTTCGAGCGGCTCCGCGAGGAGTTCATGCAGGCGCGACGAACTGGCGACGCGAACCAGTCGGATCTCCAGCGCGTCCAGCAGGCCCAAGACGAACTCCACTCCATGCCGGTGATGCGAGAGTTCCTCGACGCACAAGACGAGCTCTCGGAGACGCTCGAAGCTATCAACCGGTCGATTTCCGAGCCGCTCGCCGTCGACTTCGGTGGCGAAGCGGGGGGGTGCTGTCAGGACTGAACGGAACTCGCCCCGAGGTTTATATTCGATTCCGACGCAGCCGTCCCAGTGATAGCCGTTGCTGGCGGGAAGGGCGGAAGCGGAAAGACGACGACCACGGTCGGCGTCGCGCGGGCGCTCTCGCGACGCGGTGCACCCGTTGTCGCCGCCGACGCGGATTGGGACCTCCCGAACCTCGCGCGGCTCGCCGGCGAGACCGACCCCCCGGCGACGACTGTGGATGCGGACCTGTCCCCGGGCCGATCGCCTGCGGTTTCGTTCGAGCCGCCGAGATCGATCCCGGTCGACGCCGTCGCTCGGGGAGCGGTCGACGTTCCGGACGACCGGGCGGCTCCGACCGTTCTCACCGCACCGAATCGTCCCGCCGCTACCGACGCCACTGCCGTCTTCGACGCACTCGGTCGGACCGTTCCACCGGATAGACCTGTCCTTCTCGACTGCCCGGCCGGCGCATCCCCGGACGCGATCGCGCCGCTCCGAGCGGCCAGCTGGTCGCTGCTGGTGACGCCGCTTCGACGTTCGGCGCTCCGTGACGCGGTGAAGACGGCGGCGATCGCTCGTCGACTCGACTGTCCACCGCTCGGCGTCGTCGTTACCCGCGCGAACACGGTTCCAGACGCGCTCGTCGACCTCCTCAGCTGTCCGGTGTTCGGGCGAGTCCCGCCGGCTGCTCCCGAACCACTCTCGGAGCCGGCCGTCTCGTCGGCGTACGACACGATTGCGGAGCGACTCGTCGACACACACGGCCGCGGTCGGTGGCGGGTCGCGTGAGCGATACGCCCGACCAGCCGTTCGGCCCGCCCGTCAACGAACGATCCGCCGCCACCGACAGAGCCAAACGTCCACGCAGAACAAGACGTTTCATGGATCGGCTGCCGACAGGCATTCCAGTGCTCGACAGGGAGCTCGATGGGGGGCTCCCTGCCGGCAGCGTCGTCGTCCTGAAAGCAGACTCCGCCAGCCAGTCAGAGCTGTTCTTGAACACGTTTACACACGTTCGAGAGACGCTCTACTTGACGACGGTGCGGTCGCCAGACGCCGTGGCCGACGCCATCGAGCGGTCCGCGGTTCGAACCGGCGACCCGACTGTCGAGAGTATCGACCGCGAGACCTCGTTAGAAGAGACGCTCGAACGCGCCGCGACGGTCCCTGAAGCCGGGACGCTGATCGTCGACTCCGTCGACCCGCTGGAGGCGAGCCCCCCGGAGCGATACCGGGCGTTCCTCAGAACTCTCCGGGCAACCGTCGCCGACGCCGGTGCTATTGGTGTGCTCCACGCGTTCAAGGGGGAGCCGTCGGCGAACCGGACCGTCTCGGAACAGGTTGCTGACGTCGTCTTCGACCTTCGGACCGCCGTCACCAGCACAGAGATCGCGAATCGGCTCGCGGTGCCGAAGTTCCGCGGCGGTGCCGCGTTAGAAGAACCCGTCAAACTCACGCTAACGGACACGGTCGCCGTCGACACCAGCCGCGACATCGCGTAGCAGTCTGGCGACCGACTGCAGGCAGGACGCGCGTCCTGGTGGTTCGACCGCGACCAGTCCGAATCGCCCTACGGGAATCCGAGTGCCCCGACGACGAGTGTGACGACGCCGACGCCGGCCGCGACGAGTGCCCAGTTAGGTGCTGTGTCCCACGGGCCGTACGGACCACCTTTCCGAGAGAAGAGATACGCCAGATACACCGCGATCGGTGCGAGCGCCGGTATCGTTCCGACGCGAACCCCCTCGACGACGCTCGACGCGACCGCGAGAGCGACCGTCGCTCCGCCGCCGGTCGCAGCAACGAGCAGGTCCTCACGGGCACGCTCCAGTTCCATGCACGAACGTGCGCGTGCGACGACTCAAAAGGTATCGATTCGTTCGTCCCCCCGGAGATGAGCGCCCGTCCGTTCGCGGTTCGGGTCCGAACGGGACGCCAGCGCTTACTCCTCGTCGAGTTCGTCGACGATCTCGTCGGCGTCGACATCGACGTCTTCGAGAGCGTCTTCGATGTCGGCCGCGCCAGCACCGCCACCCATACCGCCCATCATGCCGCCGAGTCCGCCCATGCCGCCGCCCTCGATGACCTCTTCGACGACCACGCGGTCGAGGTCGAGTCGGCTCATGAGGTCCTGTGCGATCTGCTGTTTCTGGAACATCCACTGCTGGTTCATCTGCATCGCCTGCGTCGCCGTCACGTAGAGGACGTCCTTCTCGACCGTCTCGGTCTCGACGACCTCCTCGCCTTCGTCGTCCTCGGTGACCGTCTCTTCCTCTTCGGTGACGGTCTCGATCCGGACCTCGGGGGCCTCCTGCAGGTGCATGCCGAGCATGCCGGCGGCCTTCTCTTCACGATCTTCGATCGTCTCGAGTACCTCGTACTCGTACTCGAGGTCCTCGCCGGCGAGCGGGTGGTTGAAGTCGACGCGGGCGCGGCCGCCGATAATCGTCTCGAGGTATCCTTGTCGGTTGTCTATCTGGACCTGCGCCCCGGGGTAGCGGCTGTCCTCGGGGATCTTGTCGGCTTTCACCGTCTCGACCTCGTCCGGGTCGTACTCGCCGAAGGCGTCCGTCGCCGGGACGTCGACCGTCCCTTCGTCGCCGACGGCGGCGCCAACGAGCGCCTCCTCGACGGTGGGGAACACGTGGTTGGCTCCGAGCGCGATAATCCGCGGCTCGAAGTCGTACTCGTCGGTGTCGATCTCGGCTTCTTCGGCCGTCTCCTCGTCGGTCGTGTCGATGACGTCACCGTCGTCAGCCGTCCGGATCGTGTACGCCAGACGGACGAAATCGCCGTCGCTCAACCCGTCGGCGTCCGACTCCGTCTCCGATTCGGCGTCCGGTTCCTCGGCGCTCTCGGCCGCCTCCGCCTGCTCCTGATCGCTCATAAGGAAACATCTCTCGTTACACTCTTAAGGCGCACGGTTCGACCCGAAGCGGTTGTTGGACACCCCGCTGGCCCGGCCGTGCACGCGACGCTCGCCCGCCAGCGGCGCGGACACCACGTCGACACGTGTCGGGCAGTCGACGCCGCGCGTCCGCTCTCGCCGCCCTTTTGCGCTCTCGCGGCAACGCGCAGGTATGTACGAAGTCGAGATCAAGGTTCCGGCGGCCCACGAGACGGTCCGGGAACGGCTTCGAGCGGCCGGCGCGGAACTAACCGAGCACCGCCGACAACGGGACATCTACTACGACGCTCCCCATCGCGCGTTCGCTGAGACCGACGAGGCGCTTCGGATCCGACACGAGCGCGTGCAGGGAGTCGACCCCGACGAGCGTGAGACCGAACGGAGTGAACACGACGGCGCGCGCGACGCCCCCCACGAGCGATCCGACCCCTACAGGCCCGCCGACTGGGGTGACACTGCTCGACTCACTTATAAGGGGCCGCTACTGGACGCCGCGTCGAAGACCCGCTCGGAACACGAAACCGCCGTCGACGACGCAGACGCGCTCGCTGACATCCTCGACGGTCTCGGCTTCGACCCAGCCGCGACAGTCGAGAAGGAGCGAGCGTACTGGTCGCTCGACGGGTTCACCGTCACGCTCGACGCCGTCGAGAAACTCGGCGAGTTCGTCGAAATCGAACGCGAGGTCGACGATGCCGACGAGATCGACGCGGTCCGTGACGCCGCGGTCGACGTCCTCGACCGACTCGGACTCGACGCTGACGAGCAGGTCCGGACCTCCTACCTCGGGCTGTTGCTCGCGACTGAGTAGTGGCGGTCGGCGAGGAGACGGAGCCAGCCGTCGTGTTACTCACCCGTCGACGCCTCGGGTCGCTTCAGCGAGAGGACCGTCCGCTCGAACGAACAGACGAGGACGTCCTCGTCGTCGTCGACGATCTTGAACGCCTCGACACGCATCGTGACGACACCGCGCTCGCCGTCGCTGGTCTCGCGCTTGTCGACGACCGTCGACCGTGCGCGGATCGTGTCGCCGTGGAACACCGGGTTCGGGTGTTCCACGTCGTCGTACGCGAGGTTCGCGACGATGGTCCCGTCCGTCGTCTCGGGGATCGAGATTCCGACCGCCAGCGACATGGTGTACAGGCCGTTAACGAGTCGCTCGCCGAACTCCGTGTCGTCGGCGAACGTCGCATCGAGGTGGAGCGGCTGCTGGTTCATCGTCATGTCACAGAAGCGCTGGTTGTCCGACTCGCTCACCGTGCGCCGCCGTGCGTGGTCGATCTGTTCGCCGACCGCGAACGCCTCGTAGAACCGTCCGGACATGTCGCTGGTCTCTCCCGGCGGTCACATATCACTGACGCTCCCCACTCGGGCGTCGGGCGGCAGTCGCCGTCGGTGTCGGATGCCGCCTCGTCGGTGTCGACGGTATTTAGCCGTTCGACGGCGACAGCCACGCGTATGTCCCGACGAAGCCTCCTGTTTTCTCCCGGTGACCGCCCCGAACTCATGCGAAAGGCCGCAGACACCGACGCCGACGTGTTGTGCTTCGACTTAGAGGACGCGGTCGTCCCAGACCAGAAAGGGGCAGCCCGAGAGGCGGTGCGTGACGTTCTCACTGACTCCACGTTCGACCCCGACGTAGCGGTGTGTGTCCGACTGACTGCCACGAACCCGACGGCGGACCTCGACGCGCTGGTCGGCGGTAACACAGCGCCACTCGACGGTGACGACGAGAACACCACGCCCGTCGACGACAGCGGGGACACGGAGCCGCTCCGACTCGACGCCGTGATGCTCCCGAAAGTTGAGTCGGCCGAGCGGATCGACCACGTCACCGACCTATGTGCGGCCCGTGGACTCGACCCTGCCGTATTCGCGCTCGTCGAGACGGCCGAAGGGGTGCTGTCTGCCCGCGAGATCGCTCGTGTCCCGGCGACGAGCGCGCTCGTGTTCGGCGCGGAGGATCTCGCGGCCGACCTCGGTGCGACGCGGACCGACGAGGGAACGGAGGTCCTCCACGCCCGCGAGCATATCGTCCTCGCCGCCAGCGCGGCCGATATCGACGCGATCGACACGGTATTCACCGACTTCTCGGACGAAGCTGGACTCCGCGAGGAGACACGGTTCGCGGCCACGCTGGGGTACGATGGAAAACTCGCAATCCATCCCGCGCAGGTTGGCCCCATCAACGAGGCGTTCACGCCGGACCCGGACCGAATCGCGTGGGCGGAGCGCGTCCTCACGGCTCGCGAGACTGCCGACCGTGCGAACCGCGGGGTGTTTCAGGTCGACGGCGAGATGATCGACGCGCCGCTGCTCGCGCAAGCCGAGCGGATACTCGACCGAGCCGCAGCTGCTGGAATCACTCCCCTGGACGACGACGAAGACGGCTCCTGACAGTCGCTAATATTAACCCACGGGGCCAGAAACTCACGGCATGAGCGAGGGAGCGAACCCGTTCGAGAGCCTTCGAGAGCAGATCGACGACGCCGCGGCATACCTCGACGTTGATGACGGCGTGATCGACCGACTGAAAGCGCCCGAACGGGTGTTGGAGACGAACCTGACCTTCGAACGCGACGACGGATCGCTCGAAACTGTTCGTGCGTATCGGTCACAGTTCAACGGCGACCGCGGGCCGTACAAGGGCGGAATCCGGTATCATCCGCGTGTCACCCGTGACGAGGTGAAGGCGCTCTCCGGTTGGATGGTGTACAAGTGTGCGGTGGTGGATATTCCGTACGGCGGCGGGAAGGGAGGTGTGGCCATCGATCCGTCCGCGTACTCCGACGACGAACTGGAGCGGCTCACACGGTCGTTCGCGAAGGAGCTCCGACCGATGATCGGCGAGGACCGCGACATCCCCGCTCCCGACGTGAACACGGGCCAGCGGGAGATGAACTGGATCAAAGACACCTACGAGACGCTGGAGAACACCACCGCCCCGGGTGTCATCACCGGGAAAGCGATAGACTCGGGTGGGAGCGCGGGTCGTGTGGAGGCGACGGGGCGATCGACGACTCTCGCCGCTCGAGAGACGTTCGACTGGCTCGACCGAGACGTCGCAGACGCGACCGTGGCGATACAGGGGTACGGCAACGCCGGCTCCGTCGCGGCCGCTCTCCTCGAGGACCTCGGCGCGACGATCGTCGCTGTCTCCGATTCGGGTGGGGGTATCTACGATCCCGACGGTCTCGACGCTCGTGGGGTCAGAGACCACAAATCGGAGACGGGAGCGGTCGCCGGAGTCACGGGATCCGAGGTGATCACGAACGACGAACTGTTGACCCTGAACGTCGACCTCCTCGTTCCTGCGGCGCTGGAAAACGCCATCGACGCCGACCTCGCGGCCGACGTCTCGGCCGACGTGATCGTGGAAGCTGCCAACGGGCCTCTCACTCCCGGTGCCGACGACGTGCTCACCGACCGTGGCGTACGGGTCGTTCCTGACGTGTTCGCGAACGCCGGTGGCGTGACGGTGTCGTACTTCGAGTGGGTACAGAACCGACAGCGGTTCCACTGGACCGAACGGCGCGTCAACGAGGAACTCGAACGGGTCATCACCGAGGCGTTCGAGGGGATAATCGAGGCGTACGAGACACACGACCTCCCGAACCTCCGAACCGCTGCGTACGTCGTCGCTATCGAGCGGGTGGTGAAAGCGTACGAACAGAGCGGGAACTGGCCGTAGCGGGGACGTCGCTCGGAGCCGTCCGACCGGTCGCAGTGCGGTCGACCGCTCGGTCGCGACTCAGAGTTCGAACAGTCGTTCGGCGTCTTCGACCTGCCGTTTGTAGATACCGCGGCCTTTCAGCCGAGGGATTGGATGTGTGTGAAGTGTTTCCGTCTCGGTGTCGTACACGAGCGGGAACACGGCGCTCCGGCGGTTAGCGACGACGTACGAGGTCGCCGCCGAAACGAGTTCGGGATCCGGGTCGGGTACCACGAACACCACGTAGCCGATCAGTGTGACAGAGTCGTCGCGGCCGTCTGTCCGGCGGTCGATCACCGCTCTGAACCGGTCGGCGATGTCGACGATGTCGTCGGTGTCGTACGTCGACGCGTCCACCACGGTCGCGAAAAGCGAGACCGTCCCCACGGTTGGATCCTCCTCACGTGCCCGCCACACTCGTTCGAACCCCGACCGTTCGGCCTCGATCGTCTCAAACCCGTGTTTTCGTCGATTCGTGGCCACCGCATCACGGTACCGTTCGACCTGCATGTCGTTGACGATGCAGTCTGATGATAAAAAATGACACACATGATGGTAATACTGGCCAGGCCGTCGCCGACCGAGCGCTCGAAGCACTTCCGCCTGCTCACACACCATCCAGCCGCCCGCGTGCTGGTGTCCCGACGCACACGGGGCGTCAGCGCAACGTCGCGTCTGTGACCTCGATGTGACCGCGGTCGCCCTCCCAGACCGTCTCGTACTCTAGGTCGATCCGCCGGTCCATGTGGGGACCATCGACGACGTACGTCTCGAACTCACCGCCTTCCCCCAGCGGGTGGACGCCGTACGACTCTCGAAGGTCGAGCAGCTCCGCGAGCGCGTCGGCGTCGTACTGCCGGCCGAGCCAGGACTCGTCGAGTCCGTAGGCGGCCACCTGTACGATCCGGATTTCGAAGCCTGCATCGACCATCGCCTCCGCGAGTGCGACAGGGTCTTCACCCCACAGCGGCGCGTAGAGGTCGATCCCCAGCCGGTCACACATCCCGCGGATCCGGTCAGTCTGAAAGGCGCTCTCGACCGCGCCGGCGGTGACACCTGCGAGGTCGACGCCCTCCGTCGTGGCCAGTTCACGGAGCGCGGCCTCCATCGGCTCCACCTCTGCGTCGCCCTGCGCGCCGGCGTCGTCGACATCGTCGGCACCAAAATCGTCCGGTTCGACCGTGACCAGCTCGATGCCAACGCTCTCGGCGGCGAGTGATGCGAGCCGCGTCACTGGCGTGTGATACATATACGAGTCGCCTGCCGGGTGAACGGTGAGGAGTCTGGAGACGTTCAGTCCGTCCGATATCGCCCGGTACAGCGCCCACGAGGAGTCCTTCCCGCCCGAAAAGAGACTCACCCAGTCGTCGGTCATGCCACACGAAACGCGGTGAGTGCCTAAAGCGTCGGCGATGCGGTGATTCGACCGTCTCGGTGACGCCTGTGAGAGGCACCACGAGGGCCCCGCGCGAACGATGCAGTACGGAACGGGCGGACCACACGGGGGTAGACCGAACGGCGTGGAGCGGACCGGAGGGGCCGAACGAAATTAGTCCGAAATAAAGTCGTTGTCGCGCCAGTTTACGCCGCCATCACCGTCGCCGGCCCCCTGCGGGCTCTCGACGACTTCGATGCTGGCCGGACGGGACTCCCCCTCGACGATTCGCGTCGCTTCGAGCTCCCCGTCTTCCTCGGTGATAGCGGTGAGCGTTCCCTTCTCCGACCGTGTCGCGAGCTCGCGTAACACGAGGAACATGGGGTACTGAAGCGCGGTGTTCTGCAGGACGGTTTCACGGTCTCCCTTGAAGCAAGCGAACTCAACGAGCTCGGACGGAATCTCTTCCTCCTCGTCGTCCATCCACTGTGGGCCGCCGGCCCGGGGCGGCTCCTCTTCGTACACGCGCGTCTCTGAGACAGACGCCTTCAGTTGGGCGGTTGGGGTGTACTTGCTGATGCTCTCGTCGTCCGACAGGGCCTTGATAATGAGGGTGTTGTTTCGACGCGTGATATCGATATCGTCGATCTCCGGCGGAAGATCGGGGTTTTCGTCGAAGTACGTCTCTACGTCTTCGAGTGGCAGTTCGAGCGTCGAATGAAGTCGGAACACGCGGCCTGTCATTGTTTACTGGGGTGGTGATGGGTCGGACCGTCGCCGAGACGTGAACGGACACGGCTGCACCTACCCCATATACGTGGTGTAGGTTTATATGGCCTACTCTTCGTGTGACAGCGTCACGCGACGCCGAGCTCGGCGGCGAGCTCGTCGCGCTCGTCGAGCTCTGCGAGCACGTCGCTGCCACCGACAAACTCGCCGTCGGCGTACGTCTGCGGGATCGTTTCCCAGCCGCTGTGCGCTGCGAGCGCCTCGCGGTATGCGGGCAACGCCGGTAACACGTCGATGGTCTCGAACTCTTCGACGTGGCCGCTGATCAGTTCGACCGCTCGCTGTGAGTACCCACACTGCGGCATCAACCGGTTTCCCTTCATGAACAGTACCACGTCGTTCTCGGCGATCGCCTCGTCGACGCGCTCGGCGACCTCGTCGGGATCCATATCGCTGCCTGGCTGAAACGTCATGCCAACGCGTAGGCGACGGCGATTCAAAGGGGTTCCGCCCGGCTCACCGTCCGAAAACTCGACGATCGACCGGCTCGTCTCACTCCCGGTCGACGCTGACGACGTCGACGAGCGAGTACACCGGGACCCCCTCGATCTCCTCGTAGCCAACCTTGTCGACCAACACGACACAGGCGGCGGGCTCGCCGCCCCGATCGCGGATCGCGTCGATCGACTCACGCATCGTCGTCCCCGACGTGATGATGTCGTCGACGACGTAGCAGTCGCGGTCGCGGATCGCGGCGAAATTGCGGGAGAATCCCCCGCCGTGGTCGGCGATGTCTCCCTCGTCCCACTGGTGTTTCGCAGGCGCGTACGTTCCGAGGTCGGTGTTGAGCTCACGGGCGACCGCGGTCGCGAGGGGCGCGCCTGCCTTCTCGATTCCGACGGTGAGATCGACCGCTTCGCCCTCTTTGGCGAGCAGGTCAGCCATCGCGGCCGCGGCGTACGACAGCCGCGTCGAGTCACGCCCCAGCGCCGACCAGTCGACGTGGATATCGGCGGTCGAATCCGCGTCCACCGACGTGGGGTCGTCGCCGTCGCTCCCACCGCCGCGCTCCACGAGCCAACTGGCCGTCTCTCGGGAGACGTTCAGCTCGTCGGCGATTTCGCCCTTCGAGAGGCCGCGCTCAGCGAGCTCGGCCGCGCTGTCGATCAGATCGTCAACGTTCTTCATACGCGTCGAATTCGACCGCCGTTTTAATAGTCGTGTCGTCATCCGCGAAGGCGGTCTCGAACGAGTCGAGCGGGTGTACACCCGTCACGAGGTCGGTGAGGAACGACGACGGGAGCTCCCCGAGTGACTCGACAGCCGCTTCGAAGTGCTCGTAGCCGGAGTTAACGCTCCCGACGAGTGCCTTGTTGTGGAGGACGAGTTCGCGGTGGAGCCGACCGCCCTCGACATCGAACGTCCAGTCTCCGGGGACGCCGAGGAGCGCGCCGACGCCGTTCGGCGCGAGCGCCTCGATCGTCTCGAACGCGTGTGGTGCGTACCCGGTGGCCTCGAAGACGAGGTCAGCCGCCTCGTAGGTGTCCGGGACCGCAGCGACCGGCGTGTCGTTCGAGTTGACGTAGGTCGCACCGACTGACTCGATGATCTCGATCGTGGGGTCGGGACGCTCTCGGCGACCGAGACAGTAGCGTCGTTCGAACTGATCGTCGAGCGTCGCGAGCGTCAAGAGCCCGAGCGCGCCGTTCCCCAACACGAGCAGGGACTCGGGCTCCCAGTGGAACGCCGACCGGCTGGTGACGGCGTGGTCGACCGCTTTCTCGGCGATGGAGATGGGCTCGACGAGGAATCCCCACTCTGCGAGTTCGGAAGGGACCTCGACGAGGAACTCCGCCGGGCTGGTGAAGTACTCCGCCATGAACCCGTGTGCGCCAACGATCCCGCGCTCGTGGTACTGTCCGTCTGGGGCCATATCCGGCTCGCCGCGGGCGAAGTACTCGTTCGCGCCGTTCGGCGGTCGGCGAACCGTGGGCACGACGATGTCGCCGCGGTCGAAGGGTGTGTCGTTCGGATCCTCGACCACGCCGACCGCCTCGTGGCCGAGAACGAGGTGATCCTCGCCGTCCGGGGGCTCGCCGTGCTCGCCGGCGATCACCTCGTGATCGGTCCCGTCGACGCCGACGCGGAGCGTCCGGACCAACGCCTCCCCCGCTGCGGGCTCCGGTCGTGGCTTCTCGATCACGACCGGTTCGTCCCCGTCCTCGTACACCGCGATCGCCTTCATACACAGTCGGACGGCCCCCGTCGATAAAAGATTTCTTTTATATCGAGTAAACAATCTCACCCCGGTCGCGAGGGGTTTTTGCCACGGCCGTGCCCAGTACGGTCCGTGTGTACACTCACGCTCGCGTGGCAGGTGTTCGCGAAGACACCCGTCGCGCTCGCAGCCACCCGTGACGAGGCGCTCGGCCGCGAGTCGGATCCGCCGGCGCTGAGGACGTACGGCGACGGCCGAGACGGGACCGAGAGTTGGGACACACACGAGGGGATCACGAGAGACGAGGGTGACCGCCCCGACAGTGTCGATTACGTTGCGCCCCGGGACCGCGTGGCTGGTGGAACGTGGATCGGCCTCGGGGAGACCGGGCTCGTCGTTGCCGTGACGAACCGCTGGCTCGACGTCGACCGCGAGGGTGACCGGTCTCGGGGCCGCCTCGTCGCCGACTGTCTCACGAGTCCCTCCGCGGAGGCGGCCGTCCGCGCCGTCGAGCGCGACCTCGCCGAGCGGGCGTACGACGGCTTCGAGCTCGTCCTCGCCGACGACGTCGCCGCGTTCCTGCTCTCGTACGACGGCGGCCTGTCGGTCACGCAGCTCGATCCCGGCATCCACGTCGTCGGCAACGTCGGCGGCGTCGTGAACGGCAGGGAGGCGTTCACCGTGCCGGAACGCCGCCACGACGTGGGCCGAGAGCGTGTCGAGACGATCCGCCGTGTCGCGAGCGCGCTCGTTCCAGAGCCGGGAGAGACCGCCGACGGCTGGCTCGACCGGGCGAGCGAGGTCTTCGCCGACCACGAGTACGGAGCGTGTCTCCACGGCGACGGGTTCGGAACGCGCTCGTTCACCCGAATTCGTACCGGCGACGACCCGGCGTTCTGGTTCGCCGACGGCCCGCCGTGTAAAACCGACGCAGAACCGGTACCGCTCCCCGACAGATTCGCCTCCGACGCGTGAGCTCGCCGGGCACACCGGAGTAACACCCGCCACGGAGCCCGGAGTGG
This sequence comes from Halorubrum sp., assembly GCA_040405695.1. Taxonomy (GTDB): domain Archaea; phylum Halobacteriota; class Halobacteria; order Halobacteriales; family Haloferacaceae; genus Halorubrum. The sequence goes on along the minus strand of JARVCL010000231.1, from coordinate 3,796 downwards.
AGCGACGGCGATGAGAGGGAAAGCCAGTTTTAAGCGACTCGCGGGCAGTGTAGAGATATACATGAGCGTGTCCGAACCGGAGTCCGAGCTGTCGGCGGACGAGCGCGCCGGCCTCGAACTCATCCGTGAGACCGGCGGGATCCACCAGAGTGACTTCTGGAAGGAACTCGACGTCTCTTCGCGGAAAGGGAGCCGCATCGCGGAGGCGTTACAGGAGTCTGGACTCATCCAGCGCGAGGAGGCCGTCTACAGCGGCCACAACACCTACTATCTGGAGCCCGCGCCGCGTGACTTGGACTTTAGCCTCCTGATGGCCGGCGACATGCTGTCCCCGTTCATCGGCGAAGAAGAGATCGACCCACAGTCAGACGCCTTCTCGCAGTGGCTGATGAACCTCGCGTACGAGGAGTACTGACTGCCCGCGACCACCACGCGAGAGACGCTGCGGTTCACAGATCGAGTGTTGCGACCGGACGATATCGAACTGAACCGAGCCCGTGCGGTGTCGGCGTTGGGTCCGAACACCCGTCGAGACCAGCTACGTATCCTGCCGACCTGCGTCGCAGTTCACGATACCGAACACCCGTAGAGACCGGATTCAGTTCGCCCGGCGATGCCGGAATCGCGCCCGTGGCGTCGGCTCGTTACCCGAGCAGCAGCGCGAACAGCGCCACCGCCGCCGCGAGCGTCAAGATCAGGACGCTGCGACCGATTCCCGTTCGGATCTCCGCGTCGAAGCCAACTCCCGCGAGCGCCTCACGCGGGTGCATCGCGGTCCACATGATCTCGCCAGCGGTGTGCATCGTTAGCCGGTCGACGGCGGCCCACAGCTCCGTGACGCCCCACACCGCGCCGCGACCGGCGTAGAACGCCGCCGGATACAACACGGCATCAACGTCACGCACGTGATGAGCGAGCCACCCCAGCGGGCGTTTCAGCGAGAAGAACCCGACGAAGCCGGCGGTCATCAACACCACCGCCTTCTCGATATGCCCGAACTGGAGCGGATCGAGGTAGTAGCTGTACGGGTTCGACAGTTCGTTCGCGACATCTGCGAACGGCAACAGGTCGAGTTGGGCGGTGTAGACGACGCCGAGCACGACACACGCGACCCCAGCCATCGACATCCCGACCGTCTGGAGCGGCCTCGCGTCGGCGAGTCGGCGGTGATCGGGGCTCGCCTCACCGTGGAAGAAGATGTAGTAGCCGAGCTTGATGAACGACATGAACGTGCCGACTGCGCCGATCATCAGCAGCCACCACAGCAGGTCGTAGCCGAACAGCAACGGGTAGTTGCTGAACTGTTCAGTCGCGTCCAGCACCATTCCCTTCGAGACGTAGCCGTTGAACCCCGGCACGGCGGTAATGGACGCGGCACCCACGAGGTAGATCAGGAACGCGACGGGCATCACCTTCCAGAGCCCGCCCATCTCCTTAATGTAGTTCGAGCCGGTGCGGTAGATGATTACGCCACAAACCATGAACAGCAGGCTCTTGTACAGGACGTTGTTGAACAGGTGCGCGAATCCGCCGGCGACGGCGAACTGCCCCCACTCGCCGCCGAGGGTCGCGAGCCCGATCCCCGCGAGCATGTATCCGACCTGTGCCTGAATGTGATACGACAACAGCCGACGCGGGTCGTACTGGAGCAGCGCGAAGAACACACCGTACACCGCCATGAAGCCGCCGAGGTACGCGAGCCACCACCCACCGTCGGGGAACGCGCGGTACATCACGTACACCGCAGTCTTCGTCGTAAACACCGAGAGGAACACCGACGCGGCGATGTGCGGCCGCGGGTAGGTGTCCGGGATCCAGGTGTGTAAGAAGATGAACCCGCAGTTGATCCCGATACCGATCGCCGCGAGCACCGCGGCAGTCGCGTGGATCCCCGTCTCCGCGGCGAAGAGGAAGCTTCCGACCTCGGCGAAGTGGACGACGACCGCACCGAGCAGTATCGTGCCGCCGATTCCGTGGACGATGGCGTACCGGTACCCCGCCCGGACGGCCTCGCCGCCGTACTGCCACACCAGCAGTGTGCTGGTGACGGCCATCAGCTCCCAGAAGAAGATGACGGTGAGCCAATCGCCAGCGTACACCGTCCCGACCGTCGAGGCGACGTACAACAGCGCGAACGAGGTGAGCCAACGCGGCGCATCGCTGGAGTACGCGTATACGACAGCCGCCGTCGCGAGGAACCCGATCACGAGCCCCATCATCGCCGAGAACTGGTCGACGTTCAACAGCACGACAGCGAATCCGAGAAACTCTGTCGCGAGGTGGCTCCCGTCCGGAGCCAGCCACGCCTGTGCGAACACGAACGCGGTTGCGGCCGCCGCCACCGCGTGCGCTGCGACACGCGGGAGCGCGAGCACGAGCGCCGCCGCCACTGCGAGCACGAGGAACGGCGGCACCGTCGTCACCAGCCCGGTCATGGCCGAGCCACCTCCTCGGGGAGCCGCGTGTCGACGATGAGCTCGATCAGCTCCAGGAAGCCCATCTCGTAGGGGATCACGCCGAGCATGAGCGCGAGCGTCATCGCCGTGAGGATCGGCCCGAGCATGAACCACGTCGACTCGCGCCCTCGCAGGACGTCGAGCCCCTGCACGTGGTCCCACCCGTTCGCGGGTGGGCCGCCGTGGTGACCGTGGTCTCCGTGGGTCGCGTGGTCGGCCGCGTTGGCATCGCCGTGGTCGGCCGCGTTGGCGTCGTCCGCCCCACCAGTCTCGCCATCGTCGGCAGCGGCCGTCTCGTCACGCCCGACACCGTACGGCACGTCGGCGTCGGACGGCCTCTGATCGACCGCGTAATTGCCGGTGTCGACGCGCTCGGCCGGCTCCGAGAAGTCGCGCTCGCTCGTGTCGAAGTCCGGCCGGACGACGCCCTCCTCGTCGGTTGGGAGGTCGTCGTCCGCGTCGGGAATGGCGGCGTCAGGATCAGCGTCGGCGTCGACATCCGAACTCTCGGTGTCGGCGGCACCCGGATCCGGCGTGTCGGAATCATCCTCGTTCGGCTCCGCGTCCGCGACCAGATCGTCTGACTCGTCGTCTTCGGGGGGGCGGCCTCCGTCCGTCGCCGGAAGCGTCGACCGTGACTCACCGCCCATCCGGAAGTCGACGAGGGGCTTCGCGTCGTGGGCGTCTTCTGACTCGAAGAAGGCGGTGTAGATCACCGGCCAGAAGTACGCCACGTTGAGAACGCCAGAGAGCAGGAGCGCGCCGACGAGGTAGTACGCGACCGGCGTCAGCTCCGCGCCCATCTGGATCCCACCGATCAGCATGTAGTACTTGCTCACGAACCCGGCGAGCAGCGGGATGCCGGCCATCCCGAGCGCTGCGACCGTGAACGCGCCCATCACCAGCGGCATCCGCTTGCCGATGCCGGCCATCTGTGAGATGTAGTCGGTGTGTGTCTCGACGTGGATACACCCCGCACAGAAGAACAGGGTGAGCTTCATGAACGCGTGCGCCGGGATGTGCAAGAGCGCGCCGACCAGCCCGTACCAGCCAAACAGTCCGAGCCCGAGCACGATGTAGCTCAGTTGGCTCACCGTCGAGTACGCGAGCCGCTGTTTGAGGTGATCCTTCCGCAGGGCGATGAGTGAGGCGGCCGTGAGTGTGATCGCGCCGATCGTCGACATGACGAGCCCGGCGGTGAAGCCGAACGGCAACGACAGGTCGAAGACGAGTTGGGGTCCGAACACGTCGAGTATCACCCGGGAGACACCGAACGCGCCGGACTTGACGACCGCCACGGCGTGAAGCAGGCCCGAGACGGGCGTCGGCGCGACCATCGC
>JARVCL010000230.1:0-20789 GCA_040405695.1 Halorubrum sp. | reverse complement strand
GAAGGATCAAGAAGCCGTCGACAAGCTCTACGATCGCTGGGACGACGCCGTCGAGCGGTCGCTCAACTGGGCACAGGAGGAAGCGTAAATGAGCGCCGACCTCCTCCCGGCGCTCGCGTTCATCGCGGACGCGGTCATGCAGGTCGGGTACCAGCCTGGCGACCCAGCAGACGTGATCAACGCCCTCACGGATCCGGGGATCGTCCTCGGTGCGCTCGCCGGCGGTGCGTTCGGGGCCGCGCTCGGTGCGCTCCCGGCGTTCGTCTTCACCGGCTTCCTCGTGACCGCGGGGTCACTGGGTGGCGGCGGCTTCGGTGTCGACGTCGGGTTCGGTCCGGTCTTCGGGCCGCACATCTCCTTCGCGGGCGGTGTCGCGGCGGCCGGGTACGCGGCGAACAAGGGGTACATGGAGTCCGGATTCGACTTCCACAACGCGAAGGACATCACAGTCGCCCTCGGCAGTAAGCCGGACATTCTCGCCGTCGGTGCGGTGTTCGGCGTCTTCGGCGTCGTGTTAGAGCAACTGTCCCGCCAGTTGCAGATCCCCGTCGACCCGATCCCGGTGAGCATCGTCATCAGCGCGATCGTCGTCCGGGTCGTCTTCGGGTACAGCATCGTCGGAACGGTGAGCGACAAGGCGGACGGCTACTTCGATATGGGGCCGTTCGAACGGGAGGAGATGCGCGAGCCTGGCGAGGTGAAAGCGGACGGCGAGAAAGACAGCGAAGACCGACTCGCGGTCGAGCCGTGGCTGCCGAACATGTACAAGTGGTCACACGTCGCGGCGATCGGCTTCTTCGCCGGTCTCGCTGCTGCCGTCATCACGTACAATATGGTCGGTGCTGGCCACGGCGTGATCGCCGTGTTCGCCGGCTTCGGGATCAGCGCGGCGTCGCTGCTGTTCTTGAACCTCGGTGTCGGCAAGATCCCGGTCACCCACCACATGACGCTCGCGGGGGCGACGGCGTTCCTCGCCGTGTGGGAGGACGGGATCTTGATGCTCACCGACGTGTCGGCCGGGGATCTCACCGCACCGCTGCTGTTCGGTGACGGACTCGCGCTGCTGTTCGGCGCGGTGTTCGGTGTCATCGCTGCACTCGTCGGTGAAGCATCACAGCGTGTGTTCTACGCCCACTCCGACACGCACTTCGACCCGCCGGCCGCCGCGATCGTCGTCTGGACGCTCGTGCTCGGCCTCTTGGTCGTCGCCGGGTTGCTCAACTGGGCCGTCTGGATCCCCGGCACGGGGATCTAATCCGACGAGCACCGCAGCCTTCGGTTATTTATGCCATCGAAGACGGATCGACCGCCTCGATCGACGTTCGGTGACTGGCGAACATCGGTCGACTGTTCAGAGAACCACGAGTCAGTCGGGCAGCAGCGCCGACAATCCGAGCACCCCGACGACAGCGACGCCGACGGAGACGCCGGCGACGAGTGGCACGTCACCGCCCAGAATCCGGCCGGTCAGCGCGATGACTCCGGCCGAAACGAGCGCGATCCCAACGGCCCCGTGATGATACCCACCTGCAGTCGGCTGTTCGGTGAGCGTCGAGGAGCCAGCCGCCGTCAGGTATCGAGTGCCGATCCACAGCGACCCGAACCGGATCCCGATACCGACCGCGATGGCGGCGATAGAGACGAACTGCACCTCACCGATCGCCCGCACGCCAATGCCGAACGCGACGAGCGTTCCGACGACTGCAGCCGCCTTGCTGCGGTTGTCTACCCGGCGGAGGCCAGCGTCCGCGGACTCGGTAGCCATGGCCGTGAAAGGCGTGCCGACACGGGAATAGCTTTCTATCGGACCCCACCCCGTCGTCGCCACCCGGTCACCCCCGGCGACGAGATGGGTTTAACTCGTCCGAGTGTGACCGAGGCGTATGGCTCTTCCCTTCGGATTCGAACGACGCGACGGCCGCAACCTACTGATCGTGGCCTCGGTGGTGACAGTCGCTGTGGCCGCAGTGACGTCGGGGCCGATCGGTTTCAGGGTCGGCGTGGGCGTCGGTGCTGCGGTCATCAGCTCGCTCGCGTTCTTCGTGTCGACGGCGGTCATCAACCGGTACAAGCCGGACCACTGGTAAGGGGGATCAGTCGTCTCCTCGTCTGTGGTGACAGGCGCGCGACCGACGGTGTGAACGCTTGTAGCACCGGTGTACAGCCACACGACGAGAGTGTGAATCTGTCCGGCGATACCGTCCGCCGGCGAGGGGGATCGAGCGCCGACCGGCCGACCGATGCCAATTCGTGCCGGTTTTGGTTCCGCATCGTGGAGGGCGGATCGTGAACATCGACGATCGGATCGAGCGTCGGCTGGGATACGAGGCGGGGGCTGGCGTCCTCGTCGACCTCGACGCCGTCTCGCCGGTCGCACACGTGGAGTCGCCAACCGGGCGAGGGCCGGCGATAGAGCGGCTCCTCGACCTGTTGATTCCGGCGTTCCACGGGTCACTCCCCGCATCGACCTACGTCTACGGGCCGAAGGGAAGCGGGAAGTCGGCCGTCGTCTCGGCCCTGTTCGACCGCCTCAAAACACACAGCGGCCCCCACCGAGCGATCCAGACGACGACGCGAGCGGTCGAGCCGACGCTGCCGGGGTTCGTGTACGTCGACGCGCGTCACGGGTCGACCCGGTTCCGGCTCTACCACGACGTGCTCTCCGAACTCGAGGAGGAGTCGGTTCCGGAACACGGGATCGGCACCGACGAGCTCGTGGCCGAACTTCGTGACACGGTCCGGACTGGCCCGGACCTCGTCGTCGCCATCGATCACCTGAACGAACCGGACACGCCCACGCCGACAACCGTCATCGACTGGCTCACGGCAGTCAGTGAGCGGATCTCGCTCGTGTGTCTCGGGCGGGATCCGCCGGCCGAAATCGGGTGGGAGCCCGACGAACACGTCGCTTTCGAGCCGTACCGCCGCCACGTGCTCGTCGAACTGCTGACGAGCCGATGTTCGACCGGGCTCGGTCACGATGCGATCACACACGGGCAGATCCGTGAGGTCAGCGAGTGGGCGGAGGGAGACGCTCACGACGCGCTCGCTGCCATCACGGGGGCTGCTATCAGCGCGAGGCGCGCGAACGCGTCGACCCTTCGTCCGGCGGACCTCGATGCGGGGATAGAGAACGTGCCACAGCCGGGAGTGGCGCTCGGCCGCGTCCTCTCACTTCCCGAGAGCCGGCAACGGCTTCTCTACGAACTCGTGCGTCTCTCCCCGGACGAGCGGGCCTCGGTGAGCACGGCCACAGAGCGAATCGCCTCCCGCGAGACGGTCGACCTCTCCCCCTCTACGGTACGACGCGTGCTCTACGAGCTCGCCGACGCCGGGTTGCTCAACCGGGTGACGGACCACCGAAGCGACGGGAAAGGGCGACCACCGAGTCGGCTCGTCCCACGGTTTCCGACGCTGGTGTTCCGTGAGCTGTTCGACAGCCTCTCGCGGTCGGCCTGATTCGTCAGCACGGGTCGAACCGAACGGGCTGACCGATCGGCACCGGCGGTCACACCCGCTTCTGGTTCAGCAGTTGTGATCGCGTGCGAACGCAAGACAGTTGCGCGCGGCCGCCCCACCGCCGGTATGGTTCCACCCCTCGTGCTCGACATCGATGGGACGCTGACGACGCCGGACGGCCGGATCGACGCCCGCGTCTTCCAGCTGCTACCGAACTGGGACGCACCGGTGGTACTGGCGACCGGCAAAGCGTTCCCGTATCCGGTCGCGCTCGCGACGTTCCTCGGGCTGCCTCCGGACGTGATCGCCGAGAACGGCGGTGTCGTCCACGTTGCCGACGAGACGACGCTGCTCGCCGATCCAGACCGACCGCGTGCCGTCGTCGAGGCGTTCGAAGAGCGCGGCGGCGACGTCGGCTGGGACGGCGACACCACCGTGAACCGGTGGCGCGAGACCGAGGTCGCGGTCTCACCCGACGCGGACGAGTCGCTACTCCGCGAGCTCACGGCTGACGTTTCGGGCGTGGAGGTCGTCGACACCGGGTACGCCTTCCACGTCAAATCGACGGACGTGACCAAGGGAGAGGGGCTCGTTCGCGTCGCCGACGCGCTCGGAATCGACGTCGACTCGTTCGTCGCCGTCGGCGACAGCGAGAACGATGTCTCCACGTTCAAGCTTGCCGGTGACGCGTACGCCGTCGCCAACGCGGATGACGCGGCACGAGCTGCAGCCGATGTCGTCGTCGGGGAGGCGTTCATGGACGGCACCGCCGCCATCTTGACAGCGCTCCGCGACGACCGACCCCCGAGTCGCTGAGTCGGCGCTCGGTTGAACGACCGGTACGCCTCCGGCGAGTGTGTCGGCGGCCGAATGTCCGCTCCTGCGAGCCGACCGCCGTCCGTTCGTTTCTCTCTGAGCGACTCAGTCGTACGGGTACCGGCCGGTCTCACCACACTCGCGACAGCGGACGACGACGCGGCCGGGCCCGAGTCGGACGCGGCTCGTCTTCCCCGGTCGGAGGTACAGATCACAGCCGTCACACGTCTTTCGCTCGAACTCACGGGGGACGCCACAGCGGTTTCGCTCGGCGATTCGCCGCGCGAGACGGACGTACGTCCGTGCGCGGTCGTACTCGTCGTCGACGACCGCCTCGCGAGCGAGACCGAACAGCCGCTCGATCCGTTCCGACGGGATCCCCATACCGACCCGGGCGTGACGGCCGGGCAAAGGCGTTGCCATCGACGAGGACACACCGCGCCCGCAACCCGCAGGCTTTTGAGCGGTCCGCGCGAATCTCGGGTCATGAAAGAGTCGCTGATGGACGTCATCTGTTGTCCGCTCGATAAGGGTGAGTTGGAACTCACCGTCGACGAGCGCGATGGCGAGGAGATACTGGAAGGAACGCTCACGTGCACGGAGTGCGGCGAGACGTATCCGATCGAAGACGGCATTCCGAACCTCCTCCCGCCAGACATGCGCGACGAAGACGCCGCGGCGGCGTAGCTCACTCTCGTCGTCTCTCTCGTGCCGAACTGACCTGCCTGAACCTACGGCGACCGCGCCGGCCGGCGAACCCCTCAGATGGAATAACTCTTTTGCAACGGGGGTGTAAAGGCCAGATGTGCCGACTCTGGAAGTCGAACTGAACGGGGACGGGGTCCACTCGATCGAGGCACCCGACCGGTTCACGACGACGAGTCCGTTCTCTATCGCTCTCAGAAACGCCGGTCGCTCGACGCACGTCCACCTTCACTTCGACGACGATGTAGACCAGGTGGCGTCGATCGACGAGGTGAATCACTACGTCGAGGGCGACGGCGTGAAACGAGTTCACGTCTCGAAACGTGACATCGCGGAGCCCGTCCGCGGAAAGCTGAAGATAGTCACCGGCTACGGGTCGAACTCGGCGTACGTCGACGTGATCGTAGAGCCGCCGGTCGAAGAGAGCCCTGACGAGGTCGTCGTCGACGATCGGCTCTCACGGCCACCCGACCGGACAGCGACTCCGCCCCCCTCACAGCAGATTAGCGCAACCGTCGACGGCGTGATCGAGCGCGGCGGGATGACCGGATTGTTGGTGGCGTTCCTCGCGGTCGCGGTCGGCGTCGCCGTCGCGTTCGCGCTGGACAGTGCGCTCGTGTTCCTCGCGGTCGGCGCGGTGCTCACGATCACCATCGCGGTCGTGCTCCTCGCCGTGTGGTGAGCGATCCGAGCCTCCTCGGTGTGGCGTCCGCCCTCCGCTCTCCGCGGGGGATCCGCGCGCTTTTAACTGTGCCGGCGGAACGGAGGCGTATGAGCTTCGAGAAGGAAGACGAGGTCGTCCTCCACGACAAACACAGCGAGTACGACGGTGAGTCGGGAACGATCACGCAGGTCATGGAGACGATGTTCGGTGACGCGACCTACACGGTCAGCTTCGAGGACGGACAGGAGACGGGCGTCCCAGAAGGGTCGCTCGAGGCGGTGGAAGCTGGCGACGAAGACGAAGGCACGGACGAGGAGTAACCCCCTTTTATACCCGTAGTAATGCCTGAAGTCCCGTTTCACTACGTCGATCTCAGAACGTTCTCGTACGCGACCGAGGACGAGAAGCGCGTCGAGGAGGCCCTCCGCTCGCTGCTGCCGGAAGACACCGAGATCGACCGAGTCGAAAACGCCGGTCACCACGGTGACCGGATCGTCGTCTTATCGGCGCGGGTCGACGTCGCCGACGGGATGCGACACGTACTCGATCGGCTCGCTGAACTCGACGACCTCGACCGTATCCTCGCGGAGCTCGACCAGCGGGTCGACGACAACTGTGCGCTGTTCATGCGTCTCGACAAGCAGGCGGCGTTCCGCGGTGACGTCGAACTCGGCCCGGGGATCACCGTCCGTGCGAAAGTCGAGGCGTACCCCGCGAAGAAAGCAGCAGCCGTCGAGAACGCTCGAGAGACGCTCGAACGGATAGCGGACGAAAGATAACCCGTCCCGATCGAGTGGGTCGCTTGTCGGCGTCGCTCGTGAGCAGTGTGACCTGGGTCAGTCGTCGCCGAGTCGGTCGGTATCGATCGACGTCCCGGGCGGTGTCACGACGAGGAAGCCGCGGAAGTGCATCAACTCGCCACCCATGTCTTTTATATCGCGGGCGAATCCGGCGGCGAGTTCGTTGAGGTCGCCGTCGATCGCCAACACGAGCGTGTTGCCGTACTCCACGTTACGCACCCACTCCGGGGGGTCGGTCGTCCCGTCGAGGACGCCAAGGACGACGTCGCCGCCCGCGGCGAACGCCTCGTCCATCTGCTCTTCAGCGTCCCGCAGATCGAGGTCCCAGTCGCTCATACGCGAGCGTCGCCACACGCCGGCAAAAGCGTTCGGGCCTGACGTCAGTCGTCGCCGACACCCTCCTCGGCGACTGCCTCGAACGCCGACAGGATCACGCGTCTACACGCTTGCCCATCTGTCGTCCAGTGGTGGGCGTAATCGAGCATATCGTCGTAGATGTCCGGCTTGCAGCCGGCCGCCTGTGGATGGCCGCCGCCGTTCACCCTCCCTGCAACCTCGTGAGCGTGTTGGAACTCGTCCGATCCACGGATCGAGGCGGACCCGGCTGGCTTGACGATCACGGCGGCGTCGGCGCCTTGCTCACGCAGTCGCTCGGCCACCTCGTTCTGTGAACAACGCCCGTACGTCACGGCGACGGACCACTCGCCGACCTCGTGTGTCATGGCACGGTCGACCGCCAGATCGATTCGAGCGGCCTTCTCCACCCGTCGCGAGTCGACGTACTCGCGAACGAGTTCCGGGAGGTCGGCGCCGTACGCACCGACGACGGTCGCGTACTCCTCGCTGCCCGCCCAGTACGAGTAGTCTGCGAGGTCGTCGGATCGCGGATCCTCCTTTATCCAGAGGTCGTGGTCGCGGGTGACGGCGGCCAGATCAGCCCATCGCTCGTCGAACCCGTACGAGAGCGACCGGAGCGTCACGTCGGCGGTACACTCCTCGTCCGACGCGCCGACCGTGAGGTCGATCCCCGTCTCGCGCACGGCGGCCGCGACCGACTCGTCCCACTGGTGGTGGTCGAACCAGCGGATCGACGCGGTCGAAGCCGACAGCGACTCCAACTCGTCGGCGATCGGATCGAACTCGTCGGGACAGATATCACAGATGTACAGGTCGACCCCGTCGTCGGCGTACGCGACGACGCGTTCGAGCGCGGTGTCGAGCGAGTACGGCCCCGCCGACACCAACCCGACCGACGACTGAGCGTGTACGTCCGCTGTCGGGTCGGTCCCGTCATCTTCGTCGATCCCAGCAGTCTCGTCGGCTGCAGCGTCGTGATCGGTTCCGTCGGTGTCGTCACGCTCGTCGTTGCGCTGTGCCTCTGTGAGTCGTGTCTCGATCGCGGCCTCGAACGCCTCAACGTCGAGCGCGGCGTCGTACGTCTCGCGGATCATCGCAGCGCAGGCGAGTCCGTCAGCGTCGCCGTCGGCTATCACGATCGCTTCGCTCCCCTCGATCGCTTCTTTCGCCCGCTGTTCAGCGCGCTCGTCGTCTAGCGAGTCCGGGTAAAAGAACCCCGTCCCTGGGAGTCGGGTGTACCGCGACCGGGGCGTCCCCGTTTCGTCGATGAGGTCGTCGTCCATACCGTAATCGGGGACGGAAGGGGGAAAACTCCGCCGCTCTCCGCCGGCGGACCCTCAGCCGGTGGCTCTTGTCGGCTACAGTATCCCCGCCCGCTCCGCTCGGGCGACGATGCCACGTGCCATCTTGTCGGTCGCCTCGTCGACCATCTCGCCGTCGACGCTCACGGCGCCACGTCCCTCGGCTTTCGCCTCTGCGTACGCCTCAACGATCCGCTTGGCTTTCTCTACCTCCTCGCGAGAGGGAGCGAACGTCTCGTTGGCGGGATCGATCTGGCTCGGATGAATCGCCCACTTGCCGTCACAGCCGAGCTGGCTCGCCCATCGACAGGAGTCGCGGAACCCTTCGGTGTCCTCGATCTCGGCGTACGGACCGTCGATCACCTGTAATTCCTGGGCTTTCGCGGCGTGCGCGATACGAGCCAGCTGGTAGTGCCAGTAGTGACCTGGGTAGCCACCGCCAGAGCCGATCGTGAGGCCAGCCGCGCCAACGTTCGCGGTGTAGTCGCCGGGTCCAAACACGAGCGATTCGAGCCGGTCCGATGCCCGGGCGATATCGGCGACCTTCGTCATCGCCTCTGGCGACTCGATCTGTGCTTGAAGACCGATGTCACCGACCGGGAGGCCGGCGTTCCGCTCGACCTGTGTCAGCAGGTTGTCGACGGTGGCGACCGTCTCGGGGTTGTTCGCCATCGGCACCATGATCGTATCGAGGTACTCGCCGGCCTGCCCGACGACTTCGATCACGTCGTCGTAGAACCATCTGGTGTCGACGCCGTTCATCCGGTAGCACGGACGTGTCTCCGACCAGTCGTGCTCGATCAGCCCGTCGATCACGTTCTCGCGAGCATCGACCTTCTCTGACGGTGCGACGGAGTCTTCCAGATCGAGGAACGCTTCGTCTGCACCGGAGTCGGGTGCGCGAGCGATCATCTCTGGGTCTGATCCCGGCGTTGCGAGCTGACTTCGGCGGAGCGTCACAGTCGTCGGATCGAGCCCGGGAGACTCGCTCGCCGTCTCAGCGGACCCCTCCTCGGTCGTTGACTCCGTCTCGGTGGATCCGCCGGGCATCAGTCGTCACCTCTCGTGGGGCTGTCCGCGGTGATCGGGTCGCTCTCCTCCTCGGTGAAGCCGGCCGACTCCTCTCGACGCTTCCTGGCCTCGGGGTCGAACTCGCCTTCTATCTCCTGATATCGTGGGACGAAAGAGAGCTCGTGATGGCTCTCGGTCTCGTGGCCGATGTAGCGGTCCTCGAGATCGAACTGGGCCTCTTCGTTGTTCTCGGCGATGGCGGCGAAATCCTCGTACGCCGCGTGGGCCCCGGAGTGGAGACCGTACAGCGTGATGAAGATGTACTGATAGCCCAGGTCACCGAGCTCCGCGAAGGTTAGCGGGTCGTCCTGTGCGCCCCACTCGAACGAGGAGGAGTAGTTGAACGCCAGATCGAGGTCCGGATGCGTCTCGTGGATGGTCTCCGCGTATTCGATCGCGTCTTCGCGGGACGGATCGGGCATCTCGGGCCACACGAGGTCGACACCGGCGTCGGCGTACATTCGTCCGCGTTCGAGGTGTTCTTCCCAATCGCCGTTAGCGGACCCGTACGCGTCGGTTCGCGCGATGATAATCGTGTCCTCGCTCTGTCTGGCGTCGACAGCGGCCTCGAACCGGGAACGGGCCTGCTCGCGGGAGACGATCTGCTTCCCGGCGATGTGGCCACACCGCTTCGGCGAGGTCTGATCCTCGATGTGAATGGCGGCCACGCCCGCCTTCTCGTATTCGCGAACTGCTCGCCGGACGTTGTGAACGCCGCCGTATCCGGTGTCACAGTCCGCAATTATCGGCAGGTTCGTCGCCTCCACCATACGTTTGGCGTTTTCTACCATCTCGGTCATCGTGACCATCTCCAGGTCGGGGAAACCGAACTGGCCGAGCACCGTCGAGTAGCCGCTCATATACGCGGCGTCCAACCCGGCCATCTCCGCGAGGCGAGCGTCGAGCGCGTGATAGATCCCGGGGGCGAACGTGAACGCTTGCTCGTCGAAAAGCTGGCGCAGCCGTTTGCCCGCTGGATTGTCGATATTCCGTGTGTACACGTCGTCGTCGAGTTCGTTAGGATGCATCGGTGTCACTCCGTTCCCGTGTCGTCGTGGCGGTCGTTCGTGTCGTGCGTGAACGTCGTCGGGTCAGGTCGTGGTCCGCTACCAGTTCCTGCCATCGGGACTGCCGTCATTCGGCTCCTCCGTCGGGTTCTGTGCGACGGACTGAACGGAGGTCGGGAACCAGCGGTGCGTCCCGATCCGCTGTCGTCGGTCGGGTCGAGTGACGATTTCCTTCGACGGCGGTCGGTAGTAGATCGTCCGTGTGGTCTGTGGCCGTCGGGAACGTCGGAACGAGCGGAGGGCCAGCCGCTTCGGTGAGAGGCGTGCGGCCGGGGGCCGTCCGCGGAGAACTGTCGGTCGTCGGCCGATCCGTTCTGGTTCGATCGGCCGTCGTACTGTCGGGCGTCGTGCGGTCGTGTCCCGTCTCGTCGGGGGTGTCGAGACCCGTGTCGTCAGTCGTCGGTCGGTTCGTCGTGTCAGGAGTCGTGGTGTCTTCAGGTGTCATCTCGTATGGGTGGTCGTGGTGGTCGTCTGGTGGCCGAGCGATCTGTGGGCTGTGCTGTCGCGTGTCCGCGTACGGATACTGACATTGCACTCGGCTTGTCGGAGGCATCGGTAATAAACATAATGAACTATAATGATAATATTGGCTAATGTCTTAAACGGCTTTATATGATCCACGTGAACGATGGACACAGACTGCGGATCGTTACTCGTTCCGACCGATCCATTATAACTCCGTTCGTCCTGTACCTGCAGTACTGTGAACGAGCGCGAGGCCCTTCGACAGCTCGCCGCGTCGGTGCCACACGCCGGCGACGACGCAGCCGTCGTCGACGACACCGTCATCACCACAGATATGCTCCACGAGCGAACTGACTTTCCCCCGGGGACGACACGATACACCGCGGGATGGCGCGCGGTCGGCGCGTCGCTCTCGGACGTGGCTGCGATGGGTGCCGAGGCAACCGCGGCGGTCGCCGTCTACGCCGACGAGGGTTTCGACCCGACCGAACTTGACCGGTTCGTCGCCGGCGCAGTCGCAGTCTGTGACGCGGTCGACGCCGAGTACGTCGGCGGTGACCTCGACAACCACCTCGAGTTCACCACCGCGACGACGGCGATTGGCGCGGCCACCGACGAGGGCGCGGTGTTCAGAGACGGCGCAGAGCCAGGTGACGCGCTCTGTGTCACGGGAGCACTCGGTCGGTCGGGGGCAGCCCTCCGGCTGTTCGAACGCGGAAGCGACGAGGCGGTCGAGCGTGCGAACGAGCTGTTTCGCTTCACCCCACGCGTCGCTGAGGGACGCGCGCTGGCCGGCGCTGCGACGGCGATGATGGACTCCTCGGACGGGCTCGCCCGGTCACTCCACCAGCTCGCGGAGGCGAGCGGGGTCGGGTTCGCCGTCGACCGCGAGCTGCTCCCGGTTCACCCCGCCGTCGACGACGTCGCCGACGAGGGGACGACCGCAGACATCGGCGCAGCCGACGGGTCCGAGCGATCAGCCGATCGGTTCGAACTGGCGGTCCACTTCGGCGAGGACTTCGAGCTCGTCTGTGCGGTTCCGCCGGACACGGTCGACCGGCTCGACGCGTCGTGCCCGGCGGGTCTCACTCGGGTCGGGACCGTCACTGACCCGACACACGGCGTGACCGTCGACGACGAGGACGGCACCCGACCGCTCCCCGACCGGGGATACACGCACGGCTGATCGGTCACCGACCGGAAACAGCAAGCGTGATCAGAAGAGCCAGCGCGGACCTCGGGTGAGAGACGCCGACGAGAGCAGTCAGTTCCGCTGCTCGTCGGCGTCGACCTCAGACTCCTCCAGCTCGACATCGGCCTCGATGTCGATGTCGTCTTCGAGGTCGGCTTCGAGGTCGGACTCGTCGAGATCCGCCTGCAGGTCGTCGAGTTCGGCGTCTATCTCCTCGTCGGTCGCCGGTTCCTCGTTTCCGTTGTCGGGTGGAGCCTCGGCTTTCCCGAGTTCGCCTTTCAGTGTCTCGAGCTCCGCATCGACCTCGCTGTCGGTCGTGAGCCCGTCGAGCTCGCGATCGATGTCGTCTTTATCGGACAGTGCGTCCTCGAAGGCTCCCGTGTCCTGCAGTTCGTCCATCGCCTCTGCACGCGCCTCCATCTCCTCGGTGCGCTCTTCGGCCCGCTCGATGGAGCGACTCACGTCTTCCATCTCGTCGCCAACGCCGGTCATCGCCTCGCTCACCCGCGAGGAAGCCTCGGCTGCCTCGTACCGCGCCTTCATCGTCTCCTTCTTCGTGCGGAACTCCTCGATCCGGTTTTGGAGCTCGTTTTTCTTGTCGACGAGCTGTTCTTGGGTGTTGTTGAGTTCCGCGATCTGGCCCTCTAGCTCCTCGATCTGGCTCATCTTCGACTTCTTCTTCTCGAGGGCTTTACGCGCGAGGTCGTCACGGTCCTGCTGAACCGCCTCCCGGGCTTGCCGGTTGTGTTTCTCCACGTTCTCCTCGAGCTTTCGCTTCTGGATCTCAAGGCGTTTCTTCTGTGTCGTCAGATCCGCGATCCCCTGCTTGACATCTTGCAGTTCGTCGCGCATCTGTTCGTACGAGTAATCGAGCGTCTCCGTCGGGTCCTCCGCCCGGTTGAGAAGGGCGTTCACCTTCGAGCGGATGACGTAGGAGGCGCGCGAGAGGATTCCCATACCTGCCATACGAGTTCCACGCGTTAAAACCTCATGTGGTTCACCCGCCGCGGCCCGGCCGCGCATCTCGATCGCTTCACACGAATACAGGGAGGAAGCCCATGGCTTCAGCCGTGGGAGGAATCCGACACTACCCGGTGTGTGGTCGGCGTCGTCCGGACCCTGAACACTTATCGGCTGACACCGAGGAACTGGTGGCATGGACATCGGCGTACTAACCGTCCCGCTCGGTGACCGGTCGACGGCCGAGGCGTTCGAGTACCTCTCGGCTATCGGCGTCGACGCCGTCGAACTCGGCGTCGGCGGATGGCCCGGCCAGGCTCACCTCGACCGCGGCGACCACCTCGACGACGACCGTGCACAAGCGGAACTCGACGAGCGGCTGGCCGAACACGACCTCCGTGTGTCCGCGCTGGCGACGCACAACAACCCGCTTCACCCGGACACAGAGCGGGCCGACGAGGCTGACCGGGAGCTGAGAGAAGCCGTCGAACTGGCCGCACAACTCGGCGTCGACACCGTCACCTGCTTTTCGGGGCTCCCGGCCGGCGCGCCCGGCGATTCGACGCCCAACTGGATCACCGCACCGTGGCCGACAGAACACGCCGACGCGCTGGCGTACCAGTGGGACGAGGTGGCGATTCCGTACTGGCGCGACCTGGCGGCGCACGCCGACGCCCACGGCGTCGACCTCGCGATCGAGATGCACCCGAATATGCTCGTCTACGAGCCCACGGGACTGCTCGCGCTTCGAGAGGCGACGAACGAGCGTGTCGGGGCGAACTTCGACCCCTCGCACCTCTACTGGCAGGGAATCGACGTGACGGAGGCGATCAGGTTCCTCGGCGAGGCCGACGCGATCCACCACGTTCACGCGAAGGACACGAAGGTGTACGAGTCGAACGCGCGGCTGAAAGGTGTGCTCGACACGGCTGCGTACACCGAGGAGGCGGATCGATCCTGGCTGTTCCGCTCCATCGGCTACGGCCACGGCGAGGGTCACTGGAAGGACGTCGTCTCGACGCTTCGGATGGTCGGCTACGAGGGCGCGCTGTCGATCGAACACGAGGACTCGCTCACCTCCTCGCGTGAGGGACTGGAGAAGGCGGTCGACCTGCTCTCGCGGGCCGTCTTCGAGACCGAACCAGCCGACGCCTACTGGGCCGAGTGACGATGACGGAACAACCGCTTCGGGTCGGCGTCTTGGGTTACAGATTCATGGGGAAAGCGCACGCAAACGCGCTCTCGCGGCTCCCGATGTTCTTCCCAGACGCTCCTGCGACCGAGAAACACACCCTGATCGGTCGTGACGAGGGCGCACTCGCCGACGCTGCAGACAGGCTTGGGTTCACACACACGGCCACCGACTGGCGAGACGTCGTCGACGACGTCGACGTCTTCTACAACCTCGGGCCGAACCACGTCCACCCCGAACCGTCTATCGCTGCACTCGAGGCGGGTGTGCCCGTCCTCTGTGAGAAACCACTCGCCCCGACCCTGACGGAGGCGGCGACGATGCGAGACGCGGCCGCCGCCGCCGACGTCACCACCGGATGCGCGTTCAACTACCGGTTCGTCCCGGCGATTCGGTACGCGAGAGAGCTGATCGCCGACGGTGAGCTCGGCGAGATACGGCAGGTTCGAGGGCGATACCTCCAAGACTGGCTCGCCGACGCGGACGCCCCGTGGGCGTGGCGGATGGACGCCGATCTCGCGGGATCGGGCGCGCTCGGCGATCTGGGCGCACACACGATCGACCTGTTCCAGTACCTCGTTGGCGACGCGGTCGGCGACGTCACGGCGGTGTCGGGCCAACTGAAGACGTTCGTCGACGAACGCCCCGTTTTCGACGACGACGGAACCGTCGCCGAACACCGCGACGTGACCGTCGACGACGCGTACTCCGCACACGTCGTCTACGAGTCGGGCGCGACCGGGAGCTTCGAGGCTTCGCGTGTCGCGACCGGCCACAAGAACGATCACGCGGTCGAAGTTCACGGGTCGGCGGGAAGCCTGCGGTTCTCACTCGAACGGCTCAACGAACTGAAACTGCTCCGCGAGGGGAACCGCGGCTACGAGACCATCCTCGTCACCGACGAGTCAGACCCGTACGTCGACCGCTGGTGGCCCCCTGGTCACGTCCTCGGGTGGGAACACACGTTCGTTCACGAGAACTACGAGTTCCTCTCCGCGGTCGCTGAGGACGACGAGTTCTCACCGTCGTTCGCCACGGCCTACGAGATTCAGCGTGTCCTCGATGCGATCGAGCAGTCGGACGCCCGCGGTGAACGGGTGTTGCTGGACCGACACGACTCGTAACGGGTCGACTTCGCACTCGACTCGCCGCTCGTCTCACGCCGTCACAGCACGACACCAACCCGGACCGGAACTCCCACAGCGGTGCCGGCGTCCGAACGCCGAACACGGCACCCACGAACCGAGAGCGGCGCCCGCACGACCGGCCGTCATCCGGCGGCGTGTGTCACCACCTCGGCCGTAGCGTCGTCCCGCCGCGTTTGCGATCTGGGGTGTTATCCGGGGAGGTCTGAGCCGAGCGGGTCGGCCTCGTCCCAGCCGGTGGTGTCGATGTCGTCCTCGCCGTAGCTGGCGAGCGTCTCTGTTCTCGCAAACGCGACGGGCTCCCAGACGATCTCGATCTCCTCGTTGCCGGTCGCCTCGGGGACGGTGATCCGGTCGCCCGGGTGGACTGCGCCGTCCTCAGGCCACCCGCCGAATGCGACCTCCTCGTTTGGGTCCGTGCCGCGAACGTACAGCTCCTCGGCCGGGATCGGGTCGGGACCGAGCGCGACGACGACGAGTTCGCCGTCCTCGTGATCGACGTCGAACTCGGCCTCTGGAGGTGCGACCCCATCGATCAGCCCGAACACTGCAGCACCGACGACGGCGAGCAGTAGCACGACGACGCCGACGAGGACCCCGGTCCCTGCAACCGGCGTGAACCCCCGGTCGTCGGAACAGAACGGGTGCATTCGTGGCTCACTCCGCGAGCCGTAGTATAAGCGTTTACCCGCCGACTATCAGTCGAGATAACGGCGACGTGACCGGCTCGCGTCCCCGCCGGATGAAAACCGGAACCCGGTTATTCCGTGGGTCCGAACGCGAACTGTGACGTCTTTGACGACGGAGCAGGCTGGGGGACGCGCTCGCGGTCCGCGGGGGATAGCCCGGGCGTGGGTCGAAGCGATGATCCGGCCGCAGCGGTTCTTCGTGAACGGCGTGGCACCCGGCGATCAGGCGCCTGCGCTGACGTTCGCCGCGGTCGTCGCCGCCGTCTACACGATCGGGTGGATTCTCGCCGACCCCGGTATTGTCCCGGGGATCGCCGAATCAGTCGGGCTCTCCGCGGTCGTCGTGGTGTTGGTGGTGACGACGCTCGCTGCACCCGTTGGACTCCACCTGACTGCCGCCGTCGCGACCGTCTCGGTCGTCCTCGCCAGCGTCGACATCGACGGCGACGAAGGGGGACTGACCACTCGGGATCGTGGCGGAGTGAGCGAGACGGTGCAGGTGGTCTCGTACGCCAGCGCACCGATGGCGCTTGCCGGCCCGCCGCTCCCGGAACTCCGGGTCCTCTGCGGCGTGTACGCGACGGCTCTGCTCTGTCTCGGGCTCCGGACCATCCACGGGACGACGGCGATCCGAACGGCTCTCGCTGGCACCCCACCGGCCCTGCTCGGGTACGGAGTCGGGTACCGCGCCGTCGCCGCGGCACGGACGCTGTTCGGCGGCTGAGCGTGCGGCACTGTCGCCGGGTTTCGACAACCGTTTTAGGCGTGAACTACTCGATACACGCAAATGGGATTCTGTATCACTCGTAAGCCCTTCGTGGGCGGCCGCAGTCGTGCCGGACACGAGGAGAACGCTCCGTTCGAACGACGAGAGACCGACTCAGCACCGTCACCATGAACTGGGATAACCTCCACGAGGAAGACGTCGTCTTCGACTTCCGCGGGGACTCTCCGGACGAACTCGTCTCCGGCCGGTTCTACCGCGGTGTCGTCGACGGATACGCGGAGTTCGGCGTGTTCATCGACCTCGCGCCGGGTGTTACTGGACTGCTTCACCGTTCCGAACTCGACCGCCGTCTCGAGAGCCTCGACTGGGAGCCTGGCGACGAGGTCTTCGTCCAGGTGAAAGGCGTCCGAGACAACGGGAACATCGACCTCGGCTGGTCGATCCGGCAGGCAGAACGCGAGTTCCGTGGCGTCCTCGTCCACGACGGTGAGACCGAGTACGAGCCCGAATCAGCGTCCGACGAACCGGATGACGCTGCGGACCCTGACGACCCTGTCGATACCGATGACTCCGACCGATCGGATGCGACTGACGGCCCTGTCGACGCAGGCAGCGCCGCCGACACCGACGAGTCGGGCGCTACCCTCGCCGACGCGGACGACAGCGAGACGGTCGACGAGGCGTCTGCGGGCGCCCCCGACGACGCATCCGAGAGCGAAACGGACGGCGTGGACCCGGCCACGGAGACGACAGCCGACACGGACGCCGGATCGGGTCCGGAACCACGAGCACGAGTCACTATCGGGAGCCTCCCCGATGCCGTCGGGGAGACGGTTCGGCTGGAGGGCGAAGTCGTGAGTGTCCGTCAGACCGGTGGCCCGACCGTCTTCGAACTGCGCGATGAAACCGGTATCGTCGATGCCGCCGCGTTCATCGAGCCCGGTGTCCGTGCGTACCCCAATGTCGAGGTTGGCGACACGATCCGCGTCGACGGCGAGGTCGAACGCCGCCGCGGCGACATTCAGGTAGAGACCGAAGCGCTCGTAGTGCTCGAGGCCGAGGAAGCCGAAGCGGTCCAGCGTCGACTCGCCGAAGCGCTCACGGCCGAGGCCCGTCCCGAGGGGCTCCAGCCGCTAGCGGGCGACGAGACGGTCGCCGCGCTCGGCGAACCGATGTTAGACGCCGCGGAGGCGATCCGCCGTGCGGTGCTCGAGTCACGCCCGATCGTGGTTCGACACCCGGCGACCGCCGACGGCTACGTCGCCGGAGCGGCTCTCGAACGGGCGACGCTCCCGCTGATCCGCGAGGAACACGCCAAGAGCGACGCCGAGTACCACTACTTCACGCGACGCCCGCTCGAGGACCCCGTCTACGGAATGAACGACGCGACGAACGACGCGACCCGGATGCTCCAGGATCGGGACCGACACGACGAGAAGCTCCCCCTGTTCGTCCTCGTCGGCACCGGGTCGACCGTCGAGTCGGCAGACGGGCTCGAGCTACTCTCCGTGTACGGAGTCGACGCGGTCGTGATCGACGCCGACGTGGCGGATCCCGAGATCCGCGAGGCGGTCGACACGCTCGTCTCCCCCGAACTCGAGTCGGTCGATGCCGACCTCTCGACCGGCGCACTCGCCGCCTCGCTCGCGTCCGCCGTTAACGATCAGGTTCGAGACGACCTCGTTCACCTCCCGGCGGTGAGCTACTGGGCCGACACGCCCGACCGGTACGCCGAACTCGCACACAACGCCGGCTACGACGCGGAGCGCGTGGCCGAGCTTCGCGAGGCGATCGCCCTCGAGGCGTACTACCAGTCGTATCAGGACAAACGCGAACTGATCACGGACTTACTGTTCGAAGACGGCGGAGATCTGGCCGCACACGTCTCCGAGCAGTTCCGCGAGAAACTCGAGACAGAGATCCAGACCGCGAGCGCGAACGTCGTGACCGAGGCGGTCGACGGAGTCGAGTTCGCCCTGCTCGACACCGACAGCTACACGCATCGCTTCGATTTCCCGCCGACGCCGTTGCTGCTGGACGATCTCCACCGCCGACACGCGAACGGCGAGCCGTTCGCCACGGTCGGAATCGGCACCGACGAACTGTACGTCCGGGCGAGCGCGGACCTCTCTGTCCGTGCGGTGGCCGACCGCGCAGCCGAACTCGCGCCGGCCGCCGATGTCTCGACGGCCGGGCTCCGTGAGGGGAAGATCGAGTTCCTCTCGGGAGAACGTGACGCCGTCGAGGACGCCGTCGTCGCCGCAGTCGCCGAGCAGTTCTGACGCGCCTGCCGTCTCCGACTGCTCGATCGCACCCGATCAGCGACGCTCTACGGTGTTCTGCTCCTCCCACCGCCTCACCTCCCCGACGCTCACACGTCCAGCCGGTGGTGTGTCACCGCTTCGGCGCCGGTGACGGCGGTGTCGAGCGTCGCCACGTAGAAGTCGTCGTCCGCCCCCTCGACCGGGATCGGCATCCCACCGGGGTTCAGCCGGACGGTCGCGTCTCGCGTCTCGACGCCGTGCGTGTGGGTGTGGCCGTGGAAGACGTAGTCGTAGTCGCCGCAGTCGACGAGCGCGTCGACGACGACGCTACTCGTTCCGTGGGTGACCGCGATCTCGATGTGATCGCTGCCACTGTCGGCGTCGCCACCGCCCTCGGCGTCCCCGTTCGCGTCCGTATCCCCGCCGAAGGTGACCGTCCCAGCCTCGCCCAGATAGTGGCCGAACGAGTCGACGGTCGACTCGACTGCCCACTCGCCGTCGTTGTTTCCACGGACCGCGTAGAACTCGAAGCCAGCGTCGAACGGGGTGACCGAGAAGGGGGCGACGAAGTCGCCACAGTGGACGACAGCGTCGACGCCTTGCGATTCGAACAGTTCGACTGCGGCGTTCACCGCGTCGAGGTCGTCGTGCGTGTCGGAGACGATGCCGATGCGCATTGTCGTGTTCGGATGGACACCCGACGGGCTAAAGCGTCTCGGCCGTCCGGATCTGCTCGTGACTGGTCCGGTTCGCTCCGTCTAATTTTCCCTGCACATGTCCTCTCGGTCAGTTCTGTCGCCCCGGGCGAGTCAGCCTCAGCCCCCGTCGCCGACCGTGACGAGTCAGGGCTTCTCGTCGGGGTCGTACTCGGTCATGGCACCGCCGTGGCTCCTCGTCTCCGGATCGAGCACGCCCACGTGTCTGAGCTGCTGAACGAAGTAGAACAGAGCGTTGTTCCGGATCACGTCTCGCCACACCGCTTCGTCCTCGTACAGCCGGGCCGTCTCACCGGCTTCGATCAGCTTTCGCGACCGCTCGGCTCCGCGAGTCGTACAGAACGCGCCGAGGAACACGTTCGGACACTCGTGGACGAGCCGTCGAACCAGATCGAGGACGTGGACGCTGGGGGCCTCCTTTTGCAGTGCGTCGAGTAGCAGCCCGAACTCGGGATGTCTGGCAAACGCGTTCCAGAGCAGAACCGTGAGCGGCAGGTGTCACTCGGCGACGGTGCTCCCACGGGTCTCTGTTTTCACGAGCCGGTCGAACACGGCGGGTTCGTTCATCGTTGCGTGGGATAGCTCGCTCCTCGCTTTGGGCCCCGTGGCGGCCACTCCCTCCCGGACAGAAGCGAGAGTGGTTACAGGGGTGTTCTCGCGTTTGGCTCTGCCGCCGTGGACGGGGACGCCGCGACTCAGCGGGTGCGGAGTTCGTCTTTGTCTTTGATCACACGCACGTCCCCCTCGCCGGAGGTGACCTCGTTGACCAGATCGTAGAGATCGTTCTGGAGCCCGGCAGGGAACGTCAACACGCCGACCCACGAGCCGTCGTTCTGCCACTCCTCGCGTTCGAGGTCGCCGAACTCGCGAACCTGCGCCTGGCCAGACCCGGCGTAATCGGCTGGCAGCTGGACTGCCATCGTCACCTCCTCGAATCGGATCGGGATGACGGGGCGAAGCGCGTCGAGTGCGTCGTCGACCTGATTCTCCACCGGTTCCATCGGATCGACCTGGAACCCCGCTTCTTCTAACGCGCGCTCGATCCGCTCGGGCGGGTGCGGCGAGTCGTCCATCTGCGGGTTCACGGCGTTGCGCGTGATCGTCGTGACGAGCTCACGGTGTTTCCGCTCCTGCATCTCCTCACGCTGTTCGGCGGTGATCTGTATCTCACCGCGTTCGACCACCTCGGGAATGATCTC
>JARVCL010000229.1:0-20805 GCA_040405695.1 Halorubrum sp. | reverse complement strand
ACTGGTCCCGACGGCGACGCGCTCCGCACCGGCGGCGATAGAGCTCGCCGTACGCCGTTCGACCATCCCGAACGTCCCGACGCGGTCGGCCGCCAGTTCGAAGCGGACGACCCCGAGATCGCCGGCGACGAACCCAACGCTTTCGGGTCGGCGTTCGCCGAACAGCTGTCGCTCGTCGGAGGCGTCGTCCCCCATCCCTCACAGCGCCTCCTTGTAGGCCTCCAGCGTCTCCTCGATGTCCTCCTCAGTGTGGGCGTCACAGACGAACTGGGACTCGAACTGGTTTGGCGTGAGGAAGATCCCCTGTTCTTTCATCGCGGGCCAGAACAGCCGCTCCCAGCGCTCGGTCTCGGCCTGCTGGATATCCGAACCGTTCTTCGGGCAGTAGTCGTATCGCGGGCAGTCAGGTCGCTGGCGACAGCCCGCCTCGCACTGGCCGGTCGTGTCGCTCGGTCCCTCGCGGGTGAACAGCACCTTGAACATGCTGTCGGTCCCGGCGACGGTGTACTCAGGGGCCTGGTCGGCGACGATGTCGGTCAGGCCGGAGCGAAGCTGCTCGCCCAGGTCGTTGACGTGGTCGTAGACGTCGTTTTCGGCGGCGTAGCGAAGCGTTTCCAGGCCGGCGGCCATCGTCACGGGGTGACCCGAGAAGGTTCCAGACTGGAACACGTCCCCCGCGGGCGTGAACTGCTCGATAATCTCGGATTTCCCGCCGATTGCACCGACCGGGAAGCCGCCGCCGACGATCTTCCCGAACGTCGTCACGTCCGGTGTGACGTCGAACTTGCCCTGCGCACACTGGAGGCCGCCGACCCTGAACCCGGTGATGACCTCGTCGAAGACGAGCAACGCGCCGTGTTCTTCGGTCACATCCCGGAGCGTCTCCAGATACCCCTCTACGGGATGGACGATGCCGGTGTTGCCCAGAATCGGTTCCGTGAGTACGGCCGCGATGTCCTCGCCGTGTTCCTCGAAGATTTCGTGAACAGCCTCCTCGTCGTTGAACGGGACGGTGAGGGTATGCTCGGCGAACGTCGATGGGATCCCGGCACTGGAGGGGCTGGTGTGGGCACCCTCGCCCTCGACGAGCGTGGATTCCTGGGCACCGTGGTAGCCGCCCTGCATGACGACGATCTTGTCCCGGCCCGTGTACCCGCGGGCGAGGCGAACCGCGGAGACCGTCGCTTCGGTGCCGCTGTTGACGAACCGAATCATCTCGACGCTCGGGACGTGGCGGACGACGAACTCCGCGAGTTCGACCTCCACCTCGGTCGGTGCGCCGTACATCGGCCCCTCGCTGGCCCGTTGCTGGATCGCCGACTGGACCTCGTCGGGCAGGTCGTGGCCCAACAGGAGCGGACCGTAGGCCATCGCGTAGTCGATGTACTTGTTCCCGTCGGCGTCGATGACGTGCCCGCCGTCGCCCCGTTCGACGAAGAAGGGATAGGGTTGGATGGCGCGCACGGACGAGTTGACGCCACCGGGGATGACTGACAGCGCTCTGTCGTACAGCGACCGCGACTGCTCGTGGTTCATACCTGCCCCTTCGAAGCGGGGTAGAAAGAATGTACTGCCTCACGTCGTTCGGAAACTGTCTCCGGCACACCCCGCGTCAGCTTTGTGTACCGGTAGCACGAACGGACGCGTATGGACGCGTACGTCGCACTCGACGACCGGCTGCTGGTGGTCACGGATGTGCGGGCGGCCCCGACCGCCAGCGAACGGCTCGTCGGCCACGATTTCGAATGTCTCGACGCATCGTCTGCTCGACCGGACCGCGTGTTCGCGGGTACGGTCGAGTCCGGCCTCCAGCGCAGCACAGACGGCGGCGAGACGTGGGAATCCGTCGGCGAGTTCGAGGACCGGGTGACTGCAGTCACGGTCAGTCCACACGACCCCGACACCGTCTGGGCAGGAACCGAACCGAGCGCGGTGTACCGCTCGACCGACGGCGGCGAGACGTTCGAGGAGCGCGAGGGGTTGACCAACCTCCCCTCGGCCGACCGATGGTCGTTCCCGCCGCGACCCGACACCCATCACGTCCGCTGGCTCTCCGTGGACCCACAGGACCCGGAGACGCTGTACGTCGCCATCGAGGCCGGTGCGTTCGTCCGGACGACCGACGGCGGCGAGACCTGGGAGCCACATCCCGAGGACGCGAGACTCGACAACCACACCCTCGCAACGCACCCCGGCGCGCCCGGTCGCATCTACACTGCTGCGGGCGACGGCTACGCCGAGTCCGAGGACGGTGGAGCGACGTGGTTCCACCCCCAGGAAGGGCTGGAACACCGTTACGTCTGGGGGCTGGCTGTCGATGTTCAGGACCCCGACCAGGTGGTCGTCTCGGCGGCCCACGGCGCACGCTCGGCGCACACACCCGAGACCGCCGAAGCATACGTCTACCGTCGAACCGAGGGCCCGTGGGAGCCTGCGATGGACGGCTTGCCCGACCCTGACGGCCAGGTGCGTGCGGTCCTCGCACAAGGGGTCGAAGGCGACGAGTTCCTCGCCGTCACGAACCGCGGACTGTTCCGCACTGAAGACGGTGCACTCTCGTGGGAACCCGTCGGTATCGAGTGGCCTGTGGAGTACGACGAGCAGGTCGGCCGTGGACTTGCTGTGGTAGAGTGAGTGGACGGTTAATCGGCGTGTGTCAACTATCCACAACAGCGTGAGTTATCCGCTGGAGGTCCACAGTATCGTAAACCGGCAGATGAGAGCAGTGGCCGAACCAGTTCAGGGTGACGCGTTTCTGATGGTCCCGTTCGAGTAATGCGTTGGCCGCTCCTCGTGCAGTTCGCGACACCACGTCTCCGGACCGCTGCTCGAACTACTACACGTGCTGAACTCGCCGTTAACCCAGCGTTCGGTTCGCATCGCGTCCGCAGCGTCGGGATACGGCGCGTCGAACTCGACCCGATAGACGATCTTGCCGGGGCACTCACCGGCCTCTGCTGTCGCGTTGTGCGTTCTCAGATGGAGCCGATACGTGGCAACCGTCGCATCCGGACGGGACGTTCGGCGTATCTGTGCCGATACCTCGGTGTGTTTCGAGGTGTCGTTGATCGTACTGACGTAGGCTCCATCAGAACTCGACATTGCTCTCGAACGCACGTCGTCGTGACAGCCCGATTCGATAACTGCGACCGATTCGATCTCGGGGTCTGGCGGTGACTCGTCGAACAGGGAGAACCCGCCGACCCAGAGCGCGCCGATAGCGACGCCCGCGGCGAGTGTAGCTACCAGAAGCAGACGGGTATCGACAGCCCCAAACCAGCCAGAACCCCCGCTCTCCATCGTGTCGACCTCACCCGGCGTTGCCTCCCGTGTTTCCTGTTCAGGTTCTTCCATCGTCTTTCTGTTACAGATCTGTCACAGTGTTCTATTCATAAGCTTTGTGAAAATAAGGGCGTGATCCAGGGCTGCAATCAGCCAAGCACTTTATATCGCCGTCCCAACACTCAGGTCATGGACCCACGCGTACGTGACCACGCGGAAACGCTCGTCGACTGGAGTGCACGTATCGAGGCCGGCGACGACGTCATCGTCAGCGTCGGCGAAGGCGCACACGACCTCGGCGTCGCCGTCGCCGAAGCCCTTGGCGAACGAGGCGCGAACTACCACGCCGTATACAGCTCCTCAGAGATGAGCCGGGCCTACCTTCGCACTCACGACGGGGAGTTCGAGGCGGACCCCGAATTCGAACACTCGCTCTACGAGCAGGCCGACAGCGTCCTCTCGCTGCGTGGCACGCGCAACACCAGCGCGAGCGCGGACGTTCCCGAGGAGACGCGACAGGCCTACAGCAAGGCCCGGACGGGACTTCGCGAAGTTCGCATGGACACCGACTGGGTATCGACGATCCACCCCACCCGCGCGCTCGCCCAGCAGGCTGGCATGAGCTACGAAGCGTACTGCGATTTCGTCTACGATGCCATTCTCCGTGACTGGGAGGAGCTGGCCGAGGAAATGTCGAAGCTGAAGGGCATTCTCGACGATGGGAGCACGGTCCACATTCGCAAGGAGAGCGATCGGACCGACCTCACGATGGCAATCGACGGTCGCACGGCAGTCAACAGCGCGGCAAGCGTCGCGTACGACTCACACAACCTCCCGAGCGGCGAGGTGTTCACCGCGCCGTACGCGACGGAGGGTGAGATAACGTTCGACGTGCCGATGACTATCCGAGGCACCCAGTTGCGCGACGCCCGCCTGGTCTTCGAGGACGGCGAAGTAGTTGACTGGGATGCAGCGCAGGGTGAGGACGCACTGACGGCAATACTCGAGACCGACGACGGGGCGCGGCGTCTCGGTGAACTCGGCATCGGGATGAACCGCGGCATCGACCGCGTGACCGACCAGATTCTCTTCGACGAGAAGATGGGCGGGACGGTCCACCTCGCGCTCGGACGGGCTTACGGTGCCAACCTACCCGACGGCGAGTCGGGCAACGAGAGCGCGGTCCATACCGACCTCATTACGGAGATGCGCGAGGAGGGGACAGAACTCGTCGTCGACGGCGACGTCATCCAGCGTGACGGCACGTTCCGCTGGGAGGACGGCTTCGAGGACTGAACTCGGGTATTCTCTCGGTCAGTCGGTCGTCGTAACCGTTTGCTCCGGTGTGGTCCCGGGGTCGCCACCAGTCGGGAGACGGTCGCTCTGGTAGAGGAAGAACATCCCCACGACGATGGCGGCCACGACGACGGCAAGCGACTGGAAGACGACATCGTAGCTCGCGCCACCGGCGACTGCGGTTCCGACAGCACCGGACCCCAGCGCCTGGATGAGCATCATCGTCGCCGAGAAGAGGGCGTAGGCACTCCCGCGGTGGTGGTCCGGGAGCGAGGAGAGCATGTACGTGTCCATCGCGGGGAACAGGCAATGGATCGCGTAGCCGATGAGGAGGCTGACGACTGCGATCGCGACCAGGCTCTCGACGACAGTGAGCACGACCACCAGCACCGAGAACGACGAGATGATACCGATGATAAGCGGGACGTTCGGAACGCGATCGGCGAGGCGGCCAGTCACGAGGAACGCCGGGATGCCGGCTGCGAACATGAGCGAAAGCAGGAGGCGACCGGTGCCCGCATCGATTCCTTTCGCCACGTCGAGGTAGTCGCCATAGAGGTTGAACAGGCCGTTCCAGAGGAAGCCCGTGATGCCGACGAAGACGACACCGGTGAGGATGAGCCGCCACTGTGCTCTCCCGGCCGCGAGCAGGCTGCGGTCGTCCTGTCCGGCCTCTGGTAACTCGGACCGGCGGGTCGCCACCAGCAACGCGAGCGTCGAGACGGCGGCGATGGCGGAGATCAGCAGGAACGTCGACCGCCAGTCACCGACAAGCAGGATCGCGCTCACGAACAGCGGCGCACCGACGGCTGCGACCTGGCTCGACATCCCGTGGATACCGAGTGCGGTGCCGACCTTCGTCGGGAACAGCTCGCTAACGAGCGGGTTCGCCGCGATGAAGTACATCCCGCTGGAGATACCCATCAGGAACGCGCCGACGGTCAGGTGTGTGACTGTCTGGGAGAAGGCGGTGAACAGGGAGGTGCCGACGAGCAACGCTCCCGTCGCAGCGACGATGTAGTGACGGGGAAATCGCGTCAGCAGGTATCCTGTCGGCAGCCGTGGCGAGGCACTGCCGAGCCAGGCGGCGCTTGCGACGACACCGAGCGAGGCTGCAGAGACGTCGAAGTCCGCGGCAGCAGGCTGGACCAGCGGTGCGAAGATGAGTCGTGCGAGGTTGACCAGGAAGACCATCGCACAGAGCGACCCGAACAGTTCCCGTCGTGACACTACTCACAACTTTGCGTGAGTCCCCAAGAACCAATCGAAGTTCGCGAATTCGTACTCGTCAGCCGACAGCTTGTCGCCCCGGGCCGTCGTGGGTCCGGGCTACTCCTCGTCTTTGCTGGTCGTGACTGTCACTGGACCGTCGAAGTTGAGGATGATGGCCTGTGCGAGGTCACCGAAGACGGCCTTGCCGGTCGGAGACCGCTGCTTGCCGTGGATGAAAATGTGATCGATGTCCTTTGTTTCTGCGGTCTCGAGTATCGTGTCTTGGGGGCTGCCGATGCGTCCGAGTGCGGTGAATTCGAGCTCGTCCAGTACCTCCGAGCCGAGCTTCTGTGCAAACTGCTGTGCACCGGACCGCGCGCTGTCCACGTTGTACTCGGTATCGAGTCCGGCGACGTTCTCGAGTGTGCTCCGGCGGTCCTGGAACTCCTCCTCGGTCGTCACGTGCAGGAGAAACAGCTCCGCATCGACGCCTTTGGCTAGCTTGCCCGCTTCGGCTACCAACTCTTTTGTCGCCTCTTTTGCCTCGACAACTGCTAGTGCTCGTTCCATATGGGTCTCTTCTCAACCCTCTGTAAAAGCATCTACGACTTTGAATGACAGCCGAGAAATACGATCGAGGACCGAAAGCAGCTACTCCATGTAGAACGCGCGGTACTCCTCGACGTCCGCGACGGTTATCTCGTCTGTGGTGACGATGTCCGCGGGCGCGAGGTTACCGTGGTCCTCGACCCAGGCGAGCGCATCGTCGTGCTCCTCGTAGGGCAGTGGATTACGCATCGGATCGATTCCGCGGTCCGGGTTCGTATCGAGCACCCAGTACAGATCCTCCGCCGCGACGAGTTCTTCGTGGTTTGTGTCCCGCGCCCAGGCCGTGGCGATGGGCGAGTCCGTCTCGGCGACCGCATCAGGGGCGACGGTGTAGGTGGTGAGACAGCCGGGGCTACAGAAAAACTGCCGTGCCTCGTTCTCGTGGACGACCTGCGCGTTCGCGTGCGGGTAGTCCGCTGGCGTCATGTTACAGACACCACAGAGCGGTTCCGAGGGGACGTCCGCGGGCTCGCTTACCGGCGGGAACTCCTCGTCCTCGACGAGGCGCTGGTAACTGTCGTCCTCGTCGGCATCAGCACTGTCGTCCCCCTCGTCCCCGACACAGCCGGCGAGTGCGAGACCTCCCGCAACTGCCGCCAGGTAGGTCCGTCGATTCATCGTACCAGGGTTCGGAGTACTCTCACAAAGACTCGTTGGTGCGCGCGTCGAAATGCCGAGCGCTCTCACCGAAGATAGCGAAACAATTTTCTATGGATTCTGTCAGAGCGCGCAACGACACTGCTTTGATATTCGAGGACTGAGGAAGGAACATGTCTGAAGACCCGTTCCAGTACGAGTCAGTTGGCGTTATCCGGACGCCTTTCGAATCACCGGACGGAATGCCGATTCAACCGGCCGGAGCGGATGACGTAGAGGGTACCATCAAGATAGACGAGTCATATGCGGAAGGGTTGCAGGATCTGGACGGGTTTTCTCACTGTCTCTTGCTGTATCACTTTCACGCAGGTGCTGACACTGCTTCCTTAGAGGTTGAACCGTTTCTTGATGAAGAAACAAGAGGGGTCTTTGCTACGCGTGCACCACAACGTCCGAATCAGATTGGCCTCTCTGTTGTCGAGGTTGATTCTGTCACAGATCACGAGGTGATAGTTAGAGGAATTGATGTCGTCGATCAGACGCCGTTGCTGGATATCAAACCGTTCGTTCCTGACTTCGATGTCCCCGATAATGCAGACACGGGCTGGATCAACGCATCGAAGTCAACGATCCAATCGAAGCAGGCTGACGAACGGTTCCTTTGAGAGATTCACCCTCTGTATCTCGCACGGTGTTCGTAACAGATGTCGGTAAGATCGTCGTCCTCGCCGGTAAGTGAGTTCTCTGTGTTGATCGAAACCGGGTATAAATCATCAGTCTTCACGGATCTCAACAGGACCCCCAGGTTCGATACGGACCGCGAAACACTCTACGAGAGTCCGTCGAGCGTCTCACGGTCGACACTCTCGGCGGCGAGCGCCTGTCCACCGTACGCGTCCCGAAACGACTCGACGTCGTCGGAGACAGAGAAGGGGATCAACTCGGGTCCCATTGCCCCAACCACGTCGCTGCCAGCGACGACGGTCAGATCGACCGTGGGAGCGAACGCCCCGGCCTCTACGTGCGACGAGAAGAGGACATCGTCTCCCTCTTCGAACACCGCCTGATCGACCGTCGAGTAGTCGGTGAGGAACGTGACGACTGGGTCACGGTCCGCGTCGAGCGCGTCGAACCGATACTGGTAGGTACAAGTGCTGCTACAGAACCTCGCTGGTCGTCCACCCTCTGGCTCATCGTCGGAGAAGTGAATCTGGCCAATCGGTCCAGGGTGATCCGCGACTATCATTCCGCACTGATCACACGCCCCGTCGTCGTCGATCGTCACAGGGTCGACTGTCACCTCCTCGTCGCCGCCGAGACAGCCGGCTATCGCTGTCGCCCCAACCGTCGAGACGCCCATCAGGACCGTCCGTCTGGTCGGCCTCGAACCGCCGTTCTCGTCCATACACGTTGTTCGGCGATCGCGGCTGAAATACCCTCCGTAGCCGTTCATCCCGGTGTTCGAGAAACGAACCAAACCGGCTATAGGCACTGACGTGCAACCAATCACGTGTCACGGATCGACCTGTTCGGCGAAGTGCCACGGCCCCTCAGATGGTTGGCCGTCGGACTCGTGTTTCTCGCGGCCGCTGGAACGGCCGGTGCGTTCTTCGCTGACCCGACGACCGAGACGCCGAGTCCGGTCGCGTACGAGAACACCGTCGAACTCGGGCTCTCCGCAGAAACCGACGAACAGATGGCCGGAGACGTGACAGTCCCCCGTGCGCAGGTGTTCTACTCACAGTACCAGTACGTCGTCGGCTACAACGGCGTCGAGACACTGGTCGAGACGCTTCAAGACGACCGAACCGAGCGACAGTTCGGGTTCCCGATTGCGGTCTACGTGACGACGTTCGACGGAGCGGATCCCGGCGTCACCGACGACGACCTTCTCACTGCCGCGGGCCGTTCGAGTTGGGCGGCGGCCGACAGCGCGGTCTACGTCGTCGGGAGTGGCGCTCGGTCACCCGCTGGTGAGGTCGTCGTTCCCTTCACCGACCGAACCGCGGCGGACGCGTTCGTCGCCGAGCACGGCGGTGACGTGGTCGGCTGGTCGACGCTTCGGGACCGCTCGTTCGATATCGACACCGCTGAGACGGTCCGGTCGATGGCACCAGCGCGGGCTGCCGAGGCAGACGAGCGGGTCGCAACCGCCCGTACGAGACTGGAGAGCAACGGACCAACGGTCGTCGTCGGCGAGGACGAACCGACGATCGAGGCGGCACTCGCCACGGCTCCGCCGAACGCGACGATTCGCGTTCCGTCGGGGACCTACGACGAGACGCTCGTCGTCGACGAGCCGGTGACGATCGTCGGCGAGGAGACGACCATCCGCGGCAACGGAACCGGATCGGTGATCGAGGTTCGGTCGCCCGATGTCGGTCTCGTCGGCCTCTCTCTCACCGGAACCGGAAACGAGACCCGGGATCCGGATGCGGTCGGCGGTCCGTCGGACGGCAACGACGACTGGGACACGAACGTTCAACTGGGCTACGGGCACGGGGACGCGGGAATCACGGCCGTCGGCGCTCCCGGATTGGTCGTCGACGGCGTGACGATCGACACAGACGCCAGCGGCGTGCTGTTGCGCGAGGGGTCGGACGCAACCGTCCACGACCTCCACGTCCGTGGGGCGGGTACGTGGCAGGACGGGTTCATGGGAGTGGTCGGCATGGAGTCGCAGGTGACGGTCACAGACTCCCGGTTCGAAGACGGACGTGACGGGGTCTACTTACACAGGGCCGACGGGTCGGTCATCCGAAACTCGACGTTCCTCGGAAACAGATACGGCGTCCACCTCATGTACACCGGGGGTTCGCTGATCGCCGACAACGTCGCGCGTGACTCGGTGTACGGCGGTATCACGGTGATGACCCGCCCGGAAGGAAACGCGATCGTCGGCAACGACGTGCGCGACGGTCCGGCCGGAATACAGGCGTCTGGGACTCGAACGTACGTCGGCTACAACACGCTCGCGAACAACGGGATCGGGTTCTCGACGAGTTCGCGTAGCTCACTATACGAACACAACGTGCTCGTCGACAACGAGGCCGGCGCGCGGGCGACGACAGTCGTCCCGTCGAGTCGCGTCGTCGCCAACGACTTCGTCGGCAACGACGACCACGCAGGAGCGGGTGCGGGACCGCTCCGGATCTGGGCTGACGGCGACCGTGGTAACTACTGGGAGGGCGCCGACGCTGGATTCCGCGAGACCGATCGGGCGTACGAACCGACGTCACCCGTCGACGCCGCGTTCCACCGAGACCCGGCAGCGACGACGCTCGCAGAGTCGCCGGTTGCACGCCTGATCGACAGACTGCTCGGGACGACGCCCGGCGCGCGCTCGGGGAGCATCATCGACCCGGTCCCCGCCGCCGAACCCCACGATTCAGACCGGATCGCGGCCGTTCGCGAGGCCAGCGGCTCCGTATCCGTCGACTGGCAGACAAGAATCACCGACCCTGCCGACGACACGACAACGGACGAGGACAGATGACCACGACAGACACGACCGAACGGATCGACCCAGACGACCCCGACGCGACCGGTGTGTCACCGGACAGAGATCCGTCGCCAGGCGAGTCGGGTGAGCAGTCCGAGTCGACCGGCCAGGAATCGGCGGCAGTGCGTGCCGAACTCTCGAGAGTCACCCGAACGTACGGGGGTACTCCCGTGCTTCAGGACGTGTCGGTGACGGTTCTGCCGGGTGTCACGGCGGTAATTGGGCCGAACGGGTCGGGCAAATCGACCTTGCTCGGGATACTCGCCGGCGTGGTCTCCCCCGTCGAGGGGTCAGTCGCCCGCACAGACCAGTCAGCGGCTGATGACCAGGCCGAGCGTGGCGTCGGCTATCTCCCACAGCGGGTTCCGTTTCGCGAATCGTTTACCGCTCGGGAGACGCTCGCGTTTTATGCTCGTCTGGTCGATGCTGACCCGGACGCCGCGCTCGAGTCGGTGGGTCTCCTCGACGCTGCCGACCGCCGGGTCGAGGCGCTCTCGGGCGGGATGCGTCGGCTCTTGGGAATCGCACAGGCGACGATCGGAGATCCGCCGCTCGTCGTCCTCGACGAGCCGACATCTGGACTCGATCCGAGCATGCGCGAACGCGCGTTTCGATCGGCCGCAGAGAACGCTGGAGACGGCACCGCGGTCGTCGTGAGCTCACACGACCTCGACCTCGTCGACACGCATGCTGACCGGCTCGTCGTGATGGATCGTGGGACCGTTGCTGCGTCGGGACCGATCGAGACACTGTACGACGCCTACGACGTCGAATCGGTTGCGGAGCTGTACCGCGCCGCGGTCGGCGAACGATCCGAACGGCCTGGGGAATCGACGGAGCATGGTGCCGTTCACGTGACGGGGGTTTCAGAGTGAGATCGACGCTACGGACCGTCGAAACGGTGTTTCGCCGGGAACTCGTGACTGTTGCCCGGACGCCGAGCTACGCGGCGCTCTGGGTCGGTGTGCTTCTCGTCTTCGGCGGCGTCGCGGTCGTCGGTGGCGGCGGGGCAACCGGCGTCATCCCTGCGGTGGTCGATCTCCTGTTGCCCGCTGAGGTACTCGTTCCGCTCGTTGCGGTAGTGCTCGGATACCGAGCCCTACTGACCGATGCTGCGAGCGGAGAACTCGCGGTGATCCGGACGTATCCTGTCGGCACCCTCGCGTACGCAGTCGGGGTGTTCCTCGCCCGTCTACTCGCGCTGGTCGTGCTCGTTGCCGCTCCACTCGCGATAGTGGGTGCGTACGTGTGGCTGACGGCCAGTCCAGACACCGGAATCTACGCGACACACCGGGGCGTCGACTCACCGGTGCTCTTCGTCCGCTTCGTGGCGCTCGTCGTCGCGTTCGGGACCGTGTTTCTCTGCGTCGCCATGGCGATCTCGTCGGTAGCGTCCGACCGGCGAGGTGCGCTGGCGCTCGGTGGGGTAGTCCTGCTCGCCGGCGTGCTCGGTGGCGACCTCGCGGTGCTGCGGTCGCTAGCCGACGGCTCCCCAGAGGTGCTCGCGGGTGCGGTCGCATCGACGCCGAACGGCGCGTTTCGCGGGCTCGTCCTCGAACACGTCGTTGGCGTCGCGTTCGCAGCGGACGGCGGGTTCGTCGATACGGGTCGAGCAATGCGCACGCTGCTCGGTTGGTCCGCCGGCGGAGCCGCAGTCGCGGTCGGGTCGCTCGCTTACGGTCGTCGCGTCGACGCGGCTGTCGAGCGGCTTCGCCGCCGGTTCCGGTCCTGACCGGGACTGTCGACACCGCTCGCACCCGACCGGGGATGCAATTATATCGCCACACAGGGAACGTGACACCATGACACAGAGAGTGCTCGTTCCGATGGACGAGTCGCCGCTCGGCCGCGAAGCGCTGGCGTACGCCCTCGAGACCTTTCCCGACGCACAGGTAACGGTCGTCCACGTTGCGTACCCCGATATCGATATGTTGCCGGCCGATACGGCAGAGGTGCACGAGTTGGACACAGACGATCTCGACGGCGTTGGTGACGAGCAGGCACAACGCGTGTTCGAGGCGATTCGCGACAGTGCC
The DNA here is from genome assembly GCA_040405695.1 of Halorubrum sp. Lineage (GTDB taxonomy): Archaea > Halobacteriota > Halobacteria > Halobacteriales > Haloferacaceae > Halorubrum. The sequence goes on along the minus strand of JARVCL010000229.1, from coordinate 8,271 downwards.
GGTGACCGTTCGGTCACCGTAACGTATCTGCTCGGTGAGACCGACCGTCGGCTCGTCGAGTACGCGGAGGACGGCGATTTCGATCACGTGGTCATGGGGACACACGGACGCGACGGACTCTCTAGAGTATTAATCGGGAGCGTCGCAGAGGCGGTCGTTCGGCGAACGTCGATTCCCACGACTCTCGTAAAATAAGCGGTATCGACGCTCGCGTCCGCCACTCACCGCCTCGAGTGGGTATCGTGACAGCCCCACGTCGTCGATCCTGAGATCTGTCACGATCTATGAGTTCACTGCGCAGAGTGTAGATTCGACGACGGCTGCAGAATTGATATAGCGATATAATATTTAATCGTGCGTCGTGGGACACAATCGCGTTCGCTCGACGACGACAGAATTGGTTGGAAGACTGGGGAACGCTATGTCTGCGTTCGAGCGAAGAGCCGGTAGACGCTCGTCTCGTACGCCTCTCGGACTTGGTCGCCCCAGTTGTGTGTGTACGTGTCGATCACGTCGTCGGCCACGTCGCCACGGAGGTACTTGACCACGCCGCGGTCTCCGGTTCTGTCTCGGAGGTGAGTGGTGAAGAAGTGCCGAAAGTAGTGTGGCGTGACGTTCTCGCCTGCGCCACCGCCAGTCCGATACCAGCCCGCCTCGCGGGCGTGCCGTTCCACGATGTGTCGGACCGACTCCGGGTCGAGACGCTCACCCCACCCCTCTGTAGTGCCAACGAACAGCGGCTCTGCCGGCGATGGCGCGTCTGGCCGTATCGCGAGCCATGATTTCAACACCGACCGGAGTTCGTCGTCGACGGGGATCACCGTGGCCCGCTTTCGTTTGTTCGAGGCCGTTCGCACCTCTCCGTTCAGTTCCTCTCCCACACTCGCCTCCGGTGTCACGTACAACGAATTCGGCCGATCAGCGAGTGCAGCACGGCTCCCCAGCGAGTACGCGGCCTCTAGTTCGGGGTCGGACACCGCGAGGTCGCGTACGTCGAGGTTACACAGTTCACCGACCCGCATTCCCGTTTTCAACAGCGTGCAGACGACCGCTCGGTGGAGCGGGTGCGTGATGTTGGCGACGAACTCGCGCATAGCCGGAATCGAGATGTCTCTGCGAGCCGGGTCCTTGTCGACGGCCTCGTCCATCTCTTCCATCACGAGCGTCATGGGATTCGCGTCGAAGGCCCCGACCTCTGTCATATACCCGTAAAACCGGTGCAGATACGCCGCGTACGTCGCCACCGTGCTCTCGGCAACGTCACCACGCAACGAGTGAACGAACGCCATGCAGTCTCGGTGTGACGCCGTCTCAGGCGTCGTCTCATCGGGCAGGAAAGACTCGAACCGTCTGAGCACCCGCTCGTAGGACTCTCTCGTTCGCTCCGTCTTGCCGTGATACGTGAGGTCCTCGATAAAGTATCCGACTGGGTCATCTGGCCCCTCGGTTGCTCGACGGCTACTCATCGACGAGCGTGTACCCTCCACGCCGTCCGTTATATCGGACGCGGTTCTGATCTTGGAGCGATTCGAGCGTCTCTTCTAACTGGTCTTCGAAGTCGTCGAACACGGCCTCGACGAGCTCGTCCCACGAGCAGGGCTCGCGAGCGAGCGCCGACTCGATCCGGCTCTCGAGGCCACGAGTCCGGGGGTTCGTGTCCGGAGAACCCGCCTCCTCGGGGTTACGACCCCTGGAGAGCGTAAACCCACGCCTCCCCGCCTGTACCATCGTTCTCACGAACTCACTCTGTGACATACCCAGCTCGTCGGCGTGACGCTGCCACGTTGATTTCTGTTCGGCCGGAACGTACGTTTTTACTGACTGCCGATCGCCCATCTCGTCATCACGCTCTCAACCCACGCTCTTCAAACTAACCCATATTCCGGGATAAGGTCACTTATACTGTCTTGTGGGACTTCGATACGACGGGCCATAAGTATTTATCTGGTATTCTAGAACTGAAATATTGCCAGTATAGTACTACGAATTGGGATATTCCCAACACTGCTCTTGGCCCGTAGTGTCCCTCGGATTCGACCAGATTCGATCCGCGTCACACCAATCGAGTTCACTACCGCACCAGCGTTTCGGGAGTACCGACTCGACACACTTGACACGGACAGTCCGGGTCACCGCTCAGACATCCGGGGGAATCGATTTCCAGTCTCCGATCCCGACGGATCCTCTCGGGGTGTGATCGACCAGTTCGGAGGCAGTGGCGTCTAAACTCTGGCGAAACGTTGCAGACGATGAGGACCACCGACGGTGTACACGACGACTCACGGCGATGTAGGGCCGTTCGAGCATGCTGGCTTCCCCGCTGCGCGAATCGAGAGCGCGCTACCAACCTCGAGAACACTCGTGTCGACGGGCCGGTGTCTATCGCTGCTAGAACGCACAAACTGAGCCGACCGTACAGCACACAACCGGCTCGAGCGGTAAGTACCATACGCCGGTGCACACGGTAGCCACTCATCCCGTCCTCACTACTTGGTGGTTCACACGTGTTCTCAAACGACACGGTGCGTTCTCGATCGATCTCGATCTGGTAAATCACATATCGATATACAAACGTTGCTCGGGTGAGGGTCCTGAGGCCGAGAGGAGAGGGACCAGCCGTCAGGCGGTGAGCACTGATTCAGCGTCCAACCCGTCAAACAGAGTGATTGCCGGTTCAAGGGCCGGATGGTCCTCTGCGGTGTTTCGCAGTACGACGGTTTCACTCGGGAAGAGCTGTTCGCCGAGGATCAACCCGTGCTCACGCGCTGTCGACCCGCTTACCGTGAGGTACACGCCGACACCGGTGTCAGCAATTGCGGCCTCCTCCTCGATGTCCGGATCGGGATAGGTGAACTCGACTCCAGTGAGAGCATCGGTCCCAAGCACCGCAGTAACGAGCCGCTCGTACCGTGCAGAGATACATAGCGACCCGTCGAACTCGTGAATGAACTCCCGGTTCAGGTTCGTTCTCGGTGGCAGAAGATCGGGGCTGGCCAGTAGTGTATGGTACACTGTGTCCCCGAGTCCACTCACGACCCGGACATCCGTATCTAGCGGATCGATCCGGTCGTTTACGTCGGCGAGACCAGAGAGACCCGACGGGCGGATCCCGACAACCTCCTCCAGCACGAGGTCGGCAGAGTCGAACCCCAGCGCGAACTCGTGAGTTCTGAGCGCCCGAAACGGTTCCTCGCGGCCGATTAGCGTGAGGTCCACTCCATCCACGGTCACCGTCGCCGAGTCGAAGACGATTCGCCGGGGTTTCCCTCTCCTGTCGTCACGGAGGAGAGTAAACTCCGGATGGCTCGGTTCCGTCGGGTCCGAGTAGGCTTCGAGCCGCTCGTAGAGACCGCGATCTGCCTCGATAGCGCCCTTCGTCACCGCTTTCTCGAACCGGAGCGTGTTGCTCACGGCATCAGCGAGCGACGTGAGTTCGTCCGTCCCCCCGACATCCGCGAGCCGTTCGAGAACGGCTTCGAGCGGGCGACCCTTTCGCGGAACAGCAACGGGTAACGGCTCAGTCATTACACGACGTGGGCGGCGACCAGTGAAACGGATTACGTTTCGGTTCCCCGTGATCCGTTCTATCGACGGAGAGATTACGGTCCGAACGCTTCGTTCAGCCGCTTCCGGAACGCTTCGAGTTCCTCCAGGTGCTCGTTAATTTCGGCCAGTTCCGCGTCGACATCCTCAAGATCGTCTCCAAGCCGTCCTTCGACGTCCGTCAGCCGCGAGTCGACCTCGCTCAGGTCGTCCCAGACATCGTCGAACTCCTCGTCGAACCGTCCGATCTGGTCTTCCACGTCGTCGACTCGCCCCACCGCCCGGTCAGCGGTCACGGCGGCGTCGTCAACCTCTTCGTAGAGCGTTTCGATGTCGTCGTCGAGGTCGTCGACGGCATCGTCGAGCACCGACAGTTCGGATTCGACGCCTGCGACGTCCTCAACAACGCCGCCGACGGTCTCTTTCAACTCGTGAACCGTCTCCTCGACCGCCGATACCGTCTCCCCGACGTTGCCGACCTCGGTCTCCACGTCGGCCACGTCGTCCCGAACGGCCGAAACGTCGCCGTCGACCGCCTCAACCGACGATTCGAGGTCGGTCACATCGGCTTCAACCTGGTCGACCGTCCCGTCGACTCGTTCGAGTTCCGCCGTCAGTTCGTCGCGAGCGCGCTCCCCTTCTCCAACGCGCTCGTCGAGGACACTGACCGTGTCTTCGACCTCGTCGACCCGAGCGTCGATCCCGTCGAGGATCTCGCGTGCGGTCCCCTCCTCGTCGATGAACTCGGCGAGGGCGTCGGCGTACGCCTCGATGTCTGCGACGCTCGACTGCAGTCGGCTGATCCGGACATCCACGCTTCGGGGCACGCCAATGTCGAGTTCGGACCGCAAGAGCGCCAGGTCCTCGTCGTCGACCTCGCCGGCCCGAATCTCGTCGGCGAGTGCCGCTGCGATCGTTCCGTCTCGTCGGCTCCCTGGGGTCACCGGCTCGGTGCCCTCGCTGTCTTCGAGAGGCTCCGCGCCGTCCTCATCAGGTTCGGACTCGTCGTCCCCCAGCTGTGTGACTCCCTCGTCCGTGTCTGTCTCGTCCGTGTCTGGTTCCGAATCCAGCGTCGGCTCCTCGTCGCTGTCCAGTTCCAACTCGTCGTCGCTCGCAACGTCAGCCCTGCTGTCGTCTTCTGCCCGCTCCCGCCGGGTAACTGCGGACGACGAACTGGCGGTAACCTCCCGAGGCGTCGGATCGTCGCCGCTAACCTCTTGCCCGGCTTCCTGTGCTGGCTCCGGATCGTCGTGCTCGGCCGCTTCAGGGACCTCCGATTCTTCCATTCCTGGAAGCGTCGCGCGGTCGCCGGAGAGAACCTCTCTAACCGCGTCAGTTTCGCCGGTCCCGAGCACGTCCTCGATCTCCTCGTCTACTGGCACGTGTTCGATCACCGGCGCACCCAAGAACGACTCCAAATCTGGGTTCTCGTCTCGGATACCGAACACCGTCTCTACCGACTCGCCCGGTTCGAGTACGCGCTCGAACTCGACCCGATGGTCCTTGTACGCGGTCCAGTTCTCGCTCTCGTAGTCCGGGTGGAATCCGATTCGATCCATCGGGAACGACTCCGGGATCCGGTCGACGATCCGGACCCGCACCGCGTCCTCGCGGTCGGAGACGAGTTCGTACAACACCGCGGGGACCGGGAAGGCGTCGTCAGTGAAGGATTTCTCCACGTGGATTCCGTCCTCTTCGACGGTCGTCGTCGCTTCCGCCGTCCGTTCGTTCATATCGGACCCACCGTAAGCAGGGGCTTAAATTCCACGGGCGGTCTCTCAGTATCGAGAACGCCGTTCGGCTCGTCGGCGCAGTCTTCTCTCGGGCGCGTCGCAGCTACAGTTCGACTCGGTCGCCGATCTCGACGATCTCCAGTCTGGATGGGTACTCGAAACTCCGGGCGTGTTCGTGCAGGGCGGTCGGATCCGCCGTGAGCCCCTTCCACATGTCCCAGTGGGTCGGAAGCAAGCGGTCGAGTTCGAGCGCGTTCGCGGCCGCGATCACCTCGTTCTCGTCGCTGTACCACTTCGTCCGCACAGGGTCGCCCGTCTCCTTGTCCGGAACCGTTCCCACAGAGCCGAACGCGAGGATCCCCACGTCGATGTCGTGTTCGGCCGCCAGTTCCTCGAACGTCGGCGACGGTTTGCTGTCACCCGCGTGGAACACCGTCCCAGCCGGATGCTCGATAACGTAGCCGACAGGGTGCGTTGCGTCGTCGTCGTGTACCTCGACGACGTGCACGGAGAACTCTCCGATCCGAAGCTCGTCGCCCTCGGTCACCTCCTGGAACTGATCGCCGTCGACACCCCACTTCTCGGTCCACCCCTCTGCCTCGGTCACTGCGAGCGAGTCGTCGGGCGCGACGAACTCCGCGTCCGTGTTCGCGAGGATCGGCCCCTGCGACGGACCGTGCACGTGGTCGGTGTGTTCGTGTGTTGCCAACACCGCGTCGGCCGTCCCGACGTCTTCGGGATCGAAGGGAACTGGTATCATCCGTACCGTCCTCGGTGGGTCGCCTGTGCCGACGTACGGGTCTATCCAGAGGACGGTCCCGTCCCGCCCCTTGATCGCGAACCCGTTGCACCCGAGATACCACAGCGCCACCGTGTCGGGGTCGGCCTTCGCGACCGCGCGTGGCAGCCACGCACCCCAGTCAGAGGTCGTCATGTCTCACCCTGTCTCGGCTCACACTGTAACGGTTCCGGACTCACACTGAGCTACCACCGGACGACCCGGGTGCTCCAGACAAGACTTATAAATTGTTTATCGCTATATCAATGTATGATCGGGTCTCGTGACGAGAGAACACTCGACGAGCTCGCGACTGCGATCCGAGAGGCCGACCGCGTGACGGCGTTGACGGGCGCCGGCATCTCGGCAGCCTCGGGAATTCCTCCCTTCCGGGGGGACGACGGAATCTGGGGAGATCACTTCGAGGAACGCGACTTTCACGTCTCTCGCTTCCGGCGAGATCCAGCGGGGTTCTGGACGGATCGAATCGAACTAGTCGAACACATGTGGCCCGCGGGCGGGGCGGATCCGAACGACGCTCACGAGGCGCTGGCGACGCTCTCGACGGCGGGAGTGGTAGACGGGGTCATCACCCAGAACACCGATGGACTCCACGCGGCCGCCGGAACGGACGACGTGATAGCGTTGCACGGCACGAGCACGCGTGTGGAGTGTGTCCGGTGTGGCACCGAGGAGCCGGCCGGTCCGATCCACGAGCGCGTCCGAGCGGGAGAACGTCCGCCGACGTGCGCCTGTGGCGGCACGTACAAACCCGCCGTCGTTCTCTTTGGCGAGTCGTTGCCGCCGGACCCGTATCGACGAGCACGCCAACTCGCAGAGCAGAGCGACGTGTTCCTCGCGATCGGCTCATCCTTGCGGATCGACCCCGCGGCGTCGCTCCCGAGTCTCGTCTCGGATGGGACCGTCGCCGTGATCAACTTCGAGCCGACCCGGTACGCGGAGAGTGCCGACCACACCGTCAGAGCTGACGTGACCGACGTGCTACCCGCGCTGGCGACACGAGTTCTCGATTTTGGCTGACGAGAGACGGTGGAGAAGGCGGATCCCGTCGGCGAAATTACGGTCCGAGGATTCAATTTCGATGACGAACGCCGGCAGCAGAAGGAAGAGACGGAGTTGCTACCGGCCCCCGGCGCGGCGAGATCCGTCCAACGTCGCTAGCCCGTGTGCTTATGTCAGTTCTCGACCCAGTTCTCCCCATGCTATCGACCGAACGCATGACCGCCATCGACGCCAACGCGGCCGCACTCGGCGTGCCGCGAAAACAGCTCATGGAGTCGTCGGGCAACGCCGTCGCCAGCGCGGTTCGAGCGCTCGCCGATCAGGGAGATTCGGTCGCGCTAGTGTGCGGTCGGGGGAACAACGGCGGAGACGCCTTCGTTGCCGCGCGGTTCCTCTCGGCGTACGACGTGACCGTCCACCTGCTCGGGCGTCCCGAGTCGATCACGACCGACATCGCCCGAGAAAACTGGAACGCCCTCGTCGACGCCGAGGTCCCAACGGCGACGCACCTCGATTCCACCACGATCGACCTCGGAAGCCCGACAGTCGTCGTCGACGCCATGCTCGGGACGGGCGTTTCCGGCGCGCTCCGCGAACCGGAGCGAACGGCCGCGAAGCGTATCAACGAGGCCCGCGAGACGGGGGCAGCGATCGTCGCCGTGGACGTACCGTCTGGCATCGACGCCGACACGGGAGTGCCGACAGGTGGCGATGGTTCGGTCGCCGTCGACGCCGACCAAGTCGTGACGTTTCACGACGAGAAACCTGGACTGGAGCGGCTGTCGGCGGACGTGACGGTCGCAGACATCGGGATTCCAGCGGCCGCAGAACGGTTCACTGGGCCAGGTGATCTGCTCGCGCTCGGGCGAGAACGCGATTCTCACAAGGGTGAGAACGGCGCGGTTCTCGTCGTCGGCGGTGGCCCGTACACCGGGGCTCCGACACTCTCGGCGCGCGCGGCGTTGCGGGCGGGCGCGGATCTCGTCCGGGTCGCCTGCCCGGCCTCGGTCGCCGCGGCAGTACAGGGATTCTCCGAGAACCTGATCGTCCACGGGTTCCCAGGAGAGACGCTCACACCAGCACACCTAGAACGAATCCACAAACTCGCGGCGGATCACGACGCGGTCGTGTTCGGACCGGGGCTCGGCGACGCGGAGGCGACGCGCTCGTTCGTCCGAGCGTTCCTCGGCGAGT
>JARVCL010000228.1:0-4201 GCA_040405695.1 Halorubrum sp. | reverse complement strand
CCCGACCCACTACGTCGACATCAGCATTCAGTACCGCGCCGTCCTCAACCACCCCAACACGACCAGCATCGACGTGATGGTCGACGAGCACGTCGCCTTTGACCCCGTTCAGCACACGCACGCGTACGAAGACGTGCCCGAATTCGATCTCCAGGCATACAGCGTCGAGGAGATCTTCGCCGAAAAGCTCCGAGCGATCTACCAGCGCGGGGCCGCCCGTGACTACTACGACCTCTATCAACTGCTCGAAACCGATTCGGTCACCATCAACTTTGCCGACGTGGGGCCCGCCTTCGAGGCAAAGTGCGATCACGATGGGCTCACCGTTGATCTGAACGACGGACTCCCGGACGAACAAGAAACGATCCGCCACCAGTGGGAGACTACGCTGCCGGACCTGACCGGTGATCCGCCGGCGTTCGAGATGGTCTGGGAACAGTTGGACACGGCGATCTCCCAACAGGGATCGCCGTAGGCAACGGCCGATGTCGGTGTGGATGACCGATGAGTGTCGTATCCGGAGCTCTGGCGATTAACCAACAATTCGGGATATCTGGCTGGTACGTTGGTTACGTTTTTGAGCGCCCGCCGAGGGGCGGAGGCGCGTTCTGACCTCCGTCGAATGGTGACTGACCGCTATCTCACGACAGTCCTCGAGGAAGCTGAGCACGTTGCCGAGCAGCATGAACAGGTTGCTCGAACGACAGACAACCAAGCCCACGAGTACCTCCGATACGCCGTCCTCCGGGTGCTCGAGGGGCAGGCAGACCACCTCCCGACGGGCTGGACGCCGATCGACGGCGTGACCGTCGGCTACGGGAGCGACGACGCGATGTACAATAGCTGGGGCTCCAGCGAAGACTGGTGGGAGACCGTCCCGCCGCAAGAAGCGTGTACCCGCTTCCGGGTGTTCTTCCCGGACGACCACCAGACGGTTCCCCGCGACATCGTCGACGTGATGACCGCGCTCGGTGCCTGGCGCGTCTGGACTGGGTGCGCAGCCGCGTGCGGCTCCTACGACCATCGCGAGCGCCGCGAGGTCCACTACCTCTGGCCGGAAGGCCATCCGGTGGAGGAAGTGCTCCACGAGCGGCTCGGTGGCCCTGCGGCAGCCGTCGCTCCGGACGGGGGTCGAACGGGCGACGTTCTCGACCGACTGGTCGTCGACGAGAACGCAGAGTCACAGGACGAATTCGAGCCCCGCACGAAGCGTGCTGTCGCCGAAGCGATGGACGTCTCGCTCCTCTCGAAAGGTGGCCGTTACACAACTTGAGGAGAACGCCAACGACTTCAGTCGTGGGATGAATCCGGCTCCGGCTCTGAGACCACTTTCACTCCGGATGGCAACCTCTTATTAAGACGTCGTTCATCACCCTCTCGTGGAGTCCAGTCGAGACCGATGCACCGCGATGTCACCACCACTGTCCGGATCAAACTCCACTCGCTCACCGAGCGAAAAGCCCGCCTCATCGAACGTGAGTATAATGCGTTCCAAAACGCCGTTCACGGGGAGGACGTGAACCTCTATTCGGCTACCGATCAACAGGCGCGGAAAGTCCGCTCCAACAAGAATCCGCGCGAGGACACCGACCAACCAATCGTGCTCCGGAACGACTGCATCACCATCGAACACGACGAGGATACCGTCCTCTCCTCGTGGTGGTTCAAACTCCCACTCTACAATCCTGAAATCGATCGCGGGGATAGCATCTGGGTGCCCGTTCACGTCCCCGAGAAAGATACGCACCTTCTTGCGGACGAGTACATCTGCGACTCGGAACTCGTTCATCGGGACGGCGAATGGTACGTTCACCTCGTCTGCGAGCGGTCTGTGGCCGTCGCAGACCAATACGACGACGTCCTCGCCGTCGATATGGGCGCAAAGTGGATCGCCGTCAGCACGTTCCTCTCGGACCGAGACACAGCGTTTCACGGCGCGGAACTCCGACGCGTCCGTGAACACTACAAGCAACTTCGCAAATCCATTGGGAAGGCGAAGGTTCGACAGGGTGTACAGGTGATCGAACGCCTCGGTGACAAAGAATCCCGAACGGTTGAACACGAGTTGCATCAGGTGGCAAACGAGTTGGTTGCCCGTGCTCGTGAGCGCGACGCGGTGATCGTGTTTGGTGATCTGACGGGGTTGCGGTTCGACAATGACGAAGGGCGGTACGTGAATGATAAGACGCACAAGATGCCGTATGCGAAGTTGGCGACGATGCTCACGTACAAAGCGCATCTCGACGGGCGAGAGTGCATCCCGGAAGAAGAGTATCAGACATCGGTGACGTGTTGGCGGTGTGGCTCACAGAACACGAGTCGGGAGGTGCAAGGGCGGATCGAGTGTCATGGCTGTGGGTTAGAGGATAACGGCGACAAGAATGGAGCATCGAATATCGGTCAACGAGCCGTTGGTAAGGACATTCAGAGCCCGCTATCGACGGCAGGGGCTGTTGTGGCTCAGCCCGAAACGCAGGTCAGACTCACGGGACCCAACGGCGAGATAGAACCTGCGAACTCCCCGGAAGACGTGGGACTCACCCTCTGTGAGGGAAGCCAACGACGTTAGTCGTGGGAGAAGTCACGAGGTGCAGTCCGCGTCCGGCAACAGGTACGAAGTCGACGTCATCGACGAATCGTGTTCCTGTCCCGACTGGCAGCAGCGCTCACCCGAGGGCGGCTGCAAACACCTTCGTCGCGTCGATCACGAGATCAAACGGGGTCGCGTGCCCCGCCCAGACGGTCGCCTTCCTTCCCCGTAGGGCGACGATTGAGCTACTCCACAGGACGGACTGTGTCGCCATCTCGTTGGACCCGGTCGAACGTCGAGAGATACGCAATCCGGTCGTGAACATCGTCGGAATCCAGCTCCAATTTGGCGGCCAGTTCGTCGACGGTCATCGGCTCGTCGAGTGCTTGGAGAACTTCGAGCCCCCGATAGTACCTGTTCGTGAGTTCCTGGACGCGGGCCTCGATCGGCGTGGTCACTCCGTACCGCTCCTCGAGTTCGACCAGCGCCTCGTTCGCGAACGTGGCGAACTGATCGTCCCCCAGGCGTTCGATCTGGGCTTCGAGTTCAGCCCGGACGACGTCGTAATCGAGGCCGGCCTGCACGAGCATATTCATGTCCTCGATGTCGTCATCGCGGCCTGCAATCGCCTTGAACAGGAAGATGTCCTCGTTGCTGACCAGCCGGACCGTCAGTCGATCCGTTTTGAGGAACGGCTCGCTGCGCTCTTGCATCCCGTCAGTGAGCACGAGCTTGTTCGCGACTTGTTGGTTGAAGACGTCGAGGCGACACCCATCGTCGTTCTCGACGCAGCTCGTCGCCCCCAGCGCCCGGTAATCTGGATCCAGTGATTGTACTTCCGTATATCCGAGATCCATCAGGACGGCCCACAGCTGGCCGTACGCGTCGCCATCCGGGACGACCAGATCGATATCTTTCGTCGCCCCCTTGAGGTTGCGCAGCGACATCGCACCACCACCGATCAAGTAAACCGTGAGCGGTTCAGATAGCCCGTCCCCGATTCGCTGGAATTCATTCTCGATGTACTCACGGCCGAATGTTGGTCTCATTGTGGTAGTGGCACCTCGTAGTCAGCCGCCAGCTCCTGGAACTCCTCCCACTCTGGGAGCCGGTCGTCGTTGGTCTCGCCGTGCGTCTCGAGGTAGCGGAGGAAAGCGTCGATCTCGTCTTCGAGGCCGTACTTCGCCGCCTGCTCTCGGAGGTCCGCCTCGTCGACGTCGACGTGGCTGAGCAGGAGGAGACAGTACGAGCGGTGGCGACTGCCGTCGTCGATCAAGAGGGTGTGACAGCAGAGCTCCGCCGGCGAGACTGCGTCGAGCTCCTCGGAGTAGACGTAGTGGCGGTGCCCGGTGAGCAGAAACTGGAGATCGAAGGCCGCGAATCGAGCGAGGCCGGTTTCGTGGAACGCCTCCGCGTCGATCTCCGTCTCGGTCTGGGCGAGGAACTCGTCGTAGTCCTCCCAGAGAATCGTGCCCTTCGGGGCGACTGCTTCGAGGCGTTGGCGATGCAGATGGTGTGTGAGTTCACGGGCGAGCTCGTGGAGGCGATCGAAGTCGGCGTTGAACTCGTAGTGGCCGTCATCCGTCCCGACGAGACCCCGGTCGCGAAACCGCTTGAGGACGCGGTTAACCGTGTTGCGGTAGTTGTCGCTCCGGTCGGCGATCTCGGAAA
>JARVCL010000227.1:0-4244 GCA_040405695.1 Halorubrum sp. | reverse complement strand
CCACCCGCAGGAAGCGTCAGTGCTCGTGGACGGCTCGCCGGTTCCCGGTGACAGCCGCGTCGATGCCGACCACGTCAGACTGCTTCGGCTCATACAGGGTGGGTCGGCGTGAACGGAGCGTTTACGATCGAACAGGCGAGCGATGGCGACCGACTCGACGTCCTCCGCGTGCTCGACGCCGCGATGTTGGAGACGGACGCGGAACGGGTCGCAGACCGGATCGACGCCGGGGACGTGTTCGTGGCGCGGTTCGAGCGCACGGGCGGGGTCGTGGGCGCGCTGGTGGCGAGTCGGAAGGAGGACGGAGAACAGTCCGAGGAGACGCTCCATGTTGACGCCGTCGCAGTCCGGAGGGCACGTCGCGGTCGCGGGATCGGCTCGGCGCTGGTCGAGGCGGCGATCGATCGGGGGCGCGCCGATCCGGGGACCGACCGAGTAACAGTCGTGTTCGACGGGTCACTGGCGGGGTTCTACGCGGACCTCGGATTCGAAGTCGAGCCCGATCGAGTGACCGAAGGCGACGAGCCGCCAGCGAACGATCGGCTGCGGGGCGTGCTCCTGGTCGGGACTGGCGTTGAGGCAGAGCGATGACCGGAGCGGCAGAGCGGACGACGATCCGGGCACCCTTCGGCGGCGAGACGAATGTGGGCCGTCTCGCCCGGCGAGCGGGCGTGGTCGTCGTCGACGCTCTGATCGTCGGGCTCGCCCTCGCGCTCGCGACGGCCGTGATCGGGCTCCTGGGCAGCGGCTCGCCTTCGGTGGGTCGGTGGGGTGTTCCCCTCGTTTATTTGGGGTACTACGTCGCCTTCGAGGGGACGGTGGCGACGACGCCCGGCAAGCGACTCTTGGGCCTCGTCGTCGTTGGCCCGGGCGGGTCGTCGTGCGGGCCGCGACGGGCCGCGATCCGGACACTCTGCCGAGCCGTGGACGGGGTCGGGTTGTATCTCGTCGGATTCGCCGTTGCGATCGCGACCGAGGGCGACCGGCGGTTGGGCGATCTCGCCGCGGGAACCCGCGTGGTCAACGCCGAGGAGAGTGGAGACGGTCGGCTCGGGCAGTGACCGTCGTGAGATTTTAAATACTGATAAGTACACTCGGAACTCAGTCGTTTTGGTTTATAAATAAGCGTTCTCTGGCGTGCCGGTCAGCGCTCGCCGAACCGCTCGTCGAAGAGGGCGACGACCCGGCGTTCGATCTCGTCGCGGATCGGTCGGACCTCCTCGAGGGGGAGTTCGCCCGGGTCGTCCAGGTCCCAGTCGTCCGTGTCAACGCCGGGCAGCTCGAGCGTGGAACAGCCCATCGTCGCGACGAAGTCGGAGTCGGCGAGCGTCGCCTCGGAGACGTGTCGGGGCGTCCGCTCCCCGACGTCGAGTCCGACCTCCGCGAGCGCCTCGCGGACGACCTCGTGTATCTCGTCGGCAGGGGCGGTGCCGCCGGTGACGATCTCGACCGAGCCGTCGAGGCCGCGCTCCGCGACCTCGCGCTCGGCGAACGCCGTCGCCATCTGGCTCCGTCCGGCGTTGCGGACGCACATGAACGTCAGCGTGGTCGTCGACTCGGTGCCCTGGCTCCCGTCGTCGGGTCCGTCGGTGGGTTCGGTTCGTGTCATGGGTGTCTGGTAGTCGTGTTCGTTGGTAGCGGTCGGTGAGTGTTGATCAGTGGTCTGACTCGACGAGTGGGTCCGGGATTGAGGTTCGGAGCGACGCGCGAAGCCCGGCTTCGGCGATGTTCCGGCCGTACTCGGCGGTCCGTATCAGGCTGTCGAGGACGGTCGCAAGCGCGTATCCGTCCGCGAGGTCTCGGGCGTACAGTTCGCGGTCGAGTTCCTTGGCAGCCTCGACGACCGCCTCGCCGTCGGCGAGGATCGAACACAGCCGGTCCGGATCCCGGTCATTGAGTGTCGCGGAGAGCGCATCGCGGACGACGCCGCGAGCGTCGGCAGCGATCGCGTCGAGATCGTCGCCAACCGCCGCGGGGGGTGCTGTGTCGATCCGGTCCGCGACGCGACCGATCTTCGCGGCGTGGTCGCCGACCCGCTCCAGCTGTCTCGCGACGGTGTACGCGTCGAACGTCGTGAGCCCATCGCCCACGGCGTCGCCGGTGACATCGACGAGCGATCGATGGAACTCCCGGGCGACGAGCCCAAACAGTCGGTCAATCGCGTCGTCGTCCGCGGCGACTCGCCGCCCGGCCTCGCCGTCGGCAGTTAGCACCGCCTTGACAGCTGCTCCGTGTGCGGCGAGGGTCACGCTCTCCAACTGCGCGAGCGTCTGGATCGGTGAGAGGTCCTCGACATCCAGCATCGTTCTGACGACGACCGCTGTGTCTGTCTCCTCGGCGATTTCGACGCCGACGAGCCCAGCGACCGCGTCCCGAACCGCCGCACGATCCGACGAATCCGGACGCTCGGTGATCCGGATCGCGGTTACGCCCGCAACGTAGGCGGCAGTCACGATCCTCGCGAGTCGGGGTGGATCGTAGCGACCGGCCGGAACAGCTACGGTCCGATCGCCCTCGCGTGCCGCTGCCTTGGTGACGAGCAACCGGTCTCCACGGGGGTGAAGGTGAACGTGATCCCCGACAGCTAGCCCGTGGGTTCGAGCCCACGACTTCGGCAAGGAGACGGTGTACGTCGTCCCCCCGGTCAGCTGGACTTTCCGTTCGTACAGTCTGTCCTCGGTCATCTCAGTAGATCAGCTCGTCGTCGTTTTCGGTCATGTACAGGACTCGTGCCGCGATGTTGACAGCGTGGTCGCCGACGCGTTCGATGTCGCGGATCGCAAGCAGGGAGCGCGAGACATCGTCGAGCGCATCCGCAAGCCGCTCCGGGTCCCGCTCTGCGGTCCCGTTTCTCGCAGCCTGCGCGCGGTCCGTCTCCAGTAAGTCGCGGACGACCGCCTCGCTGGCGTGACGGCACCGCTCGTCAAGCTCATCGTCCCGAGCCGCGATCGCTCGGCAGGCACTCGAATCATCCGTTTTGTAGGCGATGATCGCATCAGTGAGCATTTCGCCGGCGATGTCGGCGAGCTCGCGGAGGTTGACCGCCGGATAGAGTCCGCCGTCGGCTGCGCCGTAGCCGGCGAGGTTCGTCGCGAGGTCGGCGACGCGTTCGAGGTCGGTGCTAATCTTGAACGACGCGGTGACAAGACGGAGGTCTCCGGCGACCGGCTGCTGAAGCGCGAGCAGCTCGGTACAGTCGTCCTCAACGGCGAGATATCGCTTGTTCACCTCGTGGTCTCCCTCGATCACCTTCTGAACGAGCTCGTCGTCGCCGGTTTCTGCGGCCTCGATTGCGGCATCGTATCGGTTGGCGACGAGATCACCCATGTCGACGACGCTCGCTCGGAGCCCGTCGAGCCGCCGCTGGTAGTTCTCGCGGGGCATTAGCCGAACTTCCCCGTGATGTAGTCCTCGACCCGGCTGTCCGCCGGGTTCTCGAAGATCGTTGCGGTGTCGTCGAACTCGACCAGCTCGCCACCGGTGAGAAAGACCGCGGTCTTATCCGAGATCCGAGCGGCCTGTTGCATGTTGTGGGTGACGATGACGACGGTGTACTCCTCGACGAGCTCGTCGATCAGGTCCTCGATCTTCGAGGCTGCGACGGGGTCGAGTGCCGACGTTGGCTCGTCCATCAGGATGACTTCCGGGTCCGGGGCGATCGCCCGTGCGATACAGAGCCGCTGTTGCTGGCCGCCAGAAAGGTCGAGTCCAGAGGTATCCAGTTTGTCACTTACTTCTTCGTACAGCGCGGCCCCCCGAAGAGCACGTTCGACGTCCTCCTCTGTCGCAGGTTTTCCCTGCACTTCGAGACCGTACGTGACGTTCTCACGGATGCTTTTTGGGAACGGGTTCGGCTTCTGGAACACCATTCCGATCTTCCGACGAAGGGCGACCGGATCGACGTCGTCGTCGTAGACGTTTTTATTTTTGAATACAACATCGCCGTCGACCCGACAGACATCGATCTGGTCGTTCATGCGGTTAATACACCTGAGGAACGTCGATTTCCCACAGCCAGAGGGACCAATAAGCGCCGTTACCTTGTTTTCGGGGATCTCCATGGTAACCCCGTTAATGGCGCGTTCTTCCCCGTAATACACGTCGAGGTCCTTCGCCGCAACGACGGTCTCGTCGGGGCGTTCATCGCGAACGGTTTCGTCTGTCGATACCTCGGTCGAGATCAGTTTGTCGTCGGTTTCTTGTGTTGCCATGATCAGCTCAGCTCCTTCTCGTATCGACTCCGT
>JARVCL010000226.1:0-4248 GCA_040405695.1 Halorubrum sp. | reverse complement strand
CCATCGCGAGCCCAGTAGTCGTCGAGCACGCCGTATCGACCGGGGTCCGTGTACACCACGGACCCACCGGCGTCGACACGGGCGGTCGCGTAACCGAGCCACTCTACCGTCAGGTCGTCGTATCGAACGGTCATACGAATCGATCGCCCGGCTGCTCCTTGAGGATGACTATCGCTCCACGCGCTCGTCGTCGACGACGAGCAGGTCCCAGAGATCGTCGACGGCGAACGGGTTCCGGCCAGAGGAGTCGGTCGCCGGGAACTCCGCCCCCGCTCCGAGCGCGTGTTCTGGAACGAGCGGCATCGGGATCGGCACGAAGCCGGCGTGGCGCATCGCCGCGAACCCGCTGACGCTCTCGACGACCGTCCCGTCGTCGCCGCGGCGCACGCGAAACTGCTTGTCCGACGGATCCCGCCGGTAGAAGTAGGGGAACGCGCTTGCAGGCGGTGTCCGCAGACTCTCTACGCCGGCGAGCACCGCGACCACACGATCGTCTACCTCACAGACGAGCCGTGGGACCGTTGGCGTGCCGTCCGGTTCGGCTGCGGCGGCGTCGACGCCAGAAACCGACGCGACCGGGCCGACAGGCGTATCGGTCTCGCGCCAACGAAACGCTGGGTCGGAGCGATTCTCGGGGAGCTCGTCGACACGGAGACACGCGTAACCACCGGTATCGACACGGAGGCCGGTCGTGTCGACCGGGATACGGTCGGGACCGGCGTGGAACGTTCGACAGCCGTCTGTCCCGTCGACGAGCAGCGGCGGATCGTCGAGCACGGCTCGGAGCGTTTCGGCGACCCCCTCGTCCGCGACGACGAACAGCGCCTGCCGCTCTCGCTCGAGCGCGTGCCCGAGCCGGGAGACGATCGTGGTTGGGGTGACGTCGTCTGCTGTCAGCGGCTCGACGCCGACTCGCTCGTCGTCACCCTCACCGTTCCGAACGGCGATCGCTGGGGGTTCTGTGCGGGTGTCGGGGCGCGTCACCTCGAAGCCGTCGGCGACCAGTTGGCCCGCCGCAGCGTCGGTCAGTCGCTGGCGAACCGGATCGCCGAGAGGGTTAGACATATCGAATCGTACGTGCTGGAGCGTCAAGGCGATTCCGCCCCGGGGTTCTCAGCCCTCCCCCTGTGCGAGTCGCGTCACGCGATCGACGGTGTCCGCGGCCGCGACCGACTTGTCCTCGCGGACGCCGACGAACCGTGGGAACCGAAGCGCGTAGCCGGAATCGTACGTCGGAGAGGGCTGTATCTCCTCGTAGCCGACCTCCAAGACGACCGCCGGTCGGATCACGACCTCCGTCCCCGACTCCTCGATCACGTGCGGCTCCAGCCGGTCGGTTAGTGACGCCAACTCGTCGTCTGAAAGCCCGGTTGCCACCTTACCGATCGTCGCGTAGCCGGCTCGGGAGTCCTCGCTGTCGTCCTCGCCGTCCCGCACCGCGAGCAGGAAGGTGCCGAACAGCTCCGCGCGCCGCCCCTCACCCCACTCCGCACCGACGACGACGGCATCAAGCGTCTCGACGTCTGGCTTTCGCTTCAGCCACTCGCGTCCACGGTCGCCGGGCGTATACGTCGAGTCGGGATTCTTGAGCATGACCCCCTCGTGACCCGCCGCGAGCGCCTCGGACTCGATGGACGCCACCGTCTCGACATCTGTCGCGGTTCGGACCGTCGCCACGGCGTCAGAACAGGCGGCGGCGAGCCGCTCTCGACGCGAGCGCAGCGGCTCGTCGAGAAGGTCGTCGCCGTCGGCGTGGAGGCAATCGAAGGCGTGAAGCCGGCAGGTCACCGCCTCGCGCATCCGGTCGATGTCGTGCTTGCGGCGGAAACGACGCAGCACCGCTTGAAACGGGAGCGGAGATCCGTCGTCGTCGACGGCGACGACCTCCCCGTCAAGAATCGTCGGGACCGACACGTGTGCCTCCACGTACTCGACGATCTCGGGGAGTGCAGCCGTCACGTCGTCCATGTTCCGCGAGTAGATCCGCGGACCGAACCCCGCTGTCTCTCCTGGCTCGTCCGGAACGTAATGAACCTGAACACGAGCCCCATCGAACTTCGTCTCGACTGCGACCGTACCGAACGACTCGACGGCGTCGCTCGCGCTTCCGGCCTGTGCCAGCATCGCCTGAACCGGCCGGCCGATCTCCAGTTCCTCGCTCTGGAGCCCCTCACGCCCTCCGTCGCGGGCGAGAGCGGCGACGTGACCGTAATCGTTCGTCACCTGAAGTGCGCGCTCAACTGCCTCCACCGTTCGGCCGTCGGCGTGACGGACGGCGCCGCCGTCGCGGGCGCTTTCATCATCCCCGTCGGCCGGTGGATCGGCGAGAAACGCCTCCGCGACGGCGTCCCGGACGGTCCCCTCGCCGACGCCGATTCGCATCGCACCGAGTACGAGGCGGGCGAGTAGCTTCGCCTCGGCGGGCGAGCACCGGTTGAACAGCCCGAACAGCGCGTCCACCTTGCGTGACTCGCTGCCTTCGCCTTCGGCAGCGGCCAGTTCTCGTAGCGATCGGTCGACCGTCGCGACCGTGAGCGGGTCGTGGCCGCCGGCGAACGCCGAGAGGCCACGCTGGTCGCCGAACTCGTACCCGGCGGCGACCGCGCCGATCTCACCACGGTCGGCGAGCCGACCCTCCACGTCGGTGGCCGTCACGTTCGGCCCGGCCGCGCGAGCGATCGCCTCGTAGCACGCGGCAGGACCGACATCCAGGGTCCGGGTGTCGTGAGCGGGAAAGACCCGACCAAGGAGAAAGCGCGTCACGACGGGAAGGTCGTCGCCGGCGTCAGACAA
The DNA here is from genome assembly GCA_040405695.1 of Halorubrum sp. GTDB lineage: Archaea > Halobacteriota > Halobacteria > Halobacteriales > Haloferacaceae > Halorubrum. The sequence continues at coordinate 1,455 of JARVCL010000226.1, read as the reverse complement.
CAGGTCGGCGACACCGGCCGTCGTCTCGTGGTCGCCCGTTTCAGCCTCTAACGCCGCCGCCCGGGCGGCGAACACGGCGAACTTCATGTCGTAAATCGGCGATCGTCGCTCAAAAGCCCGCCGATGCCGTTGTGTGATCGGTGTCTGCCCGGGATGGCGGTGACGTGATCGCCGGTCGCCCGGGTCGCGGCCGCGAAGCTTTTACTACAGCGGTTCGTCCGGCCATCGCATGAGCACCGAGCCGACCCTCGCCGACGGCGTCCGCGAGGCGCTCGCCGTCGACGGAGAGGAGTTCGCGGCGTGCGCCGAAGAGGAGGCGGAGGTCGTCAAACAGGAGCTGCACGACGGGGTGTTCGACAACCACCAGTCGATCGTCGGCCTGGAGTACGAGTTCTACGCCGTCGCCGACGGGCGCTGGAGTGAGGAGTCGCGTGCCGGGGAGTACGCTCTGATGCGAGTCCCCCGTCGACTCCTCGAGCTCATGGGGTTCGAGAAGGAACTCGGCCTCCACAACGCGGAGATGTGCACGAGCCCACAACCGCTCTCCGATCACGGGCTCCGCGCGCAGCTCGCAGAGGTTAGGGCTCGGCTGGAGGCGGCCGAAAACTGTGCCCGCGTCGAGGGGATGCGGCTGGTCTCTGATGGGGTCTGGACGATTCCTCCGGCTGGCGAGACGAGCTGGGGGTATCTCACCGACAGCGTTGAGGTCGACGGGGTTACCGTGGCGGTCAACATGAGCGACGCCGTCCGGTATCACGCGATGGCGAACACAGGCAACACAGAGCGCGCGGACGGCGCAGAAGACGGCAGGAAACCCGTTACAGCCGACACCGATGGGTCGAGTAGCCTAAACGCACCGGGGGTGTCGCTGTCGGCAGACACGGTGATGCCGGAGAGCCTCATCACCTCGATCCAACCGCACTATCAGGTCGCTCAGGCGGAGACGCTGCCGGTCCACTTCCGGTACGCGCTCCGCGTCGCCGGGCCGTTGCTCGCGCTCGGCGTCAACTCGCCGGTGTTCCCGCCGGACCTCTACGACGACGACTGGGACGGCGAGCGCGTCCTCGCCGAGGGAGCAGCAGAGAATCGGGTCCACGTGTTCGAGTCGGTGCTCAACGGACGAACAGAAACCGACAAGGTCCGATTCCCGCGCGACTTCCACCACGTTGAGGAGGCGGTCGACCGGATCGCGACGGACGAGACGATGATCCCGATGCCGCAGTCGACCGATTCCGACCGGTTCGACGACGCGTTCGCCACCTTCCGAACGAAACACGGTACCTACTGGCGCTGGGTCCGTCCGGTGTTCGAAGGGGCGAGTCGGTCGAGCGCCAACGCCCGAATCGAGTTCCGCCCCGTGCCTGCTCAGCCGACGGTCCGCGACTCCATCGCTTTTCAGGCCGCGTTCGCGGGGCTGATGGAGGCGCTCCCGCGACACGAACACCCCGTCATCGA
>JARVCL010000225.1:0-4280 GCA_040405695.1 Halorubrum sp. | reverse complement strand
TCACCCGGGGCGACCCGGACGGTCGTCTCGAACCGAAGTTCGGCGGTACGATAGGTGAGCTCGACCGTGGTGTCGTACACCGCCCCGGCGGTGTCGGCGGCGGCAACGTCGGTGATGATCTCGGTGTTCGCCGGCCGGACCGTCGCGCGTATCACGCCGTCGGCCGCGTCGCCGTTCCCGACTTCGAGTGTGTGTCCGTCGCCCGGGTCGAGTCGATCCGACGGCCAGAGGCCGACACACGGCTCTCCGTCCAACTGTTCGCCGGTGACGTCGAGCGACACGCGGTCGACCCCCGTCGGATCGACGGTGCAGACGACGGCGGGGTCCTCGCTCCCGTCACTAACCGCGACGACGACGTCGTCGGAGTCGTCGTCGCGATAGACGGACACCTCGTGGCGCTCCTCGCTCACAGGATTGACGACGACGTGAAACGCCTCGTCAGCGGCGTCTTCAGCGGTCGAACTCGCGAGTGAACCGACCTCGAGGTCGAGGACGAGCCCTCGTGTCCGGTTGATGTCTCCCGCGAGCGTGTACGACGTGGTGCCCGTCGTGGTAGCGAGCGAGGTGTCGTTGCCGGCGGTGTCGATCCGGGCGCCCTCGGTCGCGCGATCGGCGTCCGTCTCCAGCAGTACCACGCCTCCGCGTCGGGCGTAGCTTCGGCTGAGCCGCTCTTCGAGGTCGTCGACACCGGCGAGAACCGCGTCGGTCGGTGGATCGTCACTCTCGTGTGCCCGGTTCACCGCGTCGAGCGTTTCGTCCGCCCCTTCGACGGTGGCTGCTCGCACCTCCATGGCTTCGCCGTCTGCAGCTTCTATCCCCCGCGTCGCGACGTTCTCGCTGTAGATGGTGGCGTTGAGCAGGACGACCAGTGCGACGAGTGACACCGCCATCACGAGGCCGGTGACCACCAGCAACTGACCGCGCTCCGACGCACGGAAGCGCTCGCCGTCCGGAAGGCCGACACTCACATGCGCCATACGACGATGCGCACCTCCAGATAGTTGTACGTCGGACCGTCGCCGACGCCAGGAGCGTAGAACGCCTCGTCCGTGGCGGACTCGACGTCGGAAAGCGATCGCGTCGCGAAGTCCGGCGCGGTCAGTGTGGTGTCGTTCGAGACGGGCACCGTTCGACTCGCCGTCACGGCGTTGTCACTCGGCGTGCCCATGAACACCATCTGCTGGGTCTGTTGTCCCCCCTCGACGTGGTATCGAACGTCGACGTTGAACGCGATCCGGGACTCGAGGAAGGCCCGATCCAGTGTCTCGCCGAAGTCGTTCGGCGGCCCGCCCACGGTGTGATACGTCAGGTCTGGCTGTGTCCCGACGAACCCGGGGTCTCTCGACTCGTTGCCGGGGTCCCAGTACAACAGCGCTTCACGGAGGTCACCGTTTGCCGCACTCGTCTCCAGGATGTCGGTTGCGACCGCCCGCTGCTGGTTCTCGATGTGCTGGTTCGACGTGCTCGCAGACAGCGGGGTCACCGCGGTCGCCTGGAGCGCAAACGTCAGTCCCGCGACGAGGAGGACCGCCGCAACGAACGCCTCTAACGTGTGCGCCTGACCGCGGGTACCGAGACGGGTCGATCGAGCCATGATCACCACACCCGTACCGTCAATCGGTACTGTTCTCCGTCGAGTGAGACGACACGTCCCGAGACTGTCGTGTCGTCGGCGGCGGTCTGCGGATCACCGCTCGACCGGCTCAGCGTCACGTTCTCGAACGATCCCGCCTCGGTCGCGAGGTCGACACCAGGGAGTTCCGTCCCGTCTCGGGGTGCGCGCTCGTCGAGTTCGTGGATGACCACCTGCACATCGCCGTCGTGGCCGAACAGCGCGGCGGGGTCCTCGCTGGCGTTGAACGGACAATCCAGCTGCTCGTCAAGCGTCGCGTTCGCGGTGAAGAACGCGACCGTACAGCCCGGCGAGAGCACACCCGGCTCTGTTGGGGTGTGGAGGGTCGCTCCGGCCGACGACTCGCCGAGCAGGTCGAGCGCCCCAGCCGCGATCCGGTCGCTCACGATGGGTGACGCGCTCTCGCCTGCGGCGAACGGCTCGAACAGCGTCGGCGTGAACCCGATCACGAACGCGAGCGCGACGAGGAACACCCCGGCCCCGACGGCGAAGTCCAGTTGCGTCTGTGCACGGCTTGCGTCGACGTGATTCATCACGCGAGGCGTCCGCCGCTGCCGGCTGGCCTGGTGGGCACTGTCATCGCCGGGAGAGGAGCGTTCGCGGGTCATCCGACGACGATCCACACCCCCAGTGCGAGTGTCATGAGGACGACCGCGAACTTCACCCCAGAGAGCACGTTCGCGTTCCGGATGTACCCGCTGATGAACCCGGAGAGCGCGGCCTGTATCGTCACGGCGTGGAAAAAGAGCATCGAGAGCACGTCGGGGTCGACGCCTCCGCCCCCGAAGTCCGGACCACCGCCGACTCCCCCGGCCGACCCGCCGTCCGCCTCCGCTGCGAGACCGCCCATCACGTCGATGAACTGCGTCTGGAGAATGGCCATCACGCCCAGCAGCGTGACGTACGTCATGAGGATGATCGCGACCTGCATTCGGGTTCGCGAGCGTCGCTCGCGCTCGATGTCGTCTTGATTCTCCGACGCCTGTGCGGCGGTCGTCAACACGTCGGTGATCTGTGAGGAGGCCTCTTGGGCCTCGGAGATCAGCTTGACCGTCCGGGCGAGCCGCGGGACGGCGTACGTGTTGTTGAACTCGACGAGCGCGTCTCGGAGGCTCATTCCGTAGTTCACCTTCGCGTGAATCACGTCGAACTCCTCGGCGAGTTGGCCCGACGAGGTGTCTGCCACCGTCCGCACCGATTCGAGGAGCGTCTGCCCGGTGTCGTTGGCCGAAGAGAGCTTCCGGAGGTTCTCCGAGAGCTTCCCGGTCACTGCGCGCTTCGTGCGCTGGTCCCACTCGTAGAACACCGAGAGCGGGATCAGTATCAGGTACGCGGGCACGTACACCCAGATGAACGCCGACCACACCGGCCTGTCGACCCACCCGTCTATCGTCGTCGGCGCGGAGCCGGCAGCGACCGCCACCGCCAGCAACACGAGCGCGGCCGGCACGGTCATCGCGAGCGTGTACAGCGGGTTGTCCCGCAGGAAGTGGTGTGGCGCAGCGAGGATCCGCTTCGTCTTGTGGGTCCCCTCGCGGTCGCGAATCCGGTCGAACACCGCGCCACGGTCGGTGAATCCTTCGACGAGCCCGAAGTGGAACAGCCCTTCTTTACTGTCCTGTCGGAGTCGGTCGCTCCCGCCGTCGGGGTGGAGGTAGCCGTCGCCGGGCTCGTCCTGTTTCACCGTCGAAACCAACACGAGGAACCCGAGTCCGGTGAGCGGGATGAGCAGGTACACGGTGGCGTACAACAGGAACTCGTCACCCTCGCCCATCATGCCCATGATCACGAGAATGACGATGAGCAGGAGCGGGAACAGCGAGAGCGTCATGTACATCTCGCCGAACAGCTCCAGCGTCTCGAGCGTCATCTCGCGCTCCTGTTTGGAGGTCCGGAGGTGTTTCTCCTTTTTGTCCTTCAGGAAGGACTCCATGTCGCCGCCGGAGTTGACGATGGAGAGCATATCCGCGAGAAACTGCGAGAGCTCGTCGGAGGGGGTTTCCATCGACTGCTGGCGCAGCGCGTTGCGGTAGTCGGTGCCGAAGTACTCCGTCTCGTTGATGACACTTTGAAACTCCTTGGACACCTCTCCGTACGTGTCCTCAGCAGTGGCCATAGCTCTGAGGATCTCCAACTGGTTGAGCCCCCCCACCGACAGCGCGTACATGAACGAGACGGAGTCTGCGAGCAGCATGTTGATCTCGCGTTCACGTGCCGACGAGCGGGAGTACGGCAGCGCGACCAGCCCCCCGAACCCGAGCGCGAACCCGATGGAACCGAACACCACACCGCTGAGGAACACCGCCGTCGGGACGACGAGCGAACGCAGTAGTTCGGTCGCCGCCGGCGACGGCGACGGAACTCCCAGTGACAGCGCCTCTGGGTCGACGAGTCCGACCGAGAACACGCCGTACCCGAGCAGCGTTCCAAGGATCCAGAGGACGACGCCGGCCAGTAGACCGACTCCCAGTGCGCGCGAGACGTACATCTCGACGGGATCCGACATGCGCGCCTCCGCAAGCTTTCGCTCCACGTCACTCACGAAGTCACCATCAGGGTCGAAGATCCACCGAAAGACCGGATAACACAGCCGTCCGAGGAGGTCATCGTCGACCGACCCACCCCGAATTCCCGTGTCGAGACTCAT
>JARVCL010000224.1:0-4289 GCA_040405695.1 Halorubrum sp. | reverse complement strand
CTCGACCTCCCCGTCGCTCTCCGCGCCGAACTGGAGGCCCAACACGTCGCCGCCGAGCGCCTCGAACGTCTCGACGGCCTCCCGGAGCCCGGCGTAGTCGTACGCGTCTGACGACCCGTCCTGAACCGCGTCCACGTGCCGGTTCACGGCGTCGGTCAGCCCCAGCAGCGACGCGGTCGCCTCCCGGAGATTGAGGTCGTCGTTCATCGCTCGTTCGAACCCGTCGCGGGTCGTTTCGACCGCCTCGCGAAGGTCCTCGTCCGTCGCCTTCGCGCGGGCCGTAGTCGAGTCGAGCGCGTCGACGGCGCGCTCGTAGGTGCGGGAGAGTCGCTCCCAGCGCTCCTCGGCCTCTGCGATCGTCTCTTCGGTGAGCGACTGCTCGGAGCGGTACGCCGCACCGGCGTAGAACGTCCGGACGACGTTGACGCCGAGCTCGTCGAGTGCGTCGGGGACCGTCCAGAAGTTGCCGATCGAGGAGGACATCTTCTCGCCGTCCATCTCCAGAAGTCCGACGTGGAGCCAGTGGCGCGCGAACGTCTCGCCGGTGGCGGCCGCCGACTGAGCGATCTCGTTCTCGTGGTGGGGAAAGACCAGGTCGCGGCCGCCCATGTGAATGTCCAGCGTCTCGCCGAGGTGTGTCGTCGACATCGCCGAACACTCGACGTGCCAACCTGGCCGGCCCTCACTCCACGGGGACTCCCACGTTTCGCCCGTCGGCACCGGCTCTCCGTGTGTGTGTTTCGCGTGCTCACGGGCCGCGCTCTCGCTCACGCCCCCTGCCTTCCAGAGCGCGAAGTCTGCAGGGTTGCGCTTCTCTCCCCGCTCGTCGGGATCACCCTGGGCTTCCAGTTCGTTGAGGTTCTGATTCGAGAGTCGTCCGTACGCCTCGAACTCGGTGACGTCGAAGTAGACCGAGCCGTTCGACTCGTAGGCGTACCCCTTCTCTAAGAGCGTCTCGACGAGGTCAACGATCTCCGGGACGTGTTCGGTGACACGCGGGTACACGTCCGCGCGAAGCAGGTTCAGTCCCCGCATCGCTTCGAAGGTGGTCGCGGTGAACGTCTCTGCGACGTCACGTTCCGCACACCAGTCGTCGCGCTCGCCGACGCGGGCGGTGATCTTCTCGTTGACGTCGGTGACGTTCTCGACGTGGCGGACGTCGTAGCCGAGGTACGCGAGCCAGCGGTGGAGGACATCGGCGTGGAACCAGAGGCGAGCGTGCCCGAGGTGCGGGTCGTCCGACACCGTCAGCCCACAGACGTACAGCGTGACGTCGCCGTCTGCTGTGAACTCGACGCGCTCGTCTTCGAGGGTGTCGGTAACGACGAGGCTCATTATCCGCTCGTATCCACGGAGATCCTTTTAACTCGTCGGATCGGTCGAGAGAAGCGGATCGGTTCGTCTGTCGCTCGCTTATATACTGTATACTCGTCGTTCCGGGTTCCAGCGAAGAATCGGCGGTTCCGCTGGCGGTCGGGCTTCGACAGACGACCTCGCGGACGGTTCGCGCCTCGTGAGGCGTGATCCGGCGCGTCACCACAGGCCGTGTATCGACGAACTGCGCTCGCTTCACGCCACGTCAGTCGTACACTCAACGTCGTACCCCGCGTCTCGCACCGTCTCGACCACGCGTCGCACGTGCGCCGGCCCGCTCGTCTCCACCTCGAACACGAGGTCGGCGTCGCCGACGGGGAGATCCGGGCGACTCCGTTCGTGGCGCACGGTGCGGATATTGGCGCGTTCAGCACCGATCAGCGTCGTAATCTCGCCCATGGTGCCGGGCGTGTCGTCGATCCGAACTGTCAGCTCGATCAGCTGCTGACGGTCGACCAAGGCGTGTGTGAGCACCTCCTTGAGTGTGGTGACATCGATGTTGCCGCCACACAAGAGTGGGACGACGGTTTCACCGGCCACGTCCAGCCGTTCGACGATCTCGTCGTCGAGCAGGGCAGCCGCGGCGGTCGCGCCCGCCCCTTCGACCATCTGTTTGGCGCGCTCTAAGAGGAGCAGGATGGCGGCCGCCACGTCGTCGTCGCTGACGACGACCACGTCGTCGAGGTGCGCGTCGAGCAGCTCGAAGGTGAGTTCGCTCAGTCCCCCAGTGGCGATCCCGTCGGCGATGGTGTCGGGCTGGTCGCGTGTTACCAACTCGCCGGCAGTCAGGCTCTCGGCGAGCGTCGAAGCGCCCTCGGTCTGGACGCCGACCACGCGGACCGCTGGCGCACGCGCGTCGATCGCGGTCGCGACCCCGGCCGCGAGGCCGCCGCCACCGACGGGGACGAGAACGGTGTCGACCGCGGGAGCTGCATCGAGCACCTCTACGCCGATCGTCCCCTGCCCGGCGACCACGTCCGGGTCGTCGAACGCGTGGATGAACCGGGTGTGTGGGTCGTCGACGAGCGTCCGTGCGTGATCCATCGCGTCGCCGAAGGCGGCCCCGTGGAGAACGACTTCCGCGCCGTACGCCCGAGTGGCCTCAATCTTCGCTCCCGGCGCGGACTCGGGCATCACGATCGTCGCGTCGATCCCGACGGCGTCCGCCGCGAGCGCGACGCCCTGCGCGTGGTTGCCCGCACTCGCAGCGGCCACCCGATCGACCGACGGGTCGGATGCGACGAGCTTGGAAACCGCGTTGTACGCGCCACGGGGCTTGAACGAGCCCGTTCGCTGGAGGTGCTCCATCTTGAGACGGACATCCGCGCCGCACCGATCAGAGAGCGACCGACTCCGCTGGACCGGGGTGGGCTGAACGATGTCCGCGTCCTCGAAGCGCGCGGCCGCGGCCTCGACGTCGGCGATCGTGATGGGGGGCATGCCTGGGGGATTCGCCCGGCTTGGAAAAAAGTACCCGGTTCCGAAACGCTGTTTAACACGCAGTCGGGGACGCCGCCCCGATCGGATCGGTCACGTCGGGAGTGCCAGAGCACCGCGTGTGCTGGCTCGAAGTCTCTACCGCGGCGAGCGGGGGCACACGTGTACGCGGACGTCTGAGCGCCCCCGAGCGTCCGTGAGCGTGCGAAGCGAAGACGAAGGGTTCCTACAGTCGAGGGCGGTGAGATGACCGAACCACCCCCTCATGCGGGCGTCTCGTACCCGAGCGTGGCGATCGAGAGGCCACCATCGTCGGCCCTGATCTCGAATCCCTCGATCGGGTCGGTCGCGGGGAGGTCGAACGAGCGGGTTACTGACCGCTCCTCGCCGTCGAGCGTCGCCGACGCCGTGATCCGCGACTCGCGAGTCCCCGCTGGGACCGTCGCGACGACGCGGTCGGTAGCGATAGTGTCTGGAGCCGACAGTTCGACGGCGTCCGCGTGGATCGACTCGCCATCAGCGTCGACCTCGACGGCCACCGTTACCGCTTCGGATCGATAGTTGTACACCCTGACCTGAAGCGGTTCGCGAGCGCCCGAGTCGGCATCACCGTCGGACCCGTCGCCGTCGGCAGAGCCGTCACCCGGGTCTGACGAGCGCGCGTCTCCGCGTAGACAGCCAGCGACTCCGGCCGAAAGGGGCGCGCTCGCGCTCACGAGAACGCTTCGACGGTTCATATCTGCGGGTCGCGCTCGGATCGATAACTGTCTTGTGCGGGTCGTGTGCGCGGGTCGCCCGCTGAGTGGAAGCGCGTCTCGTCCGAGCCGCAATCGCAGGCGACCGGGAGGAAGTGACGGCCGCCGCAGGCACCGCTTCGGCGACCAGAGACTCGAACCTGCGTGCCGCGTCGACGGCGATTGATTTATATATCCCCAGCCGACGGAGACAGGCGAGCGATCGACGCCGATATCGGCTCGAAAGAGGGTTTAAGAGGTTCGAGCCCCATCTGATCGATACACGTCTTTTATGAGTCGAAGGTCCATCGCAGAGTCGATACGCTCGTTTCGCGAAGAGGTCGATCCGATCCCGTTCGTCGTCGGGGCGCTCGTCACGTTCGCCTTCCTCGGCTACACCGTCGTCGACACCGAAGGGGCGGCCGCGGCCATCGACGCCGCCTTCGTCACTTTCGGTGAGGGGCTCGCGTGGCTCTATCTCGCGTCGGTGTTCGTGTTGGTGATCGCCGCCGCCTACCTCCTCGTCGGTCGCTATGGGAGCGTTCGGCTCGGCGAGGGCGACCCGGAGTACGGCACGCTCTCGTACGTCGCCATGTTCTTCTCGGCGGGGCTGTCGGCCGGAATCGTCTTCTTCGGGCCGGTCGAGGCACTGCTACACTATCAGACGGTGCCGCCGCTTTTCGCCGGCGAGGTCGCCGCTGAGTCGAGCGCCGCCGCCGTCCCGGCAGTCGCGTACACCGTGTT
>JARVCL010000223.1:0-4300 GCA_040405695.1 Halorubrum sp. | reverse complement strand
CTCACTGCGATCAACACATGAGCACGGAAGAATCACAGGACGACTCGCCGGAGGAGGCGGAGAACCTCCAGTACTTCGTCCGGATCGGGGGCGCGGACCTCGACGGGACGAAGACGGTCGAGCGAAGCCTATCTGAACTCAACGGAATCGGCATGCGCATGGCGCGACTGGTCGCCGAGGAAGCTGGTGTAGACCGTACCGCCACCTTCGGTCTCCTCGAGGAGGAGGAGATCGAGACGGTGGTCGACATCACCGAGAACCTCGAAGACTACGTCCCGTCATGGATGACCAACCGACAGAACGACTTCTTCAGCGGTGAGACGACCCACCTCGTCGGCACGGATGTCAGCGAGAAACGTCGCCACGACATCAACCGCATGAAGCAGATCGAATCGTACAAAGGCGTTCGCCACAAGCGCGGCCAGAAGGTTCGCGGTCAGCGCACGAAGTCCACGGGCCGAACCGAAGGGACGATCGGCGTGAACGTCGAGGAGATCCGCGAGGAGATGGAAGACGATGCGGGTGACGACGAATGAGTACCGGCAAAAACACCAAAGGCTACGAGACGCCGAATCACCCGTATCAGGGCGAGCGGATCGCCGAGGAGTCGGACCTTCTCTCGCGGTACGGCCTGAAGAACAAAGAAGAGCTCTGGCGCGCACAGTCCGAACTGCGCCGGATGCGCCGAGAGGCACGACGCCTCCTCGGCGAGGCACAGGGTGACGTCGATGCAGCCGGCGAGGCGGGCGCGGAGTTCGTCGCTCGGCTCCGTCGGATCGGCATCTTGGGGGACAACGACGACATCTCGACGGTCCTGTCACTCGATGTGACGGACCTCCTCGAGCGTCGCCTCCAGACGATCGTCTACCGTCAGGGGTTCGCCTCCTCGACACAGCAGGCCCGCCAGTTCATCGTTCACGGTCACATCACCGTCGATGGCGCACGCGTCACGCGTCCGTCGGTGAAAGTCGACGTGGACGACGAGGGCGACATCGCCTTCGACGAGACGAGTCCGCTCGCGGACGATCTTCACCCCGAGCGCGCGGAGTCACAGGAGTGACCATACATGAGTGAATCAGAGGACGGAAAGTGGGGTATCGCCCACGTGTACGCATCGTTCAACAACACGCTCATCACCGTCACCGACGAGACGGGCGCCGAGACGATAGCCAAGTCGTCCGGCGGGACCGTGGTGAAACAGAACCGAGACGAGGCGTCGCCGTACGCCGCCATGCAGATGGCCGAAGTCGTCGCCGAGCGGGTCAAGGAGGCCGGCTTGGAGGGTGTCCACGTCCGCGTTCGTGGGCCCGGCGGCAACCTCAACAAGTCGACTGGCCCGGGCGCGCAGGCGACGATCCGCGCGCTCTCCCGTGCTGGCGTCGAGATCGGGCGTATCGAGGACGTCACGCCCATCCCGCACGACGGGACCAAGGCTCCGAAGAACAAGCGAGTCTGATATGACGGGAGCCGACTTCGACGTGGAGTTCGTCGAACGGGACGATCGCAGCGCGCGGGTGTTGATCCGCGGGCTGACGCCGGCGTTCGCGAACGGTATCCGCCGTGCGATGATCGCCGATGTCCCGACGTTCTCGATCGACACCGTCCGGTTCGTCGAGAACTCCTCCGTGATGTTCGACGAGATGATCGGACTGCGGCTGGGGCTTGTTCCCCTGACGACGCCGCTCGACGAGTTCGAAATCGGTGACACGGTCACGCTCGCCCTCGACGTCGAGGGGCCGGCAACGGCCTACTCCGGGGACATCGAGTCCGCGGAGCCGCTAGTCGAGCCGGCCGACGAGAACGTCCCGATCATCGAACTGAAGGAGGGACAGCGGCTGGAGTTCGAGGCCGACGCGGTGTTGAACACCGGCAAAGACCACGCCAAACACCAGGGCGGAGTGTCTGTCGGGTACCGGCACCTCCAGCGCGTCACCGTCGAGGGCGACCGCGGCGAGTTTGACGACGAGGAGCCGAACATCCTCCGTGGCGTGATAGAAACGCCCGACGAGGAGATCGTCGTCACCGAGGAGTTCGACAACGACCTCACGAAGCGGTTCCCCGGAAAAGACGTGAGCGTCGAAGACGTGCCGGGCGCGTTCGTTTTCCACATCGAGACGGACGGCTCGTTTACCGTCGAGGAACTGCTGCTCCGCGCGATTGACTCCATCGAGGAGCGTGCGGACGAACTACGAACGAAAGTCGCGGTATAAGGTATGTCCGTCCTTCGAACCACACACACGGCGCTCGCCCCTGCCGAGAGCGGTACCGCCGTCTCGGTCGTCAGGACCGAAAGTGGTTTGAAGGGAGCCGGAGTACCCAGGAGTGTACGCAGGGATAGCCAAGTCAGGCCAACGGCGCAGCGTTCAGGGCGCTGTCCTGTAGAGGTCCGCAGGTTCAAATCCTGCTCCCTGCACTCCGTTTTCACGAACTCTCCACACAGGAGGGACAGCTATGAGTAGCAAGACGAATCCGAACTTACAGAACCTCATCGCCGATCTGAAGTCGGTCTCGCGTAGCTCCGATGCCAGCGTTTGGCAGGACGTCGCAGACCGGCTCGAGAAGCCACGGCGTACCCACGCCGAGGTCAATCTGGGTCGCATCGAACGGTACGCAAACGAAGACGAGACGGTCGTCGTTCCCGGCAAGGTGCTGGGCAGCGGCGTCCTAGACAAGAACGTCACCGTCGCCGCCGTCGACTTCTCGGGAACCGCCCGCACGAAGATCGATCAGGCTGGCGAGGCGGTGTCGCTCGCGCAGTTCGTCGAACAGAATCCCGACGGGAGTAACGTCCGGGTGATCCGATGAGCCTCGCGAAAATCGACGCGGACATCGTCGTCGACGCCCGTGACTGCATCCTCGGTCGCGTCTCCTCGAAGGTCGCCCAGCGTGTCCTCGACGGCGAGACGGTCGCCGTTGTCAACGCGGAACACGCGGTCATCACTGGCAACGAGGAGTCGACGATGGAGACGTATCGAACGCGCGCGGACCTCGGCTCGGACAGCGGGCCGTACTACCCGAAGCGTCCGGACCGAATCTTCAAGCGCGCCATCCGCGGTATGCTTCCGTACAAGACGGAAGCGGGCCAAGAAGCGTTCTCGAACGTCCGCGTCTACGTGGGGAATCCCTACGAGCGCGACGAGGACATCGAGGCCGTCGTCCTTGACGGCACGTCGCTGGACCGACTCTCGAACATCAAGTTCACCACCCTCGGATCGATATCCGAGTCCTTGGGAGCCAACGTCACATGGTAACTAACACCTCAGGCAAGAAGAAGACGGCCGTCGCCCGCGCCACCGTGCGCGATGGCGAGGGCCGCGTTCGCATCAACTCCCAGCCAGTCGAGCTGGTCGAACCGGAGCAGGCACGCTTGAAGATGCTCGAGCCGTTCCGTATCGCCGGCGACGAGCTGCGTGACGGCGTCGACATCGACATCGACGTGGCCGGCGGCGGATTCAGCGGTCAGGCGGACGCGACACGGACCGCCATCGCCCGCGGGCTCGTTCAGCACCTCGGTGACGCCGAACTGCGTGACGCGTACATGAGCTTCGATCGCACTCTGCTGGTCAACGACGTTCGCCAGTCCGAGCCCAAGAAGTGGGGCGGACCTGGCGCGCGTGCCCGCTACCAGAAATCTTACCGCTGAGGTGATCGACATATGATGATTCCCGTCCGGTGTTTCACGTGCGGCAACGTTGTGGGTGAACACTGGGAGGAGTTCAAAACGCGTGCTCGCGAGGGCGACGAGGACCCCGGCGAGGTCCTCGACGACCTCGGCGTCGAGCGTCACTGCTGCCGGCGGATGCTGGTGAGCCACCGCGACCTCGTCGACGTCGTCTCCCCGTACCAGTAACCATGTCAGGACAACGATACAACCGCTACGAGAAAGCCCGGATACTCGGAGCACGCGCCTTGCAGGTGTCTTACGGGGCACCCGTGCTCATCGAGACGGACCAGACGGAGCCCATCCTCGTCGCCGCCGAGGAGTACGACGCAGGTGCGCTCCCGTTCACCGTCCGGAGGGAGTCGAGCTGATGACCCGGATCACGAACGTTTCGCTTCGGCGGATCCTCGATTCAAGGGGGAATCCCACGGTCGAAGCCGACGTGCTCACCGAGTCCGGTGGCTTCGGACGCGGCGCAGCACCCAGCGGGGCGTCGACCGGAGAGTTCGAGGCGATCGAACTCCCCGCGAGTGAGTCGATCGCGAAGGCGCGCGAACACGCCGTTCCGCGGCTCGAAGGGGTGTACGCGGGCGACCAGCGGGCCGTGGACAACGCGCTCCGTGCGGCCGATGGGACGGA
>JARVCL010000222.1:0-4354 GCA_040405695.1 Halorubrum sp. | reverse complement strand
CGAACACCTACGAGACGGCAGCGGCGGGAGCGGACGAAGACGACGATGACGAGGACGAATCGTGTAAGCACCACTCCTCTGGAGGAGGGCTGTCGACAGCGCAGTCGGTGTACTGCTGGGGAGCGAACACGTCTCAAACCAACATTTCTGGACCGACTCACACGTACGGTTCCCTCGACGTGCTCACGTCTGACTCGGGGGTTGTCGTCATAAACGTGACAAACCGCCCTCCCACAGCGTCCGATACGAAATCGATGGTTGGTGTGCGTTCAGATGGACGGTCGACTGATGTCGAGTCGCTGGACGAGTGGGGGCGTGAGTCTGGGCCTGCTTCATCCACGTCGGTAATCGTTTGTCAGGTCCTCGTACAGCCGGTCGGGTGTCCGTGTCCGTTCCCTGCGTTGTTACACGTCCAGCGACACGCGAACAACGACCAGTACGTCTACTCGTGCGGATGGGTGATCGATGAGTCCTGCCTCTACGAGAACTCAGTTACGGTGCTGACAGGAGGTGGTGGTGGGAAGGTAAACATCCAGGACATCACAATCACCCGCTCTGGAGAGATCAGTGGGGACGAGATTCGGCGTCTGTTGCCAGACGACGTGTCACCGGTTGGAGCACAGCTATTCTTCGGACGCCTCGAAGACACGCTCGTCACAGGGAGTCTTCCCGACGACGAGCTCGTTGCGGAGGTCGCTGAAACCGTCTCGCCGGACGGTGACGTGTACTGTTCGTGTTATCCGTTCGACGGTCACTGCCTGCATCTCGTGGACGACGGAAACACGTCAGACACGGTGAAGTTCAAGGCTGGGGCGGAACTCTCGAAGAGCGTGAACTGAGTGGCCTCCAGTCAGCGACTCTCTCGCTGCTCTACTTTGTTCAACTCGATCAGTAGCCGGAAGATCGCTTTCACGAGGTTCGCGTCGACATCGAACCGCTCTGCGTTCGCGCCCGCACGGTCCATCACACGCTCCTCTTGGCCTTCGTCCGTCGTCGGCAGATCACGCTCCTCCTTGACGGCGGCCACCGTGTCGGCGACGTAGGTCCGACGGGCGATCAGTTCGACTATTTCGCGGTCGATGTCCTCTATTTCCTCGCGAAGCTCGTCGAGCGTCATCTCTTCGGGGTTAGGTGTCTCAGTGCTCATGGATCTCCTCCGACGGTCGCGCCGTCGTTTCGTGTCGTCGTTCGTCGCAGTGTGCCTGGGCGATTCCCCCAGCGGTCCGCGAGCGCATCGAGGTCGGCGTCGGGGTCGTCGGGCGTCGCCACAGCGACGACACTCGGCCCGGTCCCCGACAACGAGACGCCCGACGCCAGCGGCATCGCTTCGACTGTCGGGTCGGTGTCGAACCCGAGCGCGGCCGAGAAGGCCAGTCCGTTCACGCTCATCGCCGCCGTGTATCGCCCGTCCGCAGCGAGGTCGGCGACGAGATCGGCCATCGATGCCACGTCGCCGCAGCGGTCGACGTCGGCGTCGGCGCTGTACGCGCGCTCGGGTGGGGTCCAGACGAGAACGTCCCAGTCGACCGACTCGCGCGAACGCAGGCGGTCCTCGGCGTTATTGGTGAGACAGACCCCACCGAGCATCGAGGCGGTCGCGTCGTCGAACGCGCCGGTGACGGTGACACCAGTTTCGCGTGCGGCACGGACGCCAAGCCGGCAGGCTTCGAGGCGGGTGATGTCGGCGTCACCGTTGCCGTCACCATCTCGTCCGACCGTCATCCCAAGCGCATCGCAGGCCGCGAGGACAGTCGCGTTGGCGGCCGCGCTCGAACTCTTCAGCCCCGCAGCGAGCGGTACGTCGCTGTCGGTGCGAACCGTACCGCCCTCGCCGTTCCCGTGCCGCTCAGTGATGAGGGTTACACATCGCTCGATCAGGGCGGTGTCAGCCGTCTCGTCCTCGGTGACCGTCCCTTCCACGTCCTCGCGCTCGGGGTTGAGCCGGACGGTCGCGCGGGTCTCGACATCGATGCCGAACGCCGATCCCGTCCCGGTTGCCAGCGCGTTCAACACCGTGCCGGCTCCGAGCGCGGCCGCCCGTCCCTCCATGTACCCAACCCGGACGAGCGCGCGCAAAGGGTTAGCGATCGCGGCGAGTCTCTCGGGCGCTTCCCCGGTCGCTGTCCGCTCTCGTCTCTCGTCACGCTGTCCCGAACGCGGCCCTTTTGAGGGAGGCGGGCGGACGGATCGCCATGTCAGCACCGTCACGCAGCGACGTGCCGCCGACGTCCATCGGCGTCGACCTCCGCGAAGAAGGGGTCGTCGTCGAGTACCTCGACGGGCGAACGACACTGTATCGGGGGGTTCCAGAGCCGGTCGAGGGGTCGCTCACCGCGGGTCCAGGCAAGGAGACGCACGTCCTCGTCACGGACCCGACCGGGACGGAGGGCGTGATGACGTACGTGAACGACTACAAGACCGATGAGGCGATCTTGGAAGACTCCGGTGTCGGCCGCGTGATGGTCGCCGACGGCGAAACGGACGAGGTGTTTCCCGGTGTCGTCGTCGGCCGAACCGGCCAGCGCAACGAGGTCGTCGCCGACCCGGCGGTCGCCGGCGGTCGCGTGTTCGTCTTCGTCGAAGACGGGTGGAGCGAGGGGAGTTTCGAGATCGTCGAGGGGCCGGAAGCGGGAATCGACGCGTATCGATGAGTCCGAACCGATCGTCGGTGTCGTCACCCCGTCTCCGATGTCGACCTCACTCCCGTTCCCGGAGGTCTCGACGGTGAGTCTCGCGAAGTCGGTGGGGACACAGGACCGTGCAACCCCGCTGTGCACGCCGAGCGATGACGCGTCCACCGAACTCGACGATCGCACGACACCCGAGTCGACCTGACCGTGCCACCGACATTCGGATCCGACGCTGACGCTGACGCCGACGCCGACGCAGCCCACAGCGACCCCGCTTCCGACCCGACGGTTGCGTCCGATCGTGACCCTCGTTCTGGTTTCGTCTCGGGAACCGACGACAGCGTCGGTATCGGCACCGATTCCGCTCGCTCTCACCCATCTGACCCGACCCCAGACCGTCTCTCGCGTATCGGTCACCGTGGCTGTATCACTCCGGCCCCGGAGAACACGGTCGCCGCCGTCGTGGCGGCTGCACCACACGTCGATATGGTGGAGGTCGACGTTCGACCCTGTGGGACCGGCGAGATCGTCGTTTTCCACGACGAGACGCTCGGTCGACTCACCGACGGATCCGGCCGGGTCGACGAGACGCCTCTCTCGACGCTCCGCGAGCGTGAGGTGCTCGCATCGGGCGAGCCGATCCCCACGCTCAGAGAGCTGCTCGACGCGATGGCGGTGCTCTCTGATCCGCCCGTGCTCAACGTCGAAATCAAGGCCTCCGGGATCGCACCGACTGTCGTCGCGCGGTGTGCAGACGCCCCTCTCGACGTGCTCTACTCGTCGTTCCACGAGTCCGTGCTTCGTGGCGTCCGGACCGCCGACCCCGACGCGCCGCTCGCGGTGGTGTGTCGTGACCGTCCCTCCGATGCGATCGAGTTCGCGGCCGCGGTGGACGCAGTCGCCATCCATCCGTGGAAGCGGCTGATCGTCGACACGAACTCCGTTGACGACGACACCGCCGCTGCCGACGGAGAGACTCCCACCGCCGCCGACGGCGCGGAAACCCACGCGGTGGACGGGAAGGCCGTCGTCGAGACGGCTCACGCACGCGGGCTCGCCGTAAACGCGTGGAGTGCCGACACCCCGACGGAGATCCGTCGACTCCGCGCCGCGGGTGTCGACGGCGTCATCGCCGACCGGTGGACGGTCTTCGACGCGGCGCACCCCGAAGGCTGACTCGGCCGGTACGGTTCGGCCCCCTCAACAGCGTGTGGAGAACGTTAGAGCAGGAAGAACGCGGCCATCCCGACTGCGCCGCCGCCGAAGATGAGATACACCGCGTCGACGCCTCGGGTAAAGAGCACGAACGTTGCGGCCGCGAGGATGACGGTGAGCGGGTCGAGGACGCCGTCGACGATGAACGATTCGCGGGCGAGGGTGACCGTTGCTCCCAGGATTGCTCCGACGACAGCGGCGTTGACTCCTTTCAGAGCCGTCTGTATCACGTCGTTCTCGCGGACCCGCGCGAAGTACGGGAAAAAGCCCATGATGAAGACGAACGACGGGCCGAACGCGCCGATGGTCGCGACAAGCGCGCCGAGAACGGCGACCGCCAAGAGCCCGCCGGAGGCGTCCAGCAGCACCTTGTACCCGACGAAGGCGGTGGTCATCACGACTGGACCGGGCGAGAGCTGTCCGATCGCGACGCCGTCGACGAACTCGCGGGCGGTCATCCACGCGAACTCGTTGACGACGTACTTCTCGATGAAGGGGATGAGCACGAG
>JARVCL010000221.1:0-4379 GCA_040405695.1 Halorubrum sp. | reverse complement strand
AGGAGTAACGGGGGCGTGGCACTCCCATCGGCGTGTCGGGTCGCAAACGTAAGTTCCCAAACCAGCGCATTGCGGTGCGGGCGTGGGAAGCCCACGACTGAAGTCGTGAGAGGATGTCACGAACTTGCTAACTCATCTCATAGGCGGCAACCGCTCAGGTAGAAGACGACGGTGCTGGTGAGACACCGGCTGACGCCGGGGCGTCGTGCGCTTCGAGACGTGATACGGTCGTTTTTAACCGGTGACGACGAATCACCGCCATGATCACGGTCAAAGACACCGTGCACGATCACATCGAGATCGACGGTGTCGCCGCGGCCCTCCTCGACACGCCGGCCGTACAGCGGCTTCGTCACGTCAAACAGCTCGGGACGGTCCAACTCGTCTATCCATCCGCGAACCACACCCGCTTTGAGCACAGCCTCGGCGTCTACCATCTCGCCCGCCAGGCACTCGACGGGCTGGGGATCGAGGGTAAACACGCCGACCGGATCGAGGCGGCCGCGATGCTCCACGACGTCGGTCACGGACCGTTCAGTCACAACCTGGAGGCACTCACTCACCGCCGAACCGGGAAGTACCACGACGACGTGGGAGCGCTGCTCGCGGACGGGGCGGTCGGCGACGTGCTCCGTGACCACGGCCTCGACCCCGAACGAATCGCCAACATCGTCGCCGGTGAGGGAACGTACGGCCAGCTCGTCTCCGGAGAGCTCGACGTGGACCGGATGGACTATCTCGTGCGTGACGCCTATCACACAGGTGTCCCGTACGGCACTATCGACACCGGCCGGTTCGTCCGGGAACTGGCGTTCGTCGACGGCGTCGACAACACGGCCGCCGAGGACGAGACGAACGACGGCCCCTCGCTCGTCCTCGACGAGGGGAACGTGCAGACGGCAGAGAGCCTGCTCTTGGCGCGCGCGCTCATGAACCCCGTCGTGTACACCCATCCGGTCGCACGAATCTCGAAAGCGATGTTGCGCCGCGCTGCAGCCGAGCTCCTCGACACGACGGCGACGACGGCCGCGGAGCTCCGCCGAATGGACGACCACGACTTCCTCGCGGCGTTGCGCCGGTGTCCGGAGACCGCAGAGCTGTCGCGCCGCTACGACGAGCGGGACCTCTACAAGCGGGCTGTCTGGGCAGAGTACGACGACGTCCCAGACCGAGTCCACGAGGCAGACCACGAGATGGAGATCAAATTTGAGCGTGAGATTGCCGACGAGGCGGGACTCGACCGTGAGCACGTGATCCTCGACGTTCCGCCCGAACCCTCGATGCGCGAGTCGACGGCCCGGGTAACGGTCAACGGCGAGGTCCGCCGGCTGGAGCGGCAATCCCCGCTCGTCTCGGCGCTTCGGACCGCCCAGCGAAACCAATGGCGACTCGGCGTGTACGCACCGGCAGCCGCGACCGATCGCGTCGGACGAGCGGCAGCAGGTGTGCTGGGGCTCAATCCAGACGCACTGGTGAGTGAGGTTCGAAAGGCTATGCCGACGACGCTCGACGAGTTCGAGTGACGCGCGTGCGGTGGTCCGCTTCGGAGTGGTCCGCTTCGGAGTCGTCCGGCCAGTAGTGTGAGCCCTTCACATCTCGCGTATCCGAGACGGACCCGCTGGGTCGTGAAGCTTTAGCCTGCGGCTGGCGACAGTCCCGTATGTACGTCGAGGGGACGATACTCGTCGGACCGGAGTTCGAGCCGATCGACGGGCGTGTCGTCGTCGCAGACGGCGAGATCGTCCGGATCGAAGAGACCACGACCGACAGCGACGCGGTCGTCCTCCCGGCATTCGTCAACGCACATACCCACATCGGCGACTCAATCGCCAAGGAGGCGGGTGTGGGCCTCTCGCTCGACGAACTCGTCGCGCCACCCGACGGGTTGAAACACCGACTGTTACGCGACGCCAGCTACGACGAGACGGTGACGGCGATGGCGCGCTCGCTCCGGTTCATGGAGTCGACTGGAACGGGAACGTTCGTCGAGTTCCGCGAGGGAGGCGTCGACGGCGTGCGTGCCCTCCGGGACGCGCTCGCCGGTAACGGGGTCGGCCTCGACGAACGGGCGATTCGGGCGGTCGTTCTCGGTCGCGACGACCCCGAAGTGCTCACGATCGCAGACGGGTACGGGGCCTCTGGCGCGCGCGACGCCGACTTCACGTCGGTTCGGACCGCGGCCCGCGACGCGAACAAGCTGTTCGGGATTCACGCGGGCGAGCGCGACGCGGACGACGTAGACGCGGCGATGGATCTCGATCCGACGTTTCTCGTCCACATGGTCCACGCGGAGCCGCATCACATGGACCGACTCGCGGACAGCGAAACTCCCGTCGTCGTCTGCCCGCGGTCGAACCTCGTGACGAACGTCGGTGTTCCTCCGATCGCCGAACTCGCCGAGCGGACCACGGTGGCGCTCGGAACGGACAACGTGATGCTCGATTCCCCGTCGATGTTTCGCGAGATGGAGTTCGCGGCGAAGCTGTCGGATCGCTCTGCCCGCGAGATACTCCGGATGGCGACCCTGAACGGCGCACAGATTGCGAACGTGAACCGCGGCGTGATCACGACGGGAGCCGACGCCGACCTGCTCGTGCTTGACGGCGACTCGGACAACCTCGTCGGCGCACGAGACATCGTCAGGGCGGTCGTCAGGCGAGCCGGGGTTTCGGACATCGAGTCGGTCGTTCTCGGCGGGCAGCGTATCGACCACGACTGAGCGAGTGGCGGAGGGACTGTCTGGGCGACGAGCGCGGACCCCGAACGACGAGAGCGACTTCTGGCCGACGAAACACCGGGCGAGAGGCATACGCTGGAGCGGTACCGACGGTGACGACCGACGAAATCAAACGGGGGTAGGCCGTACTTGACGACGATGGTCGAGTTCTCGCTGCTCACCGGGCTGATCGTCGGCCCGGTCTTCGGGCTGATCGCGACGCTGGCGATGGACCGCGTTATGCCTCGGCTCCCCGACGGAGGTACCGCTCCGAGGGTCGCGGCGAGCGTTCTAACCGAGATCCCCGTCGACGACGCGCCACAGCGGCTGGCGACGTGGGTCCACTACGTGGCTGGCGTCGGGTCTGGAGTATTGTTCCTCGGTCTCGTCGCGGCGGTCGGGAGGGTTGGCGTGGGATGGCCTGCTTCCCTCGGCGTCGCGGCTGCTGTCATGCTCGGGCTCATGATCGGGTTCTTCGCGCTCGTTCCCCTCCCGCGGGCGACAGGACTCCCGCGACAGCGCGTGTCGCGGGTGCGACGCGACTGGGCCGTCTGTGCGGTGACGTACGTCGTCGTCGCCGCCGTTCTCGTCGGGGTCGCCGGCCGGGCTCTGGCCGCCACGTGACGGCTACCCTCCCAGCCCGCACCACCGGCGCTTCACAAAAATGTAGGGAGGAAGCCCACGACCTCAGTCGTGGACTACTGACAGCGGAGAGAAACGGTTTAGTCGCTGGCTCGACCCCGAAGTAGCATGCACGCGATCACCCGAACGGGGTGGATCGAAGTCATTACCGGGTCGATGTTCTCCGGGAAGACCGAAGAACTCCTGCGACGGCTTCGGCGGTCGGAGATCGCTGGGCAGTCGGTCGCCGTCTACAAGCCTGCGGTCGACGACCGTTACGGCGAGGCGACGATCGGCAGCCACAACGGTCGCCAGTGGGAGGCGACCGTGGTCGACAACGAGGGAGACGGTCCAGAGGCGATCCTCGACACGGATCCCGACGCGGAAGTGGTCGCCATCGACGAGGCCAACTTCTTCTCGAACACGCTCGTCGATGTCTGTGACACGCTCGCGGATCGGGGGGTCCGCGTCATCGTCTCCGGACTCGATCAGACGTTCCGCGGCGAGCCGTTCGAGCCGGTTCCACAGCTGATGGCGACGGCTGAGTACGTCGACAAACTCCGTGCGATCTGCTCACAATGTGGCGAACCGGCCACCCGGAACCAGCGGCTCATCGAGAACGAGCCGGCTCACGTCGACGATCCGACGATCCTCGTCGGCGCAGAGGAGTCCTACGAGGCTCGGTGCCGGGCGTGTCACGTGCTCCGGACCGGCAAGGACGGCCGTCATGAACCACGCGCTGGTGACCACGACTGAGTCTGTTCAGGCTCACTCGTCCGAGTTCGAGTCGAATACGGTAGCGACCGGCGTGACGACACTCGGGTCGACCGGTTGGCCGGTCGACCGGCGGTTCAGCGCGCCGTGGAGCCGCCGTTCGCAGCGTCGGCGCTCACGGCACGCGCGCTCCGGACAGTGCGAAACAGTCCGCCGAGTCCGAGAAGAACGAGGGCCGCTCCTTCGATCCGGACGGCGATTTCGAGCCATCGTCTCGGTTCGGCCTCCCCGGCATCGCGGTAGGCGGCCGTCGTGAACGCGTTCACGA
>JARVCL010000220.1:0-21563 GCA_040405695.1 Halorubrum sp. | reverse complement strand
GGGCTCCGAACCCACGATCTCCGCATGTCCCAGGTCCGAGGCTCGGCGGAGCCACGGGAAGGACGCGGACGCTTCCAAGGCGTCACCGCACCGAATCTCTGAACCCTATGAGTGCGGCGCTATGTCCAGCTAAGCCACCCGGCCTCACCTTTTCGTACCGCGATGAGACTCTTTAACCTTCCCATCCATCGGAGGCGTGTGAGTGCCTCACAGCCGCGGATCCGGGAGTGAGAACTGGACCCCGCGGATTTATGCCGGACGCCCCGAACGTTCGCGGTATGAGCCTTCCCGAACTGCTGTCCGGGGCCGTCGGAGACGAGGAGGTCGTCGCCCGGGTCCCGCTCGGGGGAGACGACGTCCTCGCGGTCACGTCGACGCGGACGGTCGTCTACCGCGCCGACGGCCTGCTCTCCGACGAGTCGGTCGAAACGTACGACCACGACGCCGAGCGGATCGCCGTCTCGACGGGCCGTCGCAAGTCAAAGATCGTCTTTGGGTACGGCCTCGACGGCGACGAGACCCTCTCGCTGCCGACGAAACGCGTCGACGAGGTTCTTCATCCGATACTCGCCAGCGTGCTCTCCGTGGCAGGAGTGACGGAGCCGGACGAGTCGGTCCGGCGAACGTTTCGGTTCTCCGAGCTCACCTTGGCCGTCACCGACAAGCGGCTGGTGAAACACATCGGTTCGGCCGTGTGGGACGAGGAGTTCGAAGAGTTCCCGTACGCGGACCTGACCGACCTCGACTTCGAGGAGGGAACGGTCGCCACCGCCGTCGTGCTCACTCACGGCGGTCGCTCAGAACGCTTCAAGGCCCCCAACGAGTCCGCCCGCGCCGTCCGTGAGACGCTCGTCGACGCGGTGTGTGCCTTTCACGACGTCGACAGCGTCGAGGAGTTCCGCGTGACGGCGGCCGCGGCAGCAGAGGCCGAGGCCGAGGCCGGGACGGCGGTGACGGGCGGCACGACGGACTTCGGCGAGGGGCCGGACCCGCTCTCTGCCTCGCCCGCCGCCGACGCGGAAGCTGACGCCGACACGGGAGTCGACGCGGAGCCTGCCACCGACGCCGGAGCAGGCGCTTCTTCAGAGGCGGGGCGTGGGTCGAACGCGGGGTCTGGGACGGACACAGAGGGCGTCGCCAGCACCGAAGCCAGCGCCGCCTCGACACCGGGCCGGGGATCCTCCAAGTCGACCGGAACCGGATCGGCCTCACCCGACGATGGCGCTGGGTTCCGGACCCACGCGTCGACCGACACGCCTCCCGAGACGGGCGGCTCGGGGGCGACGCCGCATACGACGGAGGGAGAGACGGGCGAGTCAGACGCTTCACCAGACGCATCCGCCGCCGACGGCGCTGCCACCGCCGACTCGGCCGAGCCGGCAGACACGACGGGGTCGACCACCGAAGACGCGTTCGACGAGTCGCCGTTCGAGAGCGCAGGGGTACAGGAGGACGACCTCGCGACGGAGGTGGCATCGCTCCGGGAGACGGTGCGTGCACAGTCAGAACGGCTCGACAGACAGGCGGAACTCATCGAGCGACTGATCGAAGAGCTCCGTCGTGGTCGGTGACCCGGCTACCGGGATCTCGGTTGTCTCATCCCGTTTCACGGCCGGTCACCCTCCGGACGCACGAAGAGCCGAACGGCCCTAGCTCACCGGCATCCAGCCGGAGAAAGTGCCCGGTGGTGATCGACGCGCCGCATCGTGCACACTCAAACTCGCCGTCGCGGGCCACGACCTGACGGTCGAAATCGACGTATGTCCCGCTGCGGTTGACCCTGAGCCGGGCGTTCTCGCGCGTTATCACGCCGCGCTTCTCGGCAGTGTCGAGAATCTCTCGCGTGAGCGAGGGGCTCGTCGTCACCGTCTCGATTCGGTCTATCGCGTCCGCTAACGGCAGCTCCTCGTGTTCGAGGGTGGCCAATAGCTCAACCCCGAGTTCACGCTTCTCCGCTCGGCTCGCCGACCCACTCACGGTCGAACCAACGAACGGGAGCCGCATAAGTCGGCCGTTCGCTGATGGGCGCGGCGCGGCCCGGAGCGATGCGGCCGAGACAGCAAGACAATTACCGCCCGGTCGAGTGAACGACGTATGGACGTACTGAAGGTCGCCGCGCGCGCGACCGCGACCGGACCGGTGTGTGATGCCTGTCTCGGCCGTCTCGTCGCCGACCGGAGCTTCGGGCTGTCGAACGCCGAGCGAGGGTCGTCGTTACGGACCACGCTCGCGCTCCGCGAGGACGCCGATTACGAGCCGGTCGACGTTGTGGACTGTTGGGTGTGTGAGGGGTACTGCGACACGTTCGACACGTGGGCCGAACGCGCGGCGGCGGCAGTCGAGGGTGTCGAGTTCGCGACGTACAACGTCGGAACCCGGCCGCCGCCACTGGTCGAAGAGAACGAGTCGCTGCTGCGCGAGGAGGCGGAACTCGACCCCGACGCCGGCGAGCCGTTCAACTCAGAGTTCAACCGCGAGGTCGGAAAGCGGGTCGGTCGGCTGACGGGCGCGGAGGTTTCGTTCGACCGCCCGGACGTACAGTTCACGATCGACCTCGCCGACGACGAACTGGACACGAAGGTGAACTCCACGTTCGTGTACGGCCGGTATCGCAAACTCGAGCGTGACATTCCACAGACCGAGTGGCCCTGCCGCGAGTGTCACGGGTCAGGGATTGCGGGGCACGAGCCGTGTGACCACTGTGGCGGGTCGGGATACCTCTACGACGACAGCGTCGAGGAGTTTACCGCGCCGATCGTCGAGGACGTGTTCGACGGGACGGCGGCGACGTTCCACGGCGCGGGCCGTGAGGATGTTGACGCCCGGATGCTCGGCACGGGACGGCCGTTCGTGATCGAGATCGAAGAGCCCCGTCGCCGCCGGGTGGACGTCGAGCGACTGGAGGGAGATATCAACGCGTTCGCCGACGGTGCCGTCGAAGTCGAAGGACTGCGGCTGGCGACGTACGAGATGGTCGCTCGGGTAAAAGAGCTGGAGGCCTCCAAGCGATACCGCGCAGAGGTCGCCTTCGGAGACGACGTGACCGAATCGCGGCTCGCGGACGCCATCGAGCGACTCGACGGGGCGACCGTGACACAGTACACGCCGAACCGAGTCGACCACCGGCGGGCGAGTATGACCCGCGAACGTGACGTGTACGACGCAGCGGCCGAGTTCGTCGACCCGCGTCACGCGGTCGTCGAGATCCACGGCGCCGGCGGCCTATATATAAAGGAACTCGTCTCCGGCGACGAGGGACGAACAGAGCCGAGTCTCGCCGGTCTGCTCGGTGTCGACGCGACGGTCACCGCGCTCGACGTGCTCGCCGTCGAAGGCGACGACGAGCCGTTCGAGCGAGCGGCGTTCTTCCGAGACTGACGCGGCGTCGAAGAGCGCTGCCGGCGGACCGAGGCGACTACGAGGACGACACAGTCGGCGAGGCCTACTCCACGCGCTCACGCGCGGCGGCGACGAGCAACGGGAGCATGACCGTCGCGTCGCCGTAGACGGAGGCGTTGCGCGCGTCTGTCTCCAGTTTGCCCCACGAACGAGCCTCTTCGAGGGTCGCACCGGAGAGTCCGCCGGTCGCCTCGGGGTCCATCGTCACCTGTACAGCGTAGTCGTACGCCCGTGGTGTGACGAGCATCGTCTGGAGCGTGAAGTTCTTCGGCACGCCCCCGCCGACGAGGAGACAGCCGGCGTCGTCGGCAGCAAACGCGATGTCGGTGATCTCCGTCATGTCCGCGAGCGCGTCCAGCGTGAGGTCTGCCGTCTGGGCGTACATCCACGCCTGTAATCCCAGAATAGAGTCCTGAACCGCCGGGCAGTAGATCGGGACATCCGACTCGTAGGCGGCCGCGGCGACGCCGGCGTCTTCTGTCACCCCCTCGCGCTCGTTCACCTCGGCGTTCGCTCGTCCGAGCGCCTCACAGAGGTCGGCGATCGACACGCTGTCGCGGTCTTCGAGCGCGGGAAACACCTCCGCACGCAGGTGCCCCTCGAACTCCGCGAAGTGCTCCTGTGGGAGGTACACGTTGTAGATGCGGTCGACCTCCTCGTCGCGGAGCGTCTCGTCGTGTTCCCGCGGGCTCTTGTCCGGGGCGTGTGTACGCCCGTGGTGGTGTTTGCCGCCGATCGCTTCGATGGTGTCGTGGGTGAGGTTCGCGCCAGTCGTGACCAGTGCGTCGACGTAGCCGTCGCGGATCAAATCGGAGACGACCCGGCGCATCCCCGCTGGCACCATCGCGCCGGCGAGCGAGCAGAAGACGGTACAGTCGTCGTTATCGAACATCTCAGCGAGCACGTTGCCCGCCTCGTGGACGTCGGCCGCCCCGATCCCCGCCCCGCCGTACGACTCGACGAGGTCACCGACGGTCATCTCGGCAGTCACTCGCGCGTGGCCAACCGGGTCCTCAGCGAACTCCTCGCGACACGGCTGGTGTGAGCCGCCGTCGTGGTCCTCCTCGGGTGCGTCGTGGTCGTCGCTCATACGAGCCACTGTGGGGCGGGCGCGTTTGAAACGACCGATTCGGTCGACAGAGTAGGTGCCGGTAGCGATCAGGAACCGGTGCGAGACGCGTCAGCGTCCCCGGCTACCCGCCGCTGACCGGTGGGAACAGCGCGAGTTCGTCGCCCTCTGCGACCGGCTCTGAGAGCCCGTCGTCGTGGTAGACGTTGCGCCCGTTTCGGAGCACGTTGATGTGGTCTGCGACCTCCCCGTTCTCCACGACCCGATCCGCTAACTCGGGGTGGGCGTCGAGCAGCGCGTCCAGCGCGTCGCCGACCGTCGCTCCGGGCTCCGTCTCCACGTCGACGACGCGGTCGCCAGCGATCTCCGCGAGGTCGGCGAACAGCTTCCACTCCATACGATCTCTCCGGTGTGGACGCGTTATGAGCGTTGTGACCCCTCGGCTGTTGTCTCAGTGTTCTGGCTTCGTGTGCCGGGTTCGGACGCACCGTCGTCCGCGTCAGGGGTGTCACTTCTCTGCGGGGTTCCGTTGCCGTCTCCGGCCGCAGATTCGGCGGTCGCTTTGGCTCTCGACGCCGTCTCCGGATCCGCCACCGCGGCCGCCTCGAACCGCCGGATCGCGTCTGGCCGGCCAACGAGGAACACGGTGTCGCCGGCCGCGAACGCGTACGCCCGTGGCGGAATCGGCTGGACGGACCCCTCGGCGGGGCGAACGGCCGCGACGACGGCCGTCACGTCACTGACGGCGGTGCCGACGAGTTCGCTACCCGCTTCGACGGTAACGGTGGCCATCGTCTCGTCGGCGTTCCGCAGGAGTGAGGCGAACGCTCTGTCCGCTTGCGGCTCCGCCGGGAGGACGACCAGCCGATACCCGCCCTCGACGGAGAGTTCGGCGGCGTCCGACTCCTCGAGGGCGACGGTGACGGTGTCGTCGGCCACGCCACGGAGTTCGCCCGTCGCGATGCGCTTCGGCTCGGGGTCGGTTCGCCATATCTGGACCATATCCCCGGCGGTCGCGTTGTTCGGCGGATCGGCCGCGAGCGCGACTGCGACCCGCCCGGGTGCGAGTGTTGGACCGAGTCCTGTCATCCGTGACCCGACCGCGAAGTAGTCGATGGCCCCCTCGTCGGTGAGGTCGACGTCGACGTAGCCGACGCCGAAGTCGGTCTTGACCCGCTCGATTAGCTGCCCTCGAAGCTCTTCTATCGTGAGTGTTTTGGGGAAGATAAGCGTCCTCTCGGCCATCTCCGCTTTCTTCTCCGCCGAGACTGGTTCGTAGGTGTCCATGTCTTCGATCTCCGTCGCGGGCGGAAGGGTCACGGGCGTCATCCGTCCAACCGTCCGCACGAATCGGCTCATCTCACCCTCTATCCCTTTGAGCCCCGAGAGCGCGAACACGTCGACTGCGAGCCGGTCACCGACGTATCGGCCGACCGGCGAGACGGCTGCGGCCAGCCCGAGCGCGACGACGTTGAAAACGACCCCCTCTACGGTGAGCAGTTCCGGCTCGTCGGCGCCGACGAGCGCACCGAGCGACGTCGTGTTGAGATAAAGCGCAACGATCGACACGCCGATCAGGACGGCGACCCCGTCGGGGATCTCCGTCCGGAAGTACCAGCGATACACGAGTGACCCGGCGGCGGTGGCGAGCGTGGCGAGTACCGCGAAGGTGAGGAGCGTGATCGCGGCCGCCCGTGGGTGCGAGAAGGTCACGCCGCCGGCCGCGAACGGCCCGATGCCGACCACTGTCTCCACGGTGGCGAGCAGCGACGCACCGCTGTTCCACGCGCCGGCCGCCGTTGCGATGTCGCTCATTTCGCCACCTCCGTGAACCGGTCGAGCGCGTCCCGGTTCCCGACGATGAACAGGTCGTCACCGGCCGTGAGCGCCTGTGACCCACGCGGCGCAACCGTCCACGTTCCCTCGTGGTGAGCCGCCAAGATGGCGACATCGTACGTCTCACGGACGCCGACCTCGCCAATCGTGCGGCCGTCGAGCCGACCGTCAGCGACGACGCTCACTCGGCGGAATCGCTTGCCCGCTCGGCGCAGCAGCGTCGTCAGTTCGAACTCCCGGCGGGTCCCTCGCGAGAGCACGAGCACTCGCCCGCGCCCCGCACGCAACAGCGCCGCCGCCTCGGAACGGTCGACTGCGACGGTCACCCGTCCCTCGCCGCCAGTCGTCGTGGTGGTGGGTGCTGCAGGGGCGGGCTGCGGCGTACCGCCGTCGGTCGCCGGCGTTCCGGAGTCCGCTGGCTTCGCCGGTGTTTCGCCCTGTTTGCCGCCCGATTTCGCGGCCATGAGCGTTCCCTCGACGGTCACGCTGGCTGTCACCACCCGGACGACATCGCCGCGAGCCAATCCGGTCGGGACGAGCGCCGGTAGCGACACCGCCCGTTTTCCGTTCGGCACGCGCTTCGAGAGCCCGCCGGTCGGCGGTGCGGCGTTCACGGTCGCACGCGCCTTCTCGTCGATACTCACGCTCACGTCTGCGAGCTCGTGTTCGGTCTGCAGTCGTTCGGCGAACCGTCGCTCCAGTTCGCTGAGCGGCACGTCGGCCGGGAACGTCCACTCGCCGCCGGCGATCGCCTTTCGAGTTTCGGCGGGCAGTGCTGGATACCCCTCCATGTCACCAACCTCACCGACCACTGTCACGCGGACCTGGCCGCGACCGCCGACCAGTTCGACGACGTCCGTGGAGAGCGTTCGCTCGCGAAGTTGGGTGAACGAGACGCGCTTCGGGGCGCTCGCGCCGAGCTTGTCGCCCTGTGCGTGCGCGTACAACGAGAGCATCAACACGACGACGATCGCCGTGAGAATCGCGGGGGCTCGGTCCGAGGACCGGATCGTCTCGTCGTTGAGTGCGAGCAGTCCGCCGTTTATCCCCGCCATTGCCAGCGCGAGGACGACGACACCCAGCCCGGGAATCGTCACTCCGGTGAAGTACTTGAAAATGAACCCGAGTATCCCGGCGATCAGAGCGGGAATGATCCCCGTGAGGACCCCGAGATAGATGCCGAAGAGAATCTCGACTGGGAGTGCCATGTCCCTATCAGCGTAAGTGATACGTAAATCACTACTGCCGTCACGCGGCGTCGAAACCCCCGGTGCAATCTCGTTGCTGACCGCCACCTGCCCGTCGTCGGCTCCTCGGGGGATTTAAGTTAGGGGTCGGCCACCTGAGCGGTATGGAGTGGAGCCGTGAGTGGATCTCGGTCAGGGCGTCGGTCGTGTTGACGTTCGCCGTCGCCGTGCTGTCGGTCATCGTCGGACTGCTCCACATCGGTGGTGTCGGTGTCGAGGGACCGCTCACGCCGTACGTGCCCGATGTCGTGCTCAGAACGGTGGGTTTCACCGGGACGGTCACCGGGTTCGCGATGCTCGGAAGCGGCTTCGCGCTGAAGCGGCGGTACCGGGTCGGCTGGCTCTCGACGGCCGTCCTCCTCCCGCTGACGGCGGTGCAGGGATTGATGCAAGCGTCCGTGTTCTCGCTGCCGCTCGTCGTGCTCTCCGTCGTCTCGCTCCCCGCGTTACTGATCAATCGGGGGCGCTTCGACCGGGATTTCTCGCCGTCACCGACCCAGCTCGCTGCGGGCGCGGCGCTCGCGACAGCCATCTCGTACGGCACGGTCGGCACGTACGCCCTCCGTGACGAGTTCGGGGGTGTCGAGACCATCGTCGACGCCTTCTATTTCACCGTCGTCACAGCCTCCACGGTCGGGTACGGTGACATTACGCCACAGACCGGGGCGGCCTCCGACATCGCACAGCTGTTCGTGCTCTCCTCGCTCGTGATGAACGTCGCGGCGTTCGCGGTCGCGCTCGGTGTCCTCCTCACGCCCGCCATCGAGGCACAGCTCTCCAAAGCACTCGGAAAGATGACAGAGAAACAGTTCGACCTCCTCGACGACCACGTCCTCGTGTTAGGCTACGGGGATCTGACGGAACCGATTCTCGAAGAACTCACCGAACGCGGCGGCGTCGACTTCGCCGTCATCACGACCGACGAGAACGCTGCGCGCCGGCTCGGCGACCGAGACGTCCCCGTGCTCACGGCCGACCCGAGCGACGTGGAACCGCTTCAGCGGTCTCACATCGAGTCAGCCCGTGCGGTCGTCGTCGCGACCGAGGACGACGCCCGCGACGCGCTCGCCATCCTCACGGCTCGGCAGTTGAACCCGAGCGTCCGAATCGTCGCCGCCGCGACCCAGCGTGAGAACATCAACAAGCTTCGGCGTGCGGGAGCCGACCAGGTGATCTCCCCGTCGACACTCGGCGGCCACATCCTGATCGACTGTGCGTTCGGTGCCGACAGCGACGACGCGACCGCAGACTCGCTCGGCGAGTCGCCCAGACTCGACGAGTAGACGGACAGCGAGAGTACGCGCTTGGAGGTTCGTTACCGGCTCTGTCGACCCTTCGTCTGGCGATAATCGCGGCTCAGGACGTTCTGATCGAGGTGCTCGCGGAACGCGTTCGCCTCGGCGTCGGTCATCGTCGCCGGATCACGCATCGGAACGAGTTCGAAGCCACGACCCCGGATCGTGGTCGCGTGTTCGGCTTCGATATCGAACGACTCCGGCGACCGCGTCGTGTACTCCACGGCGAGTGCCTCGAGCACGCGCCCGCCGACCGGGACGATGATCTGTGGGTTGATCATCCGTATCTCCGCGTTGAAGAAGGGCTCACACGTAGACACCTCCTCGTCGGTTGGCTCACGATCGGGGTGACGACACCGCGTGAGATTCGTGAAGAAGACGTTCTGGACGTCCGGCTCGACGGCGTTCGACTCGGACCGGACGAACCCCAGGTCGGCGAAGATAGACTGCACTCGCTCGCCGCCGCCCGTGCCAGTGAACGGAACGCCGTTGGCCTCGGCGGCCGCGGTCGGGCGCTCCCCGACGACGAGAAACTCTGCGCCCACGTCGCCGTACCCGTGAACGACCTGATCGCGGGCCGCGCAAAGCTCGGAACAGTTCTGACAGTCGGGATCCATCCCGAACGGGTTCGCGAACTCCGTCTGGTTTGCGTCCACGAATAAACTGTGGCGTACGCAGACGTAAAGTCTGCGGAGGGTCGCCACACACAGCCGGATCGAAACGGCGGTCGACGACGGGTCCCTGCCACCAATCTAAACGGCAGACCGGTTCACGGCAGTCAGCGAGCGTCAAAAGCGAGACGAACCGGTCGACTACGTCAGGGTGTACGCGTCGCCGTCGCGGTCGATTAGCCCTTCTTTTCGCAGCGTCTTCAGAATGCTGTACAGCGAGATTTTCTTCATTCCGAGCGACTCACACATATCCGAGACGGTCGCTCGTTCGCTCGTCGTCAGATACAGGTACACCAGTTTTGCGCTGGGAGACTGCAGTTCCGGCGGCAAT
Source organism: Halorubrum sp. (assembly GCA_040405695.1). Lineage (GTDB taxonomy): Archaea > Halobacteriota > Halobacteria > Halobacteriales > Haloferacaceae > Halorubrum. Next base: position 11,715 of record JARVCL010000220.1, on the reverse strand, counting down.
GCGGGGGCCGCCGAGTGTGCCGTCTCTGTCTCTAACATCTTACTCGACAACAGACGTTCGACGATAATAAATCCCCCATTCAACGATCGTCGAAGTGAGTCGAACCGGCTCGTCGTCCGGCCTTGCGACCCGTTGTGGTCGATCCGGTCGTGCGGCCGGTCTCGATCGGGTCACGTCACCTCCGGATCCGGCAGAGAATTTCGACCGTCGACGGATACGAAACCGTGAACGATCCGGATCGATCCTGTTAGTACGACCGGACCTTCGGCTCGTACGTCTTGTTCTCGCCCTCGAGGATCGCGGGCTTGTACCAGAGTTCGGGGTCGCCGTCGTTCCACGAGACGAGCGTGTGTTTCAGCCAGTTCTCGTCGTCACGCTCTTGCCGCTCCTTCCGCCAGTGTGCGCCACGGAACTCCCGGCGTGCGAGCGCACCCATCGTGAGCGCCTCCGCGATGTCGAGGATGTTGCGCGTCTCCATCGTGTGGATCAGATCCGTGTTGAACGTTCGCGACGGGTCAGAGACCGCGACATCCTTGTATGCTTCGCGTGCTGCCCGGAGGTCGTCGAGCGCCTCTTGGAGCCCCGGCTCCTCGCGGAAGACGTTGACGTGTGCGGTCATCGTCTCTTGGACCTCCGAACGAATCTCCGCGTGGTTGCGTCCCTTCCGAGAGAGGAGTTCTTCCACGCGGTCGCGGGCGCGATCGACCGCCGACGCGAGCACGCTCTCGGCGTCTGTCGCCACCGCGCCGCCGTCGGCTGCCGCCGGACCTCTACCGCCCGTCTCGCCGACCGCCACCTCGAACTCGTAGTCGGCGGGTTCCCACTCGCCGGACTTTCCGGTGGGAATCTCGGCCTCGCCCATCTCTTTGCCCGCCGCGTGGTAGCCAGCGCGCTTCCCGAAGACGATGAGTTCTGGCAGCGCGTTCCCGCCGAGGCGGTTCGCGCCGTGGACCGACGCACAGGCACACTCACCGGCCGCGTAGAGACCGTCGATGACGGTCTTGCCGTGCTCGTCCGTCTCGATGCCGCCCATCGCGTAGTGTTGGCCTGGCTTGACCGGCATCGGTTCGGTGAGCCCATCCGCGCCCTCGAAGTCTTCCGCGAGGTGGAGAATGTTCTCCAGCCGGTCGACGATGCGTTCCTCGCCGAGGTGGCGCATGTCGAGGTGGACGTACTCGTCCTCGATACCACGCCCCTCGTTCACCTCGGTGAGCTCCGCACGCGAAACCACGTCACGCGAGGCGAGTTCGCCGTCGTTGTTCGCGTACCCCCGCTCGAACATGAACCGCTCGCCCTCGTCGTTGTAGAGGATTCCACCCTCGCCGCGCACACCCTCAGAGATGAGCACGCCCGTCGAGGGGAGCGTCGTGGGGTGGAACTGGATGAACTCCATGTCCTCCATCGGCACACCGGCACGGTACGCCATCGCCACTCCGTCGCCCGTGTTCGCCACCGCGTTCGTGGTGTGATCGAACACTTGCCCCATCCCGCCCGTCGCGAGGATGACGCCGCCGCTCGCGTGGAACCCGCTGACCTCGCCGCTCTGGATGTCGTAGGCGACGACGCCGTGACAGGTCCGTTCGGCGGGGTCCGCCTCGTCGGTGACCGCCAGGTCCATGACGTGCCACTCGTCGTAGACGGTGATGCCGCGTTTGACCACCTGCTCGTACATCGTGTGGAGCATCTGGTGGCCAGTCTCTGCCCCGGCGTACGTCGTCCGTGGGAACGACAACCCACCAAACGGCCGTTGGGAGACGCGGCCGTCCTCCTCGCGTGAGAACGGCATCCCCCAGTGTTCGAGCTGGATGACCTCGTCAGGACTCTCCTTACAGAGCGCCTCGACCGCGGGAGCGTCCCCGAGGTAGTCGGAGCCTTTCATCGTGTCGTAGGCGTGATCCTCCCAAGAGTCTGCGTCCCTGAGCGCCGCGTTGATCCCGCCCTCGGCCGCACCCGTGTGTGACCGGACCGGGTGTAGCTTGGAAACGATCGCCACGTCGGCTCCTTCCTCGTGTGCCGCTATCGCCGCGCGGAGGCCCGCCCCGCCCGCGCCGACAACGACGACGTCGTGTTCGTGCATAGTGTGTGGTATGTTGATTCGTTGGTGATGAATGCTCTTGAGCGTGTCCCCGAACTCACCAGAACTTCAGGTTATTCTTGACCGCTTCGCGTTTCAACTCTTGGATGTGCTCGGTGAGTGGAATATCCTTCGGGCACACCTCCGTACAGGAGAACTGGGTCTGACACCGCCAGACACCGTGTTCCTGTTCGATGATCTCCAGTCGCTTCTGTTTGATATCGCCGCCTTCCCGCTCGTCCATGGCGAACCGGTACGCCTTGTTGATCGCGGCAGGGCCGAGGTACTCGTTGTCGCCGGCGGCGATGTTACACGAGGACATACACGCGCCACACCAGATACACCGGGTCGACATCTTCACCTTCTCGCGGTTTTCCCGACTCTGTCGTTGCTCTTCGAGCTCACCGTCTGGCAGGTCGTTCGTCTGGAAGTACGGCTCGACCGCCTCCATCTGGTCGTAGAAGTGCTCCATGTCGACGACGAGGTCTTTCGTCACCTCGGCGTGTGGGAGCGGCTCGATCCGCACCGGCTCGTCGAGTTCGGAGATCTGGGTCTTACACGCGAGCTTCTGCCCGCCGTTGACGAACATCGCGTCCGAGCCACAGATCGCCTGTCGACAGGAGTGGCGGAAGGTGAGCGAGGAGTCGTACGTGTCTCGCGCGTACATCAACGCGTCGAGTACGGTCATCCCCTTCTCGAAGGGGACGTGAAACGTGTCGAACCGTGGCTCCTGTTTCCCCTCGACGTCGGGGTCGTACCGGAACACGCGCAACTCGATCGTATGTTCGTCTGCGGCCGCCTTCTCGGCTTCCTCGGCCTCCCGCTGGCGCCGCTTCTCGTCCGCGCGTCGGCGCTTCTCGGCCCGGCGCTCGTCCCCTTTGGACGGAACGTCAGTCTCGGTTTCTGTCTCGGTCTCCTCGGTTTTCTCGGTCTGTTTCGGTATCTGTGTGCTCATTGTTAGATCAGCGGGAACCCTCCTGCCCACGCGTTCGCGGTTCGGATCCCTTGGAAGATCAACACGACGCTCGCCGCGACGAGCGTCCACTTGATCACAGTTCGTTTGGTGCCCGATAACCCCTGATTGACCAGAGCGTTGTACACCCCGTTGACCCCGTGGAACGTCGCGGTCAACAGGAACAACACCATCAGCGAGTAGTAGCTCAGCGTCTCCATCCGGGCGGAACTCGCGAGGAACGACACCTCGTCGGCGTGGTTGACGAAGTGCAACAGGAAGAAGTGGAACGATAACACCACCAACAGGAACACCGCGGTGACTCGCTGGAGGAACCACATCGTGCCGCCCTGTTGGAACGAGGAGTAGCGTGTCGCCATCTCAGAACGCCCCCGCGATGAACGTCGGCACCGACGCAACCGTGATGGCCCCGGTCAGAATGAGCGACGCGTAAAAGCTCTTGTCCTGTGAGTCTAGCCCGATGCCGGCGTCGATCAGCAGCAGCCGCGTGCCGTTGAGCATGTGGAAGACCGCCACCGCCAATAGCCCGACCTCGAGGACGCGAACGAGGAGGAGTTCCTCGAGCGTCACGATCGTCTGGGTGTACACGTCAGCCTCCGCCATCAGCGTTGCCTCCGACGCCCCGGCCGCCGGAATGGCGGTGCTCAACACGGCGATGTGTGTGAACAGGTAGCCGATGAGCACCCATCCGGTGAACTTGTGAAAGATCCAGGCCCACATCCCCGCCTCGAACTCCCGCCACCGGCCGAAGTTCTCGATGAGGCCCCGATCGTACGACTGGCTCATACGTCTCGCTCAGTACTGGGGTCGTATAGTAGTTACTACCGTGATCGGGCGCTGCGCTCCAGCCGCAGTTTCTGCGCCGCCGTTCTCGGTCCGTTCTCGTCTCGACTGCGACGCGTGGGCACCGAACGACCGAGCCACAGCTACTGTGAACGATTCTACAGATAAGCAAGGCGAGTGCCTCGGGGCTTGACCCCGAGGCAGTTCACACGCCAGTCAGAGACGGCACGAGCCGCCGTCGTCGCTGCCAGATCCGTGCTATCGGTTGTCGATGGCCGTCCGTTCGCGGAAGCCTTTTATGTACTCCTCTCGCCTGTACTGACGCAATGGCGAAAGGCGAAGTTGATTTCTTCAACGACACTGGCGGCTACGGATTCATCGAGACTGACGACGCGGACGAGGACGTGTTCTTCCACATGGAGGACGTCGGCGGCCCGGACCTGGAAGAGGGTCAGGAAGTCGAGTTCGACATCGAGGAGGCCGAGAAAGGCCCCCGCGCGACGAACGTCACCCGCCTGTAAGGCGTCTCACTGACCTCCGGTTGTATCGGCTTTTCACTGACACTACTCCTTCGAGCGACGGCGCTATCGGTCGTGCGTCAGGTGCGCTCGATGGGTACGTACGAGGGGGTGAACCGGCTGTTCGGACCCCAACCAATAGGGATTTACCGCTTCCTGACTGACCAGTCAGTTAATGACTGACAAGCCGAGCGCGGCCGACGAGATCATGGACGGGGTCTCACGCGCGCTCCGAGCTCACGGCTACGCCGACCTGACGATGCAGGACATCGCCGACGAGTGTTCGAAGAGCAAGTCGCTGCTCCACTACCACTACGACACCAAAGAAGACCTGCTCGTCGCGTTTCTCGAACACATCATCACGGACTCAGCGGAGCGGATCGACTCACACGCCGACGAGCCGCCGACAGCACGGCTCGCCGGGTTTGTCGGCTGGTTCGTTTTCGGTGCCGACGCGGCCGACCGCGAGGCGTTCCACATCGGACTCTTAGAGCTGCGAACGCAGGGGCCGTTCAACGAACGGATCCGCGAACAGCTCGAGCGGAGCGACCGACTCCTCCGTGGCACGGTCGCCGACATCCTCGAAGACGGTATCGAAGACGGGGTGTTCCGCGAGGTCGACGTACAGGAGACCGCGGCGCTCATCGTGGCGACCCTCGACGGCGCACGCACCCGACAGATCACGCTGAGCAATAGCGGTAGCGAGGCGAACGAACCGACGTACACCCGCAGGGTGGCCGAGGCGACTCTCGAACGCGTTGTTGGCCCACTCCTCGCCGACGGGGTCGAACCGCCGACACTCACCGACGGGATCGACGAACTGACTCGCGGGGACGACGCCGACCCGAACCGGCAGGGTAGCGACGACACCAACACCGACACCGACACCGATACTGACAGCGACACCGACAGCGACGATCCGGAGGGAGAGACCCGTCTCGAATGACCCGCTGTGCTCAGATCGGCACCGGAGGACTCCGCTAAATGGGGTGGCTCGGCTTCGATCGACCCCCGGCGGTGTTGATCGCGGTCATCGCGAGCACCTTCTTCGTCGGTTTCGGCGGAGGGGTCGTCTTTCCAATCCTGCCGAATCTCGGCGCGGTGTTGGGCATCTCGGCGTTCATGGTCGGCGTCATCCTCTCGGCGAACCGGTGGGTTCGACTCGTTGCGAACGCGCCAGCGGGCGCACTCGTCGATCGCTACGGAACCCGGAAGCCGTTCGTCTACGGCCTGCTGATCGAGGGAATCGCCACGTTCGGGTACGTGGTCGCCCTGATGATGCCGCCCGCCGAGTCACTCCGGCCGCTCGCGGCGTCGCTTCCCACCGTCGCGATCGGCTCGGTCACGCTCGGAACAGAGGAGTGGTTCCTGCCCATCGCCTTCGCCGTCGCGCCCGAGACCTGGTTCGTCCTCGCGCGGGTCCTCTGGGGGCTCGGCTCCGCCGCGGTGTTCGCGACCGCGTACACGATCGCGGCCGATGTCTCCGATAGCGGCGACCGAGGGACGAACATGGGAGTCGTGCGCGGGGGGATCACGTTGGGATTCCCTGCAGGGCTGGTGCTCGGCGGGGTCGTCTCTTCGCTCGCCGGCAACGTTGCGGCGTTCGTCGTCGCCGCCCTCTTCGCGCTCTTGGCGAGCGTCGTCGCCTACCGGATGGTTCCAGAGACACACGTCACCACGGCGGGCGAGAAGAGTTCGGTGAAGCCGTGGGATATCGACACGTCGATTCCAGCGGTGACGGTTGGACTCGTCAACTTTGGGCTGATGTTCGCGTACATCGGGGCGCTGTTTGCCACCCTGGTGCTCTTTTTGGGTGCGAACGATATCTCCCTGCTCGGCCTCGACGAACAGGGAACCTCCGGCGTGTTCATGGCCGGGACCGTGATCGCGGCGTCAGTGTTCATGCTCGTCGGCGGGCGGATCTCTGACACCCGTGATTCGCGAACGCCGGTCCTGATCGCCTTCCTCGCCGTCTCGTTCGTGGGGTTCCTCCTGCTCGCGCGGGCGGGGTCGACGCTGGACCTCGCACTCGCGTGCGTCTTTATCGGCGCGGGCCAGGGCGGAACGAGCGGCCCGATGATGGCGCTTTTGGCTGACCTCACGCCGGACGAGCGGATGGGTCGCGCGTCGGGGACCAACAACGTGCTCGGCGATGTTGGCGGGGGGCTCGGGCCGATGGTTTCGCTTCCGCTGATCGAGACGATCGGGTTCACACCGATCTACGCGGCCTGTGCGGCCGTTCCGCTCATCGCTGGCGGCATCCTCCTGATCGGCGTCCGCCGCGAGACAGGAACGTTCCTGCCCGGTCGCGTCGCCACCGACGCGGGAGCCGCCGAGGTGTCGGGGTCGGACGCGTGAGCCGTCGAGACGCCGTCGTTCAGGGAATATCCTGCTGTAGCATCGAACCGTGGATTGTGTAGGGGCTGTCGGATTCATCTTCGTCCTCAGCAGTCGTCGACTTCCGGTGTGCCAGCAAATCGCGTAGACACAGGGCCGCGGTCTCGACAGCGGAATCACGTTTTAGACCCAGAGTGCGAATCGGATCGAGTCATCGCCGAACCGAGACGGACTCACGTCCCGCTCAGAAGAGACCGTCCATCGCTTCGGCCGCGAGTTCAACAGCGGCCTCGAGGTCCGGACCGAGCGGCGAGCCGACGACGATGCCGTCTGCGTGCTCAGCCACGGCAGCGGCTCGCTCTCTCACCGTCTCCGGTGTGCCTGCCATACAGAACGCGTCGATCATCTCGGGAGTCACGCGCTCGAACGCCGCCGAGAACGCACCGGCCGAGACGTGCTCGCCGATCTCTTCGGCGGTCTCCGGGTCGATACCGTGCCGTTGCAAGACGGGCGGGGCTGCCCCCGCCGTGATGAACGCCACCGGCGGTCTGGCAGCCTCGCGGGCGGCCTCTCCGTCTTCGCCGACCGACACCGCGGCGTATGCTACCAGCGAGAACTCGCCGCGGTGGTCGGGACGGTCTTCTATCCCGTCGTCGACCTGCTCGCGGGCCCACGCGAGATCCTTCGGATGCGATCCGTTGTACAGGAGTCCGTCGGCGTGTTTCGCCGCCATCCGACACATGTGCGGCCCCTCGCCGCCGACGTGGACCGGAACGTCGGGGCCCTGTGGCGGCTCGTAATTGAGACCGGCGTTGTGGGCGTCGAACGTTCCCTCGTGATCGACGCGCTCGCCGGCCCACAGCCGCTTTGCAGTTTTGAACGCCTCCAACACCGGTCGAAGTCCTCGCTGGTCCTGAAGTCCGAGATTCGTGAGCGTCGACGGGTCGCCGGGACCGAGCCCGAAGACGGCGCGACCTTCGGAGAGTTCATCGAGCGTCGCGACGCGGGACGCGAGCGTTACCGGGTGTGTCTCGTACGGATTGGCGACGCCCGGACCGAGCCGGATCGTGTCCGTCGCGGTCGCGAGCTGTGAGAGAAACGCCCACGGGTCGCGGTTGTTGTAGTGGCACGACGAGTAGACGATGTCGTAGCCGGCCGCCTCGGCACGGACGCCGAGGTCGACGAGTCGATGCAGTTCGTGTTCTGGGGTGAGTTCGATGCCGAGCATGGTGATCAGCGGTGTATGCGGTAGTTCGGGTGCAGCGGTCAGTTCTCGAAACGCCACGCACGAAGCGCTTGGCGAACGAAGTCGCCGTCGACCTCGCGGAAGTGGTTCTGGGAGCCCTCGTGGTCGCCGAACGCCCAGTCGCGAACGACGACAACGGGGGTCCCTCCGTCGCCTTCGCCGGCGACCAGATTAGCCGCAGCGGCGAGTTCGTCGATCACGTTCTGGACGGTGACGCCCATCTCGCGGCCGTCTCTGTCGCGCTCGCCGCGCCAGTCACGGCTCGCCGGCATGCCGGCCCAGCCGATCGCGACGCCACGCTGTCCGTGGCGGAACGGGCGGCCGCAGGTGTCCGTGACGACGACGCGGTCGGCCGCGAGCCCCTCGCGGAGCCGCGCCGCGCTCTCAGACGGGCGTTTCGGGAGCAACAGCAGGTCGCCGTCCGCGACGTTCGAACGGTCGATTCCCGCGTTGACGCCGATGTGGCCGAAGCGTGTCGCCGTGAGAAGGAACGGAGCCTCCATGATCAGTTCTGTCGACTCCGCTAACACCGCCTGAGCGAACCGTGGGTCCTTCTCTTCGCCGGTGATGTCCCCCAGCCGGTCGGCAATCTCTCTCGCACGGGGGCTCGGTGGGAACTCGTCGAGGTCGAACGTCCGCCCCTCCGCCTTCGAGACGACGGTGCTGGCGACGCAGACGACATCGTCCGAACGCAGGTCGACACGCGTCTCGATCATGGCCGCGAGGTCGTCTCCTTCCCGGATTTCCGGGAGATCCGGGACGGCGAACAGCTCCATGGATACTGATCGACGGCGACGAAGAAAACCCCCCCGGTACCGGGCTGGTTTGACGGTATCCGGGCGCGGGGTGTGCGTACTCGACAGACGTTGGCGGATCCACACTGTGGCGCGTGTGGTCGGTGGCGAAACCGTCACAGACCTCACAAAGAGATAATACAGAAGGGAATCGCGTGTGATCCACGATGGTCTCGCTTCGAGACGCATCGACCGAGGATGCAGCGGCGATGGCGCAGATTCAATCGGCGTCGCTCCGTGCGAACGCGGCCGAACACTACACGGACGAACAGCTCGCACACGTGCCACCAGCGCCGGACCCCGAGGTGATCCCCGACACGGAGTTCCTGCGTGCGTCGTGCCGCCCGACCGTCGCTGAGGTGAGCGGAGCGATCGTCGGCTGGGGAAGCGTTCACCTCGACGAGGGCGTACTCGCCGCGACGTTCGTCGACCCGGACCACGCGGGACGAGGAATCGGGCGAACAATCGTCGCCGAACTCGAGACGATCGCTCGACGAGAGGACATCGACGAGTTGGTCGTTCCCGCGTCGCTGAACGCCGTCGGGTTCTACGAGGCGCTCGGCTTCGAACGACCGGGTGAGATCGACGCAGGCGGCCCCGACTCTCCACCCATCCCGAGTATCCAACTGAGGAAGGATCTGTCGTGACCACGCGGATCGCGCAAGTGACAGCCGAAAGCGTACGAATCCGGCATCGACACGACCCCGTCCAACGCGACACGTTTCGGGTGATGGGGTGAGTGGTGTCCTCCGCGTCGCTTATATCCCTCTCCATCGAACCGGAGGCGTGGACCTGCACGTCCGCTACGAAGGCGACGACGACCCCGACAAGTGCACGGCGCGAAAGCTGGCGCGGTTCGATCTGGCGGAGTTGCACCGCTCCGACCGTGCCACCCCGTACGGGGTCGTGCTCAATCCGCACGCCGAGCGGGCGCTCTCACCCGCGGACACTGACCTCGCACGCGAGAACGCGCTCGTTGCACTCGACTGTTCGTGGGAGTCTGCGGGCGAGAAACGGTTCTCACTCCCCGGTGAGCACCGCGCTCTCCCGTATCTCGTCGCCGGTAATCCGGTCAACTTCGGTCGACCGATGCGACTCACGACGGTCGAGGCGTTCGCTGCTGCGCTCGTAGTGCTCGGCGAGCGCGACCGGGCCGAACGGATCATGGCGAAGTTCACGTGGGGAGAGACGTTCCTCGAACTCAACGCGGAGCCGCTTCGCCGATACGCAGACTGTGCCGACTCCAGTGAGGTCGTAGCGGTACAGGCAGCGTACCTCGACCGCTGAGTTCGGATGCCGTCAACGCGGACAACGTTTTTTGTGTCGAACCGCCGTACCACTCCGTGCATGCCCTCCGAACGTGCCGGTGCCGAGACGGCGAGTATCTCGGCCGCCGAAGCCGCCGAGGCCACTGAGTGCGATCTGTCGGCGGGTGCCGAACGCGACGACGACGCCACCGACACGATCGAGTGGGGTCCGGTTACGCACGACCGGATCCGATCGCTTATCGTCGGGTCCGGGCTGACCGTTGGCCTCGTCGGTGCGGTAGTCGGCGCGTCTGCCGTGGCGGGCGTCGGGTCTTCGCTCGGATCTGGGTCGCTCGGGGCAGCCGTCTCGTCGCTCGCGGCCGTGGGACCGGGTGAGGCGTTCGTGGGCGTCAGTTTCGTGCTACTGCTCGCGCTTCTCGTCGTCCCGTATCTCTACGTGTTTTATACTGACTGGGAGTTCTGGCCCGGATCATGCGACGACAGGCTCTCGGGACTTGCGTCGCTGCGTCCCCGGTGGCTCCTCGCTGGTGCGGCAGCGCCCGTCGTGGCCTGGCTCTTCGGTCCCGACTGGACTGCGCTCAGTGGCCGCCTCCTCCTGGCGTGGATCTGGGTCGTGCCGTTCGCCCTGTTGTGGCGCGGCGTCACGGTCGAACTCGACCCGCAGAGTCGCGCGATTCGCCGGGGGTACCCCACACAGGACCGGAGTCGGACCGACGACCTCGACGCGGTGATTCGGACGCGGCGGATCGACCTCCCGCGTGTCGGGACCGTGTTCCTACTCGCGTATCGCGGCAACGCGTGGTACCGCTCGACTCCGTGGCTCACCGTTCCACGAGACCGCGCGGACAGCGTTGAGAGTGCTCTTGACGAGATTCTCGCTCGCTCTGAGGGACCGACCCGTGCGAGCACCCCGGTCCGGACGATGCTCGCGCTGATCGGCTGCTCGACGCTCGTGCTCGCGGCCGCGCTGTCCGCTGCGGGAGAGGGCGGGGCGGCCGTCGCGCTCGGTCTGTTTTCCGCGCCGTTCACCCTCCTGTTCCTCGCACTCGCCGCGCGGCTGTGACTCGTGCACCCGCGTCGTCGGTCGCGGCCACGGCCACCCCCACCGGTCGACTCAAATAGCACCGCACCGTACCAGCGTGTATGGATAGACAGCGGCTCGAGCGGGCGTTGGCCGACGAGTTCGGTGGGACCGACGCACAGCGGCGTGCGGTAGCGCGCGCCGCCCGTGATCTGGCCGACTCCGGACAGCCCTCCGAGGACCGCGGACACGGACTCACCGTCCCGGCGGTGATCCGTCACCTCTCAGACGCGCCCGATGGCTCCTCGATCGTCGAGCGATGGAACTGGTGGATGGGCGCGTTAGAGACCGCGTACGGGGGCTACGACTACTTCACTGTCAGGTTCGTCGCCGACGACGAGGAAGCGGGACTCCACCGCTAGGAACGGGCCGTCTCCCGGGGACCGGCGCCTGTCTCGGATCCGTCGTTTCAGACCTCCAGCGTTTTACTTTCAGTTTCACTCCGCGGATGGCTCGGTTATAGCATCTCTGCAGTCAACCGTAGTGGTATGGGCGTGGCAACAGGTGATCGGCCGCGGTACGCGGCTCCAACCCGGGTCGAGGTTACGGAAAGTCAAGGAGAAAGCCTCGCGCTTCAGCGCGGGGATGAATCCGACATGACACACTCACAACCGCTGGACAACGACGCTTTGTAATCCCAA
>JARVCL010000219.1:0-21673 GCA_040405695.1 Halorubrum sp. | reverse complement strand
GACGCCGGACCGTCGCCTGCGAGCGTCTGGATACCCGGCTACGCGCTACGCGGCGTCGAGCTGTGTGGTGTGCGGCTGTTCGGTTCGGAGCCGCCTCGGCACGGTGATTGGCCGGCGCAGCGTGTGCGATCGGCGTGTGAGCGTCCTGACAGCCGTTGGATATCTACCCCGACCGACGCTGGCCGGCTCACACCGTGTCGTCGAGGTCGTGGTCGGCTGCCATCCGCGACGCCTCCGTCGCGAACCGCTCGATGTCGTCGGGGGCAGCCTCACCGAGCGCGCTCTCCTCGACGTCGCGGCCGGCCGCGACCCCGTCACCCATCACGAGCCGTCGTTCCGCCAGCTCCTTCGTGTGAACGCGTTCCCCGTCTTCGGTGGCGTACGTCAGCCGAACGAGGCCTTTCGAGTCGAACTGCCGGTCGACTAACCAGACGTCGGTCATCGTCGGAGTGTGGCCGGCACGAGGGTTAAACGAAGCGGTCGAACGGCTCCAACCCACGCCATAGCTCGATCCGAACCGACCGCACGGACAGCGATCCCGAGCCACAGCCACAGCCCACAGAGCCGCTGAGGACGACCGAAGACAGGCTACGTCGCCCCGTCGTCACCGCTTTGTACCCGGTCGGCGTACACCTCGTATGCGAGTACGATTCGACCGCGACACCTGTATTGGGATGTTCCAGTGTGTCGCCGAGTGGGACGCGTTCGAGAAGAACCTGAACGACGGAAAAGCCGATTTGAACGGAGCCGAGGAGACAGAACCGGATGTCTTCGAGCTCGAGGTACCGGAGGACGCGGAGTTCGACGCGAAGTTCGCGGCACGAGTCTGTCCGGTCGACGCCATCGAGGTGTACGACGACGACGGCGAACAGGTGGTGTGACCGGGCGACTCGGCTCCGTGTCGTCTGTCGCTCGCGTCGAGAGTCGGACGCCTCGGCTGGTTCGGCCGATGTCTGACGTAAGAACTAATGTGTGAGGTTGTCGTGTATGTGCTATGGGAATCATGACAAAGATCCTCGGCGGGGGCGGCGAGCGTTCCGTCGACGATTACGTCGAACTCGATATCGACGACTTCGCCGAGGCGGGCGCAGAGGCAGGGATGCAGGTACACATCGCGGAGATCGGCGACCAGAGCGACGTCATTCCGATCAAAGATGCGGTGTACGACGGCGATTTCGTCATCGCCGACATCACCCGCCACTCCACCTCCGACCGCACCGTCGAACACATCATCGACGAGCTACGCCAGGTGGCCGAGGAGGTCGACGGCGACATCGTCCAGAAGGGCGACGACCAGATCGTGGTGACACCGACCGGCGTGCGGATCTCCCGACAGAAGCTCTCGTGAAGTACTCGGGGTCAAGCCCTGAGGCACTCGGCCTGCTCTATCTGTAGACCCGATCACGACGACGGACGTCGCTGCGCGAACGGTCGGCGTGCAGCGCACGCTGCGTGCCCGAGCAGCGCGCTTCCGGGCGATCGAACGGGGCGTAACTGTACCCGATCGACCCGCTCAGCGGAACCGTGTCATATATGCCTGCTTCACACCCACGTTAGCCTGAATGGACGAGCCGGTCCTCCTCACTGGCGCCGGCGGGCGGGTCGGGCAGGCCATCCTGAACGGTATCGGCGAGACGTACGACTGGCGGCTGCTCGACCGCGAGCCGCTGCCGGCTGCGAAGGTCCCGGACGGGATAGCCGAGTCGGACCGCTACGTTGCCGACATCACCGACGAACGCGCGGTTCGCGACGCGATGCACGGTGTCGGGTCGGTGATCCATCTGGCGGGTGACCCGCGAAAGACCGCGCCGTGGGACTCCGTGCTCCGGAACAACATCGACGGAACACAGGTGGTTATGCGTGTCGCAGCCGAGGCGGGCGTCGACCGCCTCGCGTTCGCCTCCTCGAACCACGCCGTCGGCGGCTACGAGACCGACGAGAAGACCCCCGACCTCTATCGAACCGACGACGAGTACCGCCTCGACGGAAGCGAACTGCCGAGACCGGGGAACCTCTACGGCGTCTCGAAGGCGACCGGAGAGGCCCTCGGGCGATTCTACCACGACGAGTACGGGATGTCGGTCGTCTGCGTCCGAATCGGGAACCTCACGAAGGACCATCCGCCACGCGAGTACGAGCGTGGCCAGGCGATGTGGCTCTCGTATCGCGACTGTGCACACCTCTTCGAGCGCTGCTTACAGGCTGATTACGGCTACGAAATCGTGTACGGAATCTCCGATAACGACCGGCGCTACTACTCGCTCGAACGCGCCCGCGACGTGCTCGGATACGACCCGCGCGACAACTCCGCAGAGTACACCTTCAAAGGGGAGCCCAAAGTCGAAGAGCCTCCGGCAGACGGGTCCTGACGGCCGTCTGAGCCAGTTTACGGGTCGGTTCCGACCCCGATCACTCGAAGAGCTCGTCGACGTCCCGCCGTTTTCGCTCGGCACGCTCGACGTGGTCGGCGAGTCGAGCGGCGACCTGTGGGCGGGCGTCCGGCTCCTGGAGGAACGCGAACAGGAGTTCGGCGACGGCCGTTCGGCCCGTACCGTACTCTTCGCGTGCGAGTGACGCCGCGGTCGACGTAACCGCCGGGTCGGCCGCGCTCACGGCGTCGGCCACGACCGGAGCGGCGACGAGTGTCGTCGCCAAATCGAGGTCGTCGAACCCCACCGCGACCCCGTCGATCCGGAGCGTGGGCCGTTTCGCCCGTTCGATCGTCTCTGGGTCGGCCGCGAGCCGCCGACACCACTCGCGGATGGGCACGAGCGCGAGGCCGCGGCACGCCGATCCGAGGGAAGAAAGGTACCTCACGGCGTTTTCTGCACACCCAGTCGCACCCGACCAGTTGCGATCGGTGGCGTGGTGGGTCGCGGCAGCGGCCGCGATCAGCCCGTGAAGGAGCGGTTCGTCGTCGCCGGGGGCGTCCGCGTCGAGGGGGAGCCACGCCGCCTCCCAAGGGTCGTGGGCGGCGAGAACGAACCCTTCGTTGAACAGGGCGACGCCGGCTTCGAGCGCGACATCGACGTCGGTGGGGGCGCCGAGTTCGGCGGGTGGGTCCGGCGAGCCGTCGCTGTCGATATCATCTGTTGAGTCGTTCGTGCCGTCGGGCATGCGGTTTGTTCGGCGAGAGTGTAATTAAACGCTGAGCCGCCGCGGGCGTCGGCGACCGTGCCACGAGCGTGTAGCGAGCCACGCGGTCGGATCGGAGCTCGTGGGCGCACACTCCTGGCGCGACCGGCGTGTGAACGCCAAGCGACGTGAGAGGGAGCTCGAACCGCTGGGGGTGACTAGTGCGTTCCCACCGGAGAACGGTCGTCAGCGGAGACGCGGCGGGTGCTCGGCTTGCCTGCGTTCGGCGTTCGCAGAACGGCTCGGCGTCCCCCGCTCGGGACCGTCGAGATACCGCTGCTGGAGGATCGCGCCGACGACACCTCCGGCAACGGCAGCCGCCGCGAGTGTAGCGACGGTCGGGACGGTAACGCCGACGACCACCCCGATGGGGAGCACCGCGAAGACGGCGACGGCGCGGAGCGTGAGCGCACGTGGAACCGGCTGCGGGCCGCCGGACGGTCCGTGGCGAGGCGTCGATCGTGTGTCGGGTCGTGTTCGTGTCATGGTCGCGTGATTAGTGTGTCGTGGGCGCGAATCTCCCCGCGCCGTGGTCGATGATCCGTTCGTCTGGTGTGAACTGGGTCACGCTCTCGGGGGGTCCGCGTTCTCGAGGTCGCACGCGGCTGTCGGAGGCGCATGGGTCCGTCCGTGTCCCCGGTCGTCCGGGAGAGCGAGGCTGTGGCGTCCGCCGGCGTGTGCGGTTACAGCCCCTCTTGGGGCGCCTCGTGGACGCCAACCACGTCGGTGAGGTCGGCAACCTCGGCGTCGGCCGTGAGTCGGATCGAGGCCTCGACGTCGACCGTGAGGTCGTTGAGTCGAGGCTGGAGACCGACGACGTCGACGGAGACGACTTCGACGGCGTGGTGGCGAGCGAGTCTGGCTCGGACGCCGGCGTGGAGGTCCCCCGCGGCGTCACGTGGGACCTCGACCCGGAGCGCGACGTCGGTCGCGCGGCAGTGTGCTGCTGCCATACGGGCCCGGGAGGGAGTCGATTCCTCACCCGAGGCTCTGCCACTTGAGCTACCGGGCCTGTGAGAGACTCGGGGGAGAGAAAGGCGTGACCGCTCCGACGGACGACCTCTCCCGCCCCCGCGTCCGGGGTTACGCGGTGACGGTG
This sequence comes from Halorubrum sp., assembly GCA_040405695.1. Lineage (GTDB taxonomy): Archaea > Halobacteriota > Halobacteria > Halobacteriales > Haloferacaceae > Halorubrum. The sequence continues at coordinate 17,439 of JARVCL010000219.1, read as the reverse complement.
TCGGAGCGATCGATAACCGCCCCGAGCACCCGAGCCGAGACGCTCCGCCAGCAGGCGAGCGTCGGCAACTGGATGGGAGTTGGGACGGTCATTGGTTCGTACACGGCGGGTAGTCCGCCCTGAGCGTACGCTACACCTATCGTGTGTCGAACTTAATTATTCCTTGGTTATGTGAACCAATAGCACAGTGGGGTGAGAAGGACCCGCCCGTGACACACGGTACGACGCAGACCGAGGCCGGGCTCCGGGACGGCGACTGCGGACGGCTCACTCGAACGACTCTCCTTCCCAGTCGCGTGGAACGTACTGGCGGAACGACGGGCGATCGCCGTACGCGATCGGTCGAAACGCCCGTTGGCCGTCGATGCTGAACGAACCGATGCGGGCTCTCCCCGGGCCGGTGAGATATCCTACGTACGCCATCGCGAGCGTGTAGGCGACGTCGTGGCGGGCGGGGTTCACGGGAATGGCCGCGTACTCGTTACGAAGCAGCGATGGCGGGGCGTCGATTCCCTGATCGACGTGTGCCACGAGCGAACCGTCCGTGGCGGCGTTCAGAAACGATCCGCGGTCGGTCAGCGTGTATCCGGGCGTTCGTGCCGCCATGGCGAGTGTCTGTCCCATGCCCTGACCGGTTTCGCTGTACCACTCGCCGCCGGGGTCGACTCCGGCTTCGGCCCAGATCGTTCGCTCGCGGACGTGCGTTCCAGACTCGTCGCCTCTGGAGAAGAACGGGGTGCTCGCGGCAGCGATCGCTTGGAACGCGGACACGGGGTCGTGGCCGGTGACCCCTGCCGGGTCCTCGGGAGGCCCCACGAGTAGGAAGTCGTTGACCATGACCGCCCGGCGGTTGACACCAGCCCCCGTCTCGAGAAACCGGTCCTCGAGCGGGCGGGCGTGAACGAGGACGAGATCACAGTCGCCATCACGGGCGGTTCGGAGCGCCCCGCCGGTGCCGCGGATGACGGCATCTACGCGTGTGCCGAATCGCTCCTCGAACGCCGGGGTGATCCGATCGAGGAGCCCGCTGTCTGCCGTGGTCGTGCCCGCGGCAACCGTGAGTCTATCCGGCGACTCGGAAGAGGCCACCGGCGGGGCGTCGACGCACCCAGCGACGGAGAGCGTCGCGCCGACGCCGAGCGTTCGGAGATATCGTCGGCGTTCCATGCGAGATATACCTGATGGCACTGATAAAACGCTGGTGTGTGCGTTTCGGTCGTCGGTCGTCGAACCCGCTCGCGTTCGTCTCCTGTGCGGTGACGGTGGGGCTGGCCCCCGCGAGGGTTCAGACGAGCAGGTCGGATCGTAAGCCTGGGGCTGTCGGGGACAGTGAGACAGCCGCGGAATGAGCGTCCTGACGGAGATTTGAACTCCGGTCCCTGGCTCCGCAAGCCAAGAGGATAGTCCACTACCCTACCAGGACTCACTCGTATCTATCCCCGAGGTACTTAAGACGGTTACGGTCCATCGGGCCCGTGTCCGAGCCTCACACGGCGAAGACGCGCGAAGGGCCAGTCCGCTGAGGAGAGACCTCGTCGAGGCAGGCGCCCAGTTGAACCGACTCGGAGGACGTGCTCGTTCGTATCCCTGTGTGCTTATATAGTTTCAAGCCGTTGAAACGGATATGAATCGACGTGCGATCCTCGCCACGGCTGCAGCCGTCGCCGTCTCCGTCGCTGGCTGTGTCGACGGGGGTGACCCCGACACCGACGATCCTGGCGCGGGATCGGACGGCGGGAGCGATGGATCGGACGAAGAGACGGACGAGAACGACGGAGAGGGGTCGGACATCGAAATCGCCGCGAATCCAGCAGTCGACCGGGTCGAGATCGACGAACTCGATCCATCAGAGACGGGAAGCGCAGGGGAGGCCACGATCGAGTTCGCCGCCGAGGCGGTCCGCGTCGAGGGCACAGTCGTCGGCACGACCGGGTGCCACAGCGTCACGGTCGCGGAGGCGACGGTCAGCGGTGACGAGTTTCGACTCGTCGTCGCCGCAGTCGACGACGCCGAACCAGACGAGATGTGCACACAGGCGTTGACGGAGGTCGGTTACGAAGTCGACGCTGCGTTCGACGGCGGTTTGCCGGCGTCGGTTACGGTCGTCCACGACGACGCCGACGGGCAGGCGACCGTCGCTAGCGACGCGCCAGACGACGCGGACGGCTCCGGCGAGTGAGACCGGGTTCACACCGGGCACATCATCTGACGCGGTGATGACACCGGACGGCTGGTGACCGCCGAGGGGTGCTGTGAGGCCGCTGAACGACTGAACGCTTTTGTACGGAACCGGCACGAACCCTAGTATGGAACGAGAACGCACCGCGTCGCCGGGCGAGCGAATCTCGGCCGTGGACGGCGCGAAAACGGCGCAAGGACAACGCTTATCCGCGAAGTCGACCACCCACGAGGTACGCGTATGGGAGCTATAGAGGACGTCTACGAGGACCTCGATACCGACGTCGAGTTCGAGGAGTTCGCGGCGGCCGTCGAGGACAAAGTCGAGCAGATGGGTGGGCTCGCCGACGAGGAGACCGCGGCGATGCTCATCGCCCACGAACTGCGCGACGAGGAGGCCGAGACCATATCCGATATCGAGCCCGGGATGAACGAGGTGAAGTTCATGGGGAAGGTCACCTCCATCGGCGACGTCCGGACGTTCGAACGCGACGGCGAGGACGCCGACGGGCGGGTGTGTAACGTCGACATCGCGGACGCCTCCGGCTCCGTTCGGGTCGCGCTCTGGGACGAGATGGCAGCGGCCGCAGAAGAGGAGCTGGAGATCGGAGACGTGCTTCGGGTCATGGGGCGTCCGAAAGAGGGGTACAGCGGACTCGAAGTGAGCGCCGACAAGGTGGAGCACGACGAGGACGCCGAAGTCGACGTGCAGGTACTCGACACGTACCGGGTGGAGGACCTCTCACTCGGCGCGTCGGACGTCGACCTCGTCGGACAGGTGCTCGACACGGATGCCGTTCGGACCTTTTCACGGGACGACGGATCTGAAGGGCGGGTGTCGAATCTCACCGTCGGCGACGAAACCGGCCGCGTCCGGGTAACCATGTGGGACGACGCCGCCGACCTCGCCGAGGAGTTCTCACCCGGAGCGGTCGTCGAGATTGGAGACGGCTACGTCCGCGAGCGCGACGGCGACTTGGAACTACACGTCGGAGAGCGCGGCACCATCGAGCGCGTCGACGAGGACGTCGAGTACGTCCCGGAGACGACCGACATCGCCGACGTGGAGATCGGCGAAACCGTCGACATCGGCGGCGGCGTCATCGAGACGGACCCGAAACGGACGTTCGACCGTGATGACGGCTCCGAGGGGCAGGTTCGGAACGTCCGGATCAAAGACGAGACCGGAGAGATCCGTGTCGCGCTGTGGGGAGACAAAGCCGACAGGGAGATCGACCTGGCCGACCGTGTCGTCTTCACCGACGTCGAGATCCAAGACGGCTGGCAGGACGACGTGGAAGCGTCTGCAAACTGGCGTTCGACCGTCTCCGTTCTCGACGCCGACGCCGGGACGGCCGGCGGCGACCGGGGTAGCGATGGAGCCTCCACCGAGGCGGCAACGGGAGGAGACGAGACGGGACTCGGCGCGTTCTCCGGCGACAGGACCGACGGAACGACCGGTGGCGGTACAAACGCGAGCACGGATGCCGTCAAGGACGGGTCGGAGTCGGGATCGAGCTCTGCGACGGCCGTGGCGACTGACGCGGGCACGACGGGAGCGGTCGAGTTCACTGGGACCGTAGTCCAGACGGGGGATCCCGTCGTGTTGGACGACGGCCAGCAGACGAAGAGCGTCAAGACAGACGCGACGCTGCGTCTCGGCGAGGAGGTAACGGTTCGCGGTCCCGAGCGGGACGGAACGATTCACGCCGCCGACGTGTTCTAGCGTAGCGTCGTCGGCTCTGGTCACGCCACGGGCCGGGCACGGAGCCCAGATCGAACGAGTCTCTCAGGAGCCACGAGGAAGCCGTTCCGGCTCGGAAACGCTGGTAACGGAAAGCGTTATACCCTGCACGGACGCGTCTGTGTGTATGAGTGTCGAGTTGCCGTTCGCGCCCGTCGATCAGATCATCCGGCGGAACGCCGGGGAGCTCCGCGTCAGCGCCGACGCCGCCGAGGAGTTGGCTCGACGGATCCAGTCACACGGCGCGGCGTTGGCGATCGACGCGGCAGAGCGTGCGACCGACGACGGTCGGAAGACGCTGATGGCCTCGGACTTTGGCGTCGAACAGGTTGTCGCCCGTGAGGAACTCTCGCTTCCGGTCGCTCCGATCGACCGAATCGCGCGCCTGCGGATCGACGAGCGGTACCGCGTCGGCGTCGACGCACGAATCGCGTTGGCCGACATCCTCGAGGATTACGCCGACAACGTGGCGAGCGCGGCCGCGACGCTCGCCCGTCACGCGGATCGGCGGACCGTACAGGCAGAGGATATCGAGACGTACTTCGCGCTGTTTGAGTAGATGCACTTCGGCTACAGCGAACAGTGTCTCGCCCACGACACGGGCGACCGCCATCCCGAGAGCCCGGACCGTCTCCGGGCGATCCGGCGGGGGCTCGCCAAACGACACGGCGTCGAGTACACCGACGCTCCGCTCGCGAGCCTCAGTGACGTCACCGCCGTCCACGCCGACGGATACGTCGACGAGTTAGAGGCGTTCTGTGCGGACGGCGGCGGGAGTTGGGACCCGGACACGGTTGCCGTCGAGGAGACGTGGGAGGCCGCGCTGGCGTCTGCAGGACTCGCACAGTGGGCGGCTGAAGTCGCGCTCGACGGGGAGAACGGCCGTCAAACGCCGTTCTCAATCGGACGGCCGCCGGGCCACCACGCGGTGTCAGACGACGCGATGGGGTTCTGTTTTTTCAACAACGCCGCGGTTGCGGCGCAGTCGGTTATCGACGACGGGCTCGCCGACCGCGTGGCGATCTTCGACTGGGACGTCCACCACGGCAACGGCACGCAGGATATCTTCTACGACTGCGGTGACGTGTTCTACGCGTCGATCCACGAGGACGGCCTGTATCCGGACACCGGCGACCTCGCGGAGACCGGCCGGGAAGGTGGAGAGGGGGCGACCGCAAACCTCCCGCTCGGGGCTGGTGCCGGTGACGCGGACTACCTCCACGCGGTCGACGAGGCGATCGCGCCCGCTATCGAGCGCTTCGACCCGGACCTGCTCGTCGTCTCGGCGGGGTTCGACGCGCACCGGCACGACCCGATCTCACGGATGCGCGTCTCCTCTGAGGGGTACGCGCTGTTGACCGACCGGATCCGTGGCGTCGTCGACCGTCTCGACGCCGCCGCGGCGTACGTTCTCGAAGGGGGATACGGCCTCGACACGCTCGCGGAGGGCGTTTCGATGGTTCACGAGACGTACGACGGTCGGTCCCCAGTCGATCCCGACGACCAGACGCCGGACCCGAAGACCGAACAGTTGGTGTCTGAACTCCGTGCCGAACTCGATCTCTGAGCCTCGCCAGGAGCCGCGGGAGTGAGTGAGGGTAACACACAAGACCCTGCAGGCCGATCCGTACGTATGTCCGACACACAGCTGTTCGGGATCGGTAGCAAACGAACCGCCCGGAGCGCGGCCACGACTGGCGCGTCGATCGGTGCCTCGATCGGCTCTCGCTTCGGTCCAGTCGGGGCGGGCGTCGCGTCCGGGTTCGGCGGCGCAGTCGGCTACCTGATCGGGTCAAGTATCGACGGGATCACCCCGATTCCGGACGGGGGCCGTCCGATCGATCCGACTGACCCTGATGCGCCGAGCAGGCGGAGCGACCGGACGGCGCAACCGGGAATACCTGAGCCGTCTCGAACAGCAGAGCCGGTTGGCGCTACCGATCCGGCGGAACGAGACCGTCGCGCTCATTCGCGAGAGGGCGAGGCTGGCGGCCGTGGCGGCGGCTCGGAGGGTGAATCGACAGTCGCCTCCTCTGCGACTGCGCCCGTCGATACGGACCCGAGCGACGCAAGGGAGCCGGTGTTCATCGACGTCGTCGAGGAGTAGGTGAGCCGCCGGGGTCACAGTTCCCGTTCCGGCGCTCGCTGATTCGCGAGTCGTCTCACTACCACACATGCGCAGTGTTACCCGTTCCGTCGTCGCGCTCGCGCTCTCGGGGCTCTTAGTTACACCGCTCGTGCTGCCGGCGGCCCCGAGCGTCGTGGCAACCCCGTCTGCAGACGGTACAGACCCAGTGTTCGACGAGCCGCCGTCCTCGGTCGACGGCGACGTGACGGTTCGGCTCGACCCCTTCCCGACCGACGATCCCGGGACCGATGTGACACCTGCAGCCCTCGACCGACACGCGAGCGCGACGCAGGCTGACCTGCTTCGGTGGGCAGAAACGACAGAGGGAGTCGACGTGCGAAACACCCACTGGCTCGTGAACGCCGTCAGCCTGTCCGTCGACGCCGACGTGGACCTCCGAGAGGCGGCGGCCGTCGCGAACGTCCGATCTGTCACCGAGGCCGCTACAGTCTCACGAACGTCGGTCGCGGCCGCTGGGGGCCACTCCGCAGCCGACGGGGACACCCGAAGTGGTGAGGGCGACCCGTCCGTCACCTACGGCCTCTCGATGGTCGGCGCGCCCGAAGCGTGGGAGACACACGACGCGACCGGAGAGGGAGCGACCGTAGCGGTGCTCGACTCCGGCGTCGAGTCGGATCACCCTGACATCGACATCGCTCCCGAGAACTTCCAGGAGTTCGACGCAGACGGCAACCCGATCGACCGCGACCCGAGCGACCCATCGCCACAGAGCCACGGTACCCACGTGTCGGGAACGATCGCTGGCGGCAACGCGTCGGGCACACACATCGGCGTCGCACCCGACGCGGAGCTGGCGGTCGGTGGCGTGTTGACCAACTGCGGCGTGTTCGGCTGCAGCGGAACCTTCAGTCAGATCATCGGCGGGATGGAGTGGGCGGTCGCCGAGGCGGACGCCGACGTGATGAGCATGAGCCTCGGCGTCGACGGGACCGAAGACGCGATGGTCGAACCGGTTCGGAACGCTCGGGCGGCCGGGACGCTCGTCGTCGCCGCTGCCGGCAACGCGGGCGAGGGGAGCAGCGGATCGCCGGGGAACGTGTACGACGCGGTCGGGGTCGGTGCGGTCGACGAAGCGGGGACCGTGGCGTCGTTCTCCGGCGGGGAGGTGCTCTCCGGCGACGACTGGACGGATCCGCCCGCCTCGTGGCCAGACGAGTACGTCGTTCCGACGGTCGCCGCCCCCGGCGTCGACGTCTGGAGCGCACAGGGAACAGCGGGCTACGGCGAGCTCAGCGGGACGTCGATGGCGACGCCGCACGTCGCGGGTGTCGTCGCGGTCGTCGCGTCGGCGACGAATGCTGACACCGAGACGCTGGCGGAGACGCTGGAATCGACGGCCGAGAAGCCGTCCGACGCGCCCGGGCCGCCAGACGAGCGGGATGTCAGGTATGGGACCGGCGTCGTTGACGCGGTCGACGCCATCGAGTCGATCGGCCCCGCCGATCCGGCCGCGGAGCCGCTTCCGGCGGCAGCACTGCCGACAGCAGCGGAGGCGACCGGCGGGCCACGAGGAGGTGACACGGCTCGGTGGATCGGATCGACAGCCGAAGGGCTCCTCGACCGACTCGACGACTCGATCGAACCGTTGTCGGGCATCGAGCCGGTGCTGGCTCCGGGTCGGCAACGTGCAGGGTGAGCAGCGATCCGGGCCGACTGCCGTCGCTGACGCTGTCAGTCGTGTGAGCGGCAGGAAAACGCCCGGAGCGGGATTTGAACCCGCGTCACGACCGTGACAGGGTCGTATGATGGGCCACTACACCATCCGGGCGAGCAGGAACGACAGCCCCGAGAACGGGGACGCCCGGAGCGGGATTTGAACCCGCGTCACGACCGTGACAGGGTCGTATGATGGGCCACTACACCATCCGGGCGCGTCGCATCATCTCGTACCCGGGTCTGGCAGATAAGGCTTGCCATCCCCACCGAGAGTGGTGACCGGTGACACGCGTGGGCGGTACGCTTTTGTGTGCTACGCTCCATCGTACAGTCAACGACCGAACACGGTCACCGTGAGCCGTGCACGGCGGACTTGCCAAACCTTATCTGGCTGGAACCGATAATTGACTGTAGTATCTCGTGATAGCTTCTCCCCACCACCAGCACCCATGGTAGACGTAAGCCAACACGAACTCGTCCCGGACCACGTTCTGATCGACGATCCCGAAGAGATCGACACGGTTCTGGCCGAGTACGACGTGAGAAAGACGGATCTGCCGAAGATCAAACGCACCGATCCCGCGGCCCCCGACGACGCCGAGGTAGGGGACGTGGTGAAAATTGTCCGAGACTCTCGAACGACCGATCAGGCGGTCGTATACCGACTAGTGGTTTCATGAACAGACAAGACCGACGCGTGGTGTCACGCGAGTACTTCTCAGACGAACGGCTCGCCGAACACCACTTCCGATCGTTCAACAACTTCTTGGACCGTGGAATGCAGGAGGTCGTCGACGAGAAAGAGACTATCGAGACCGACATCGGCGACAAGGAGGGACAAGAGCCCGTCTACGTCGAGCTCGGCGACGTTCGGATGGTAACTCCCCGCGTCCGTGAGGCCGACGGCTCCGAGGAGCTACTGTATCCGCAGGAGGCCCGCCTGCGAAACATCACCTACTCCGCGCCCGTGTTCATGGAGATGTCCATCGTGCGCGGCGGCGAGGAAGAGCCGGAACAGGTCGTCGACTCGACGGAGACGAAGGTCGGCCGGATGCCGATCATGGTCGGCTCGAACAAGTGTAACATGGCCGACTTCACCGACGAGGAGCTGATCGACATCGGGGAGGACCCGGTCGACCCCGGCGGCTACTTCATCGTCAACGGCTCCGAGCGCGTCCTGATGACGAGTGAGGACCTCGCGCCGAACAAGATCCTCGCCGAGTACGACTCGAAGTACGGCGACGAGATTCAGGTCGCGAAGACGTTCTCCCAGCGTCGTGGCTACCGCGCGCTGGTGTTGTGCGAACGCAACCGTGAGGGTCTGCTGGAGGTGTCGTTCCCGTCGGTGTCGGGATCGATCGACTTCGTCACGCTGGTTCGCGCCCTCGGCTTAGAGTCCGACGAAGAGATCGTCCACCGCGTGAGCGACGACCCAGAGATCGTGAAGTTCATGCTGGAGAATCTGGAGGAGGCCGACGTCCAGACCACCGAGGAGGCGATCGAGACCCTCGGGGAACGCGTCGCCTCCGGTCAGGGGAAGAACTACCAGCTCAAGCGGGCGAACTACGTGATCGACCGATACCTCCTGCCACACCTCCACGAGGAGGGTGTCGAGGAGGAGGACGTGCGGATCAACAAGGCATACTACCTCTGTCGGATGGCCGAAGCGTGTTTCGAACTCGCCTTAGACCGCCGCGAGGCCGACGACAAAGACCACTACGCGAACAAGCGGCTGAAGGTGTCGGGCGACCTGATGCGTGACCTGTTCCGGACCGCGCTTAACAAACTGGCACGCGACGTGAAATACCAGCTGGAGCGCGCGAACATGCGCAACCGGCAGCTCACCGTCAACACGGTGGTTCGCTCCGACGTGCTGACCGAGCGGCTCGAACACCCGATCGCGACCGGGAACTGGGTCGGCGGCCGCTCGGGCGTCTCCCAGCTCGTCGACCGGACCGACTACATGGGTGTCCTCTCGCACCTGCGCCGCCTGCGTTCGCCGCTGTCGCGCTCACAGCCGCACTTCGAGGCGCGAGACCTCCACGCGACCCAGTGGGGTCGCATCTGTCCCTCCGAGACGCCGGAGGGACCGAACTGTGGGCTGGTGAAGAACTTCGCACAGGCGATGGAGCTTTCACAGACGGTCGACGACGAACAGGGGCTGAAACGAGAACTGGCGTCGATGGGTGTCGAGGGGATCCCCGGCATCGAGGGCGTCGAACGACAGACGGCGGACGACTAACATGGCACAAGCAGAACGCGAAGCGAAAGTGTACGTCAACGGGAGTCTCGTTGGGACCCATCCGGATCCCGAGGCTCTCGCCGAACAGATCCGAGAGGCGCGCCGACGCGGCGACGTGAGCGAGATGGTGAACGTCTCGGTGAAAGAGCGAACCCGAGAGGTCATCGTCAACGCAGACGCGGGTCGGGCCCGTCGCCCGCTGATCGTCGTCGAGAACGGTGAACCCCTGCTCGGTGACGAGGAGATCGACGCGCTCGACCGTGGCGACGTCGAGTTCGAGGATCTCGTCGATCGGGGATACGTCGAGTTCATCGACGCCGAAGAGGAGGAGGACATCCTCGTCGCCGTCGACGAGGAAGACGTGACCGAGGACCACACCCACCTCGAGATCGACCCACAGCTCGTGTTCGGTATCGGCGCGGGGATGATCCCGTACCCCGAACACAACGCGAGCCCTCGAATCACGATGGGAGCGGGAATGATGAAGCAGTCGCTGGGGCTCCCATCAGCGAACTACCGGATCCGGCCGGATACGCGCCAACACCTGCTGCATTACCCACAGTTGGCGATGGTGAAGACACAGACGTCCGACCAGATCAGCTTCGACGAGCGGCCGGCGGCACAGAACTTCGTCGTCGCCGTGATGTCCTACGAGGGGTTCAACATCGAGGACGCGCTGGTGATGAACCAGGGCTCCGTCGACCGTGCGCTCACCCGTTCGCACTTCTTCCGGACATACGAGGGTGAAGAGCGTCGGTACCCCGGTGGCCAAGAGGATCGCTTCGAGATCCCCTCACAGGACGTTCGCGGCGCACGCGGCGAGGACGCGTACACTCACCTCGACGAGGACGGCCTCGTCAATCCGGAGACGAAGGTGGACGAGTCCTCCGTCCTGCTCGGGAAAACCAGCCCACCACGGTTCCTCGAGGAGCCGGACGACATGGGCGGGTTGTCGCCGCAAAAACGGCGCGAGACGAGCGTGACGATGCGGTCTGGCGAGTCGGGGGTCGTCGACACCGTGACGCTGATGGAGGGCGAGGACGGATCAAAGCTCTCGAAGGTGAAGGTCCGCGACCAGCGAGTTCCCGAACTCGGTGACAAGTTCGCGTCGCGACACGGCCAGAAGGGTGTCGTCGGCCACCTCGCTCCACAGGAGGACATGCCGTTCACCGAGGAGGGGGTCGTCCCAGACCTCGTGATGAATCCACACGCGTTGCCGTCACGGATGACCGTGGGGCACGTCTTAGAGATGCTCGGCGGGAAGGTCGGATCGCTTCGTGGCTCTCGCGTCGACGGCACCCCGTTCCAGGGCGAAGACGAGGAAGAACTCCGGAGCGGGCTGGAGGAGCACGGCTTCAAATCCTCCGGCAAGGAGGTTATGTACTCTGGGGTCACCGGCGAGAAGATCGAAGCGGAGATCTTCGTCGGGACGATCTTCTATCACAAGCTGTACCACATGGTATCGAACAAGCTGCACGCCCGCTCACGCGGGCCGGTGCAGGTGTTGACGCGCCAGCCGACGGAAGGGCGTGCCCGGGAGGGAGGGCTCCGTGTGGGCGAGATGGAGCGTGACACGATCATCGGACACGGCGCGTCGATGGTGCTCAACGAGCGGCTGCTCGAATCATCAGACGCGGAGACGGTGTACGTCTCAGCAGAGACGGGGTTGGTCGCCGTCGAGGACCGCGAACAGCGCCGGGTGTACGACCCAGTGACCGGCGACGAGGACGACATCCACGAACTCGAGGTGAGCTACGCGTTCAAACTGCTGCTCGACGAGATGATCGCTCTCGGCATCCGACCGAAACTCGAACTGGAGGACGCGATTTAAATGTCAATGCAAACACCAAAAGTGCTCGGCGGGATCGACTTCGGCCTCATGGACCCGGAGACGTACCGGGACATGTCGGCGACGAAAGTGATCACGGCGGACACGTACGACGACGACGGCTATCCGATCGACATGGGGCTGATGGATCCGCGACTGGGCGTCATCGACCCCGGCCTAGAGTGTCGGACCTGTGGCTCCCACTCTGGCTCCTGTAACGGCCACTTCGGCCACATCGAACTGGCCGCCCCGGTCATCCACGTCGGGTTCACGAAGCTCATCCGCCGCCTGTTGCGGTCGACGTGTCGCGAGTGTGGAAAGCTGGCGCTCACCGAGGCCGAGCGTGACGAGTTCCGCGACCGACTACAGCGCGCCGAGGAGCTCGGCGAGGACCCCCACGACGTGCTGAAAGCGGCGGTCCGACAGGCTCGGAAGGCGTCGACGTGTCCGTACTGTGGCGAGCCGCAGGCGGACATCAAACACGAGAAGCCGACGACCTACTACGAGGTACAAGACGTGCTCTCGGGGGACTACTCCGAGCGCATCGCAGCCGCGATGCAGCCGGACGAGGAGGCGGACGACCCCGGCACGTCCCCGCAGGAGCTCGCGGACAGGACGGGGATCGCGCTGGACCGGATCAACGACATCATGGCGGGCGAGTTCCGCCCCCGCAAAGAGGACCGACGAGAGATCGAGTCGGCGCTCGATGTCGACCTCACCGAGGAGGATATGAACAAGCTGATGCCCTCGGACGTCCGCGACTGGTTCGAGGACATCCCGGATGAGGACCTCGAAGTGCTCGGTATCGACGCCGAGCACTCCCGTCCCGAGTGGATGATCCTGACCGTGCTTCCGGTGCCGCCGGTCACCACGCGCCCGTCGATCACACTGGACAACGGCCAGCGCTCAGAGGACGACCTCACCCACAAGCTGGTAGACATCATCCGGATCAATCAGCGGTTCATGGAGAACCGTGAGGCCGGGGCGCCACAGTTGATCATCGAGGACCTCTGGGAGCTGTTACAGTACCACGTTACCACGTTCGTCGACAACGAGATTAGCGGAACACCCCCGGCGCGACACCGCTCTGGCCGCCCGCTCAAGACGCTCTCACAGCGGCTGAAAGGGAAAGAGGGCCGGTTCCGTGGGTCGCTGTCCGGGAAGCGTGTCAACTTCTCCGCTCGAACCGTCATCTCGCCGGACCCGACGCTCTCGCTGAACGAGGTCGGGGTCCCGGACCGCGTCGCCAAAGAGATGACACAGACGCTCAACGTCACCGAGCGAAACGTCGAAGAAGCGCGCCAGTACGTTCGAAACGGGCCGGAAGCGCATCCGGGCGCGAACTACGTGCGCCGCCCCGACGGTCGGCGGCTGAAGGTGACAGAAAAGAACTGTGAGGAACTCGCCGAGAAGGTCGAGGCGGGCTGGGAGGTGAACCGACACCTCGTCGACGGCGACATCGTGATATTCAACCGGCAGCCGTCGCTCCACCGGATGTCGATCATGGCTCACGAGGTCGTCGTGATGCCGTACAAGACGTTCCGACTGAACACGGTTGTCTGTCCGCCGTACAACGCCGACTTCGACGGCGACGAGATGAACATGCACGCGCTCCAGAACGAGGAGGCTCGCGCGGAGGCGCGAGTCCTCATGCGCGTCCAAGAGCAGATTCTGAGCCCCCGGTTCGGCGGGAACATCATCGGGGCGATACAGGACCACATCTCCGGAACGTATCTGCTCACCCACTCGAACCCGCAGTTCACGGAGACGCAGGCGCTCGACCTGCTGCGTGCGACACGCGTCAACGAACTGCCGGAAGCGGACGGTGTCGACGAGGACGGCACAGAGTACTGGACCGGTCGGACGCTCTTCTCTGAGCTGCTGCCGGACGACCTCTCACTGGAGTTCACCTCCTCGGCAGGTGACGCGGTGGTGATCGAGAACGGCCGACTGGTCGAGGGAACGATCGACGAGGACGCGGTCGGCGCGTTCGGCGGCGAGGTCGTCGATACACTCACCAAACAGTACGGCGAGACCCGAGCTCGCGTCTTTATCAACGAGATCGCGTCACTCGCCATGCGTGCGATCATGCACTTCGGCTTCTCGATCGGGATCGACGACGAGTCGATCCCGCCGGCGGCCGAACAGCAGGTCGACGAGGCGATCGAGAGCGCCTACGAGCGCGTCAACGAGCTGATCGAGACGTACCGTGCCGGCGAACTCGAGTCGCTCCCCGGTCGGAGCGTCGACGAGACGCTGGAGATGAAGATCATGCAGACGCTCGGGAAGGCTCGCGACTCCGCGGGTGAGATCGCCGATCAACACTTCGGCGACGACAACCCAGCCGTCGTCATGGCCCGGTCGGGGGCACGCGGGTCGATGCTGAACCTCACGCAGATGGCTGGCTCCGTCGGTCAGCAGGCGGTTCGCGGCGAGCGGATCAACCGAGGCTACGAGGACCGGACGCTCGCCCACTACAAGCCGAACGACCTCTCCGCGGAGGCACACGGCTTCGTCGAGAACTCGTACCGCGGCGGGCTCACGCCCGAAGAGTTCTTCTTCCACGCGATGGGCGGCCGCGAGGGGCTCGTCGACACGGCGGTTCGGACCTCGAAGTCCGGTTATCTTCAGCGGCGGCTCATCAACGCTCTCTCCGAGCTCGAAGCGCAGTACGACGGAACGGTTCGGGACACCTCGGGCCGGATCGTCCAGTTCGAGTTCGGCGAGGACGGCACCTCACCGATCAAGGTCTCCTCCGGTGAGGGCGACGGTATCGACGTCGAGGGGATTGCAGACCGCGTCCTCGGTGCGGAGTTCGACTCGGACGAGGAGAAAGAGCGGTTCCTCGGCCAGCGCGCGCCGCCGACGAACCTGTCAGAACACGCAGGGCCTGGGCTGAACAAGGCCGAGGAGCTGGGGGTGGAGTCGGATGACTGAGTACGAGCACGTCACCGACGATATCGAGGCGGTCGTGGAGGCGACGGAACTGCCGAGTCGTCTGAAGACGCAGGTGTACGAGACGATAGCGGAGAAAGCCGAGGAACACGGTGGTGTCACGATCGAGCAGGCAACCGACATCGCCACCGGCGTCGAGAACAGATACATCGAGACCCGCGTCGACCCACTGGAGCCCGTCGGGACGGTTTCAGCACAGTCGATCGGCGAGCCCGGGACACAGATGACGATGAACACCTTCCACTACGCCGGCGTCGCGGAGATAGACGTTACACAGGGGCTACCACGGCTCATCGAACTCGTGGACGCCCGGAAAACGCCGGACACGCCGATGATGACGGTTCACCTCGAGGGCGAGTACGCGACGGACCGCGAGAAGGCCCACGAGGTCGTCTGGTCGATCGAGTCGACACGGATCCTCGCGCTGGGCGACGTGTCGACGAACGTCGCGGACATGCTCGTTCGGATCGACCTCAACGACGACACGCTGTTGGAGCGGTGGCCGACGCACTCCGACCCGGCAGCGGTCGCGGAGATCATCGCAGAGACGATCGAAGACGCGCTCGGCGTCGACACGCGGCAGACGGACACCGTCATCGAGTTCGGCCCCAGCGAGCCGAGCTACCGCGAACTCTTGCAGCTGGTCGAGCGGCTCCGCGACATCGTCTTCAAAGGGATCGAGGAGGTCGAACGCGTCGTCATTCGAAAAGAACAGCTCGAAGACGGCGAGGAGTTCGTCCTCTACACCGAAGGGTCTGCCTTCGGTGACGCCCTCGAAATAGAGGGGGTCGACGCCTCTCGGACGACGTGTAACAACATTCACGAGATCTACCGCAACTTAGGCGTCGAGGCGGCCCGCGAGACGATCATCGACGAGACGAAGAACACGCTCGAAGAGCAGGGGCTCGACGACGTGAACGTCCGACACCTGATGCTCGTGGCCGATATCATGACGAACAACGGTGAGATCGAGTCGATCGGTCGGCACGGGATCTCCGGGTCGAAAGACTCGGTGCTCGCCAGAGCGGCGTTCGAGGTGACCGTGAACCACCTGCTCGACGCGGCGGTTCACGGCGAGTACGACGAGCTCGACGGTGTCATCGAGAACGTCATCGCTGGCAAGCCCATCTCGATCGGAACCGGCGACGTCGACCTCCGGATGGGGTCACGCGTCGTGAGCGACGACTGATGCGCGTCGAACTCTCCGACGAGGCACGGCGGTACATCGGTCGCTTCGACGAGCTGACCGGCGTCGCGCCGAAAGACTGTCTCGTGGAGGGTGAGCGGTTGGTCTTTCTCGTCCCGGCAGGCGAGATGGCGGCCGCCATCGGACAGGCCGGCGAAACGGTCGAAGAGGCGGAACGGCGTCTCGGCAAGTCCGTCGATCTCGTCGAGGACGCCGACACACCGGAGGCGTTCGTCGCAAGCGCGCTCGCGCCGGCCGCGGTCAACGCAGTAACCGTGTCCGAGCAGAACGACCGGGTCGCGTACGTCGAGGTGCCTGAACCCGACCGGGGGGTCGCCATCGGTGCCGACGGCCAGAACATCGAGACGGCACGAACGCTGGCGAAACGGCACTACGATATCGACGACGTGCAGTTGACCTGATCCGGTCTCGGTTCGAAGACGCGATCTACCGAAGCAAAACGGGCCACTCTGTGCGGTTCGGGAGCGAAGCCGAGACGTGGCCGGGACGAACCGTGGGTTTTTGCCGTTCACCGGTCTGCACCTGATATGGAGAGACGACGGGTTCTCGCTGCCGTTGGCGTGACGACGGCGGGTGTGCTCGCCGGCTGTAGTGACGCTCTCGGCGGTGAGGACGGAGCGGACGTCGACGCGTTCCCGTTCGCTGAAGTCGACTGGCGGGACGGCAACGGGCTCGACGTCGAGACACTGGCGGAACGGCACGCGAACGCCGCCGTCGAGGCCGGCGGCGTGACCCTCTTTTCGACCGCCCAGACTGGGCACGACGGGGAGACGGAGCCGAGCCCCTGGCTCCCCTCACAGACGTACGAGTCCAGCTACGACCTCGACAACGAGCGGCAGTATCTCAGACAGGAACTGACCGAGAGTGAGGAGACAGACCGGACGGAGTTGTACGTGGCGGACGGCGAAGCGTTGGTCCGCGAGCAGTTCGGCTCGGAGGTGCGATACGACCGGCAGCCGGTCGACTGGGGACCGAACGTCGTCGAAGCGACCATGCGGGAGGACGTGCTCGTTGGGATCCGCGTCCCGCAAGGATCGGGTGAGGCCGACAACGGAGAAAGCGTGTACGAGGGGCTGAACAACTGGGAGCCGACGTTCGAAGACGCAGACGAGGTCGACGGAGAGTCGTCGGCACGGTTCGTCGCCGACTCGTTCGAGGGGAGTCGCTCCGTGCCACAGACGGTGGAGAGCGCCTCCGCCGTGGTGCGTGTGTTCGAATCCGGGTTCGTTCCGCACATCCAACAGTCTTGGGCGGGCCCGCACGGCGAAACGACAGCGAGCGTCGACGTCGACATCGAGTACCGTGACCGTGGCGCGATGGTTCCGGAACCGGAGTGGGCCGAGACAGCACGGACGGAAACCGGCGGCTGAGATGCACGTCCCGTCAGTTACCCACGACTAAAGTCGTGGGCTTGTGTGCGGTCGGACCAACCCCACAGAGACAATTTAATTGTCGGTGTTCCTCGTCCGCAATTCGAGAG
>JARVCL010000218.1:0-4504 GCA_040405695.1 Halorubrum sp. | reverse complement strand
GAAGGAATCTCGCCACAGTTCGACGCGGAACTGCTGTACCGTGACGACGTACGAGATCTGATCGAGAACGGTGAGATCGAGTCACACGATGTGTACGTCGTCCACCGGTTCTTTATCGATGTCGATCCGGCGTTCGTCGAGGAGTTCGCTGAGGCGACTGAAACCAACGACGTCGGAAGCGTGTATCTCGACCAGTGGGGGCTGTTCAACAGCGACTCGATCAAACTGTTGTCACAGGCGACCGGGGATCCGTCAGCAGTCTCCGACGGTGGCGGATTCTTCGAGGACTTCGGGCCGACCTTCGAGCCGACCCAGCCGGACCACCCGATCTTCGACGATGTCGCCGAGGAAGGCGAGTCGGTACTCATCCACGAGGCTGCCGCCGGCGACATCAGCTTCTTTGACGGATACACCGGCGCTACCCTCGCGAACGCGAGCGGCAGTACCGAGGGAGAACCGACCGAAGGTCCGGCGATCGCGGTCGACGACGGGACGCAAACCGTGCTCGCGGCCTCTCTCGGACGGACGACGTTTGTCGGGAGCGGGGCGTTCACCGAGGACGCAAACCGCATCCTCGGGAACGCGATCCGGTTCTCCGACGCGGACTCGCCGATCGAACAGGTGAGCGGACAGCCGGATCGGATCTCGCCCGGCGAGAGCATCGAGGTGACCTACAGCGTCGAAGAGATCCGTGAGTACGAACTCACCCTCCTCGACGAGCGGAGCACGCTGGAGGAAGCGGACCTGACGGTCCGCGTGAACGGCAACATCGCCGACTTCGATCAGGCACTCGCGTACGACGGTCTGACTGACGAGGAGTTCACGATCGAAGTCGAGAGCGACGCGGATGTCGCCGGGTCAGTGGTGCTCAACCACCGCTTCCAGGTCGAGCGTGACGACGTGTTCGATCCTGCCGACGACAATTACTTCAGCGGCACCGGCCCGACCGCAGTGTACGACCCGCCGCTGTCTGTCCCCGACGATGTCGAAAGCATCAATGAAGCCGCAGAGGTGATCGAGAGCGGCGGAACGATAGCGATCGGCGACGGGACATACGAAGAGCAGGTCTACATACCCGAGGGCGGCAAGCGGAACCTCACGATAACCGCCGCCGACGGCGCGTCGCCGACGATCGAGATACCCGACGACGCCGATCCGGGCGAGGTTCCGACGGAGAACCCGGTCGGTCTCGTCTCCACGTCTGGAGCGCTCGCGATCGAGGACATCGAGGTCAACGCGACCGATCAAGGTGCCGGAATCTTCGTCGACGGCGACGTGACGATGACAAACGTGACGGTCCAAAACGCCGGAGAGAGCTTCCCGGGGATCCAGATCGGCGTCGGGGGGCTGTTCTCGCTCACCGAGGCGGACGCAGACATCGAGAACGTGACCGTCGAGAGCTCCGGAGCCGGGGTCGTTGTCGAGGGAGCCCCGGGAACGGAAATATCCGACGTCGACATCGAGGATGTCGGAGTCGGGGTGCTGACCGAGAGTCAGGTTGCCGTCACCGACACGACAATCGAGGACGCCGACGAGGCCGCCATCGTTGCCTCACAACAACAGGAGTCGGTCAGTTCGCTGATCGAGAACGTCCACGTCGAGAACGTCGGGGACGGCGTCTACGAGGACACCGGCGCTGAAGGGTTCGACATCCGGAATTCCACGTTCGTCGACGTCGAGGGGAGCGCGATGACCCTCGGCGGGAGTGCCGAGGAGCGCGCGATAGAACACAACCACGTCGAGAACGCCTCCGTCGGCGTCGACGTCAGTCAGTTCGGTGAAGTCGACCGGATCGAACACAACGAGTTCCACGATGTCACCGCCGGCGTCGACTTCCTGTTCAACTGGCGCTCGGGGACCGAGGTGACGCGGAACGCGTTCTCCGGCGAGATGGGTGTCGTCGTCGGCGCGCCGGACGACCGTTACTTCCCAGAAGTCGACGGTCTTACCGTCAACTATAACGACCTCGCTGACACCGAGGCGGGGATCGTCAACGCCGTCGAACGGCTTGATCCGGACATCGACCCGTCCGTGGTGGACGCCCGGCTGAACTACTTCGGGCCTGACGGTCCCGCGGCGGACGACACACGAACCGTCATCGACATCGACGGTCCGCGGATCCCACAGAACATCGCACAGTACGAGGTTGAGGCGGAAGACGGCGGAGCCGTCGTCGACCCGCATCTCATCTCACACCCGGATCATGAGGCCGTCACGCACGTCCCTGGCGAGGAGACCGAAGTGGGACTGAGCGTGTCGTTCGCGGCCGGCGAGACCTACCGCTTCGGCGTTCCCGGCGCGGTGAACGGAACCGTCGAGGAGCTGTTCGACGCGGACTTCGAGGGAGCGATATACGGCTACGACGCCCACGAAGACGAATGGACCCTCCGTAGCGGAACCGACACGATCGAGCCGCTAGAGGGTCTCGTCGTCGTTGCCGAGTCTGACGGGACAGCCACGCTTGAGTTCACCGCCGACGAACCCGGTGCGCCATCGAGCGCCGGGCTCATCGAGGGATGGAACTACCTCGCTCCACCCCACTACGGGCCGATCGACGAGAGCGTCGGCCTCTCCTCGACCGACGTTTCGGTGGCAATGGGACTGAACGAGGTTCCAGATGGTCAGGTCGGTCCTGGAGGGGAGCTTGACGGGACCCACGTCTTCGGAGACGGAGAGATGCCGGATGGTAGCCCGCTTGAGGGGTACTTCCTCTTCGCCGACGAGAACGGAACGGCGCCCGCGACCGTCCCAACGAACCCAACTGCTCCCGGACTGTACGACGGGCTCGGACTCGAATGGGAGGTTGACGCGCTTGGAACGACCCCAACGGACCCAGTAGCGGACGACAGATTCGAAACAGAGGCGACGATATCGACGGCGACGAACGAGGTCGGCCCGGTCGCCGATGACGGGGACGTCGAAGCCGCAACGGAGCCGGCCGAAGTGGTTCACTCCGTCGCGGAGATCGAACACGCGATCCGTGACGAACTCGCTCCGCTGTCGGATGATGAGCGTGCGACCGCGGAGTCGGCTGTCCGGCTGGCAGTTACGGAACTGGTCGTCAACGTGCGGACGGAAGAGGGCGAGTTGACCGTCGACGAGCTCGAAGCAACCATCGAGGACGCGATCGAGTCGGCGATCGGCGAGACGAAAGCAAGCGTGTCTTCACACGGAAATATCGGTACAGGAACAGAGACGGCCGTCGCGTAGACGGCCACGGCGGCGTATCTATTTTTTCGACTCGTAGAACTCCTCGCGGTACACGCGGCCGAAGGCGTTCCGACGGAGCGTGCTCACGGCTGCATCCTCGCCGTCCTGAAACGTCGTCGCGAGCACCGTCTCGACGAACGGAATCGGGTGCCAGGCGACGTTGTCGACGGTGTCCGCGCCGAGTTGTGTCACGTCCTCCTCGTCGTACTCGGCCGTCGAGAGCCAGTCGTCGAACGCTGCACGCGTTCCAACGTGGACCACGAGGAGTTCGGCGAAGATGGCGTCTCGGGCCGTTTCGACTACCTCCGGACGGACCCGCTCGTCGTACTCGTCGGCGTCGAACTCCATCGCTTTCGCAGTCTCTCGGACGGCCGTTTTGGCGGCGGGGCCGGCGTCCTCGTACCGTTCCAACGCCTCCGCGCGGGTGGTCGGCGCGAACGCGCCTCGGGTTCTCATGGTCGGTGCTCGGGAACCCACCGTCAAGGGCGTTGTGCTACTGGCCGGCGGTGTCGGTAGCATCGGAGTCGTCGGTCTCCCCTTCGTCGGCGCTATCGCTCTCGTCGGTCCCTGCCATCTCGTCGACTCCCGTCGTGGTGTCGGCCGTCGCCGAGGCGTCCGCCGCCGACGAGTCCTCGGTCGCGTACATCTCTTCGGTCAGTTCGCGGGCCTCTCGGACCGCGGCGGCCGCCTCGGGGTCCAGCTCCGAGGGGTCAGGAACACGGACGGAAGAGCGCGGAGCAGACCCCTGTTCGTGGGCGTGTCCGTGTCCGTCCCCGTGTTCGTCCGAGCGATTGGGGTCGGAGCCTGTGAGTGACTCGGTGTACGTCTCTGGATCCACGTTGGGTCGACCACGGGTCCCGCCGGCCGTGTCCTCGAACACCTCGTGGTACTCGGTGGCGTCGGCGTACTCAGTGACCGCACTCGCGAGTCCAGCGGGGTCGCGGTCAGCCCAGTCAGGGACGTGGTCGTCGAGCCACGCCTCGTGGTCGTCGCCGTGGAGCATCGCGGTAAACGCGAGGTGGTGCGCGAGGTGCTCGCCGTCGCGCTGCGGCGTCTCACAGACCGGACACGCGTATCCCATCTCGTGTTTCAGTAGACGGGTGAGGCGTAAAGTCGCGTCGAAGGCGACCCGACTGCACAGCGTCGCACGCTTCTCAACCATCGAGTGGACACGCCCCCGCCTCAGGCGTGCGCTTGTGACATCCTCCCACGACTGAAGTCGTGGGCTTCCCACGCCCGCACCGCAATGCGCTGGTTTGGGAACTTACGTTTGCGACCCGACACGCCGATGGGA
>JARVCL010000217.1:0-4556 GCA_040405695.1 Halorubrum sp. | reverse complement strand
GTCGACGCGACGAAACCGGAGATTGCCGACGAGGTAGCGTCCCGGTACGACGTCGTCGTCGACGACGTGAACACGCAGGTGACGTCGAAAGGCAAGAAGAAGGCGACGGTCACACTATCGGACGACGACGACGCGACCGAGATCGCCTCCCGAATCGGGGTGTTCTAACGATGGGACGACGAATTCAAGGACAACGGCGTGGACGCGGTGGCCCGACGTTCCGGGCCCCGTCCCACCGATACAAGGCGGAACTGTCGCACAAGGCGGTCGAAGACGCCGACACGATCACCGGCGAGATCGTCGGGATCGAACACGACCCGGCTCGGTCGGCACCCCTCGCGGAGATCGAGTTCGAGGACGACGACCGTCGCCTCGTGCTCGCCCCAGAGGGCGTCGCCGTTGGCGACACGATTCAGGTCGGCGTGAGCGCGGAGATCAAACCCGGCAACACGCTCCCACTGGCAGAGATCCCCGAGGGGATCCCGGTCTGTAACGTCGAGAGCAACCGTGGCGATGGCGGGAAGTTTGCGCGGGCCTCGGGCGTCTCGGCGACGCTTCTCACCCACGACCGCGACGTCACGGTCGTTCAATTACCGAGCGGCGAAGTGAAGCGACTCGATCCGCAGTGTCGCGCCACGATCGGCGTGGTTGCCGGCGGCGGACGGACGGAGAAGCCGTTCGTCAAGGCCGGGAACAAGCATCACAAGATGCGTGCGCGTGGCACGAAGTACCCCCGCGTTCGCGGCGTCGCGATGAACGCCGTCGACCACCCCTTCGGTGGGGGTGGCCGACAACACCCCGGCAAGCCGAAATCCGTCTCGCGGGACGCCCCGCCGGGACGGAAGGTGGGTGACATCGCATCCAAACGCACCGGACGAGGTGGCAACAAATGAGTTCAGAATACCGCACCGGCCGCGAGGGCAAAGAGTTCGCCTACCGCGGTCACTCGCTCGACGAGTTACAGGAGATGGACCTCGACGAGGTCGCAGAACTGCTCCCCGCACGCCAGCGGCGAAGTATCACGCGAGGACTGGGCGTCGAACAGCAGAAGCTGCTCGAGAAGGCCCGGAACCGCGACAAAGAGGAGACGGCCGACGACCCGATCCGGACGCATCTGCGCGATATGCCGATCCTGCCGGAGTTCGTCGGTGTCACCTTCGCCGTGTACAACGGCCATAGCTTCGAGCGCGTGCAGGTCGAACCCGAGATGATCGGCCACTATCTCGGCGAGTTCCACCTCACCCGAAGCACGGTCGAACACGGGCAGGCCGGCATCGGCGCGACCCGGTCCTCGAAGTTCGTGCCCCTCAAGTAAGATCATGGGAATCAACTACAGCGTCGAGGCCGACCCGGAGACCACCGCCAAGGGAATGCTCCGCGATCGGCCCATCAGCGTGAAGGACAGCAAAGAGATCTCTCGGGAGATCAAAGGCGAGACCGTCGCCGACGCCGAGGAGTTCCTCCAGGCGGTCATCGACGAGGAGCGGTCGGTTCCGATGCGCCAGCACAACGCTGGCGCCGGTCACCGCTCTGACATCGACGGCTGGGACGCGGGTCGCTACCCCGAGAAGGCCGCGAAGGACTTCCTCAAGCTCATAGAGAACGTGAAGAACAACGCGATCGAACAGGGGTTCGACGGCGAGGAGATGGTGATCAAACACGTCGCCCCACACAAAGTGGGCGAACGGCCCGGACGGAACCCGCGTGCGGCGGGTGCGACGCAGTGGAACACCACGCTCGCAGATGTCGAACTGATCATCGAAGAGCCGGAGGCAGGTGACGACTGATGGCTGACGAACACCAATTCATCGAGGACGGCCTTCGCCGTTCACAGATCAACGAGTTCTTCGCTGACGAGCTCGGCCGCGCCGGCTACGGCGGCATGGACGTCGCCAAGACGCCCATGGGGACACAGATCGTCCTGAAGGCCGAAAAGCCCGGTATGGTCATCGGCAAGGGCGGGAAGAACATCCGGAAGATCACCACCGAACTCGAGGACCGCTTCGGGATGGACGACCCGCAGATCGACGTACAGGAGGTCGACGAGCCCGACCTGAACGCTCAGATCGTTGCGGACCGGCTCGCGAACGCGCTCGAACGCGGGTGGTACTTCCGGAAGGCGGGGCACACCACGATCGATCGGATCATGGACGCCGGCGCGCTGGGTGCCGAGATCGTCCTCTCCGGGAAGGTCACTGGTGCTCGCTCGCGTGTCGAGAAGTTCAACCGCGGGTACATCAAACACAACGGCGAACCCGCTCAGGAGGTCGTCGACCACGGTCAGGGCGTCGCCGTCATGAAGCTCGGCACGATCGGGGTCAACGTGAAGATCATCCCGCCGGGAGCGAAGCTTCCGGACGACTTCGAGATCAGAGAAGACGCCGAGGTTCCGGAGGTCGAGCAGGCCGAAGCGGCTGCCGACGAGGGCGTCGAAGCGCTCCTCGAAGAGGAACCGGAGGAGGTCCCCGACGTCGGTGCCGACGACGACGTGTCGGTGCCGGACGAGGACCCTACCGAGGTTATCGACGAGGAGGTCGTCGAGGAGGTCGTCGAGGAGGCCGCCGGCACGAGCGCCGAGGCGACCGACGTTCCGGCCGAAGAGCCGGTCGAGACCGGCGACATCGACGAGGAACCGGACGAGCTCGACGAGCTCGACGAGGATATCGAGTCCGAGGCCGCCGATCTCGTCGCCGAGATGGAGGCGGCTGACGACGAGGAGACGGAGGACTAACGATGGCGATCCTCTACACCGAAGAAATCAGAGATATGACCGCCGCCGAGCGGCAGGTCGAACTGGAGGAGCTCGAGACTGAACTCCTCAACACGAAGGCGCAGCAGGCGGCTGGGGGGATGCCCGAGAGCCCCGGTCGTATGAACGAACTGAAGAAGACGATCGCGCGGATCAAAACGATTCAGGCGGAAGAAGGCGACTTCGACGACGAGTAACGATATGCTATCCCCCGAAACGCTCACACGGCACGAACTCGTCGGCCTCCCGGTCCGGGTGGCCGACGCCGACAGCGACGCCTACGTTGGCATCGCGGGTCGCGTGCTGTTCGAGACGTTTGGCACACTCGTCGTTCGAACGGAATCGGGGGACAAACAGGTGCCCAAGACGGGCACTACGTTCGAGTTTGCGGTCGTCGACGAGGCGACCGCACGGACGCGCACAGATGAAGCCGCCGACGACGGCCAGTCGTCGGGGTCTGCGTCCCAACTCGGGCCGGATACTACGGGGGTCCGCCCCCGTCAGTCCGGCCCGTCCGGGTCCACAACCGTCGTCACCGGTGACGACGCGGGGCCGGCGAGCCGGCGAGGCGAGTGCAAAGACGCAGTCTACGTTACGGTGGATGGCACACAACTGCGGGATCGACCCGCCGAACGCACCGAACGAGGTGTCTCACAATGGCGATAGGAATCGACGTACCCACGCCTCCGGAACCAGACGACCCGGAGGATTACGACTACGAGAAGTGTCCCTTCTACGGGGAGCTTCCCGTCCGCGGCCAACTCCGAGAGGGGACGGTCGTGTCGACGGATATGGCAAAGACCGTCATCGTCGAGCGGGAGTACGACGTGTTCGTACCGAAATACGATCGGTACATGAAGCGTCGGTCGCGCATCCCGGCACACGTGCCGGGCGTGCTCGACCCGCTCGAGGAAGGTGACGAAGTGACAATCGCGGAGACGCGACCGCTCTCGAAGACGAAGTCCCACGTCGTCGTCGAGAACCGCTCGGGTGATCAGTGATGGAGGCGCTCAAAGCTGACGTCACGCAGGGACTCTCGAAAGGGTCGCTGATCACGTGCGCCGATAACACCGGCGCGCGCGAATTGAAGGTGATCTCCGTGTCGGGCTACTCTGGCACGAAGAACCGCCACCCGAAAGCAGGGATCGGCGACAAGGTGACCGTCTCGGTCACCAAAGGGACCCCGGAGATGCGGCGGCAGGTGCTGGAGGCGGTCGTCGTTCGCCAGCGCAAGCCGATCCGTCGTCCCGACGGTACGCGCGTCCGCTTCGAGGACAACGCGGCCGTGATCGTCGACGACCTCGAGGAGCCCCGTGGGACCGAGATCAAAGGTCCCATCGCGCGTGAGGTTGCCGAACGATTCGGGAGCATCGCGTCCACCGCGACGATGATCGTGTAACTATGACGAAACAGCCACGCAAACAACGAAAACGGTCGGAGACCGCGCCGCTCCACGAGCGGCAGAACCAGGTCCGGGCCACGCTCACGTCGGATCTCCGCGAGGAGTACGGACAGCGAAACGTCCGTGTCAACGCGGGCGACACCGTCGAAGTGCTTCGCGGCGACGCCGCGGGCACCGAAGGAGAGGTCCTCTCGGTGGATCTCACCGACGAGCGGATCACCGTCGAGGACGTTACTATCGAGCGAGCGGACGGGGAGGAAGCACCCCGCCCGCTCCCGGCGAGCAACGTCCGCGTGACGGAACTGGATCTTACCGACGAGCGCCGCGAGGCGCGGCTCCAGGAGGACAACGAATGACGCGACATCAGAAACGACTGGCAGTACCGAACTCGTGGCCGGTCGAGCG
>JARVCL010000216.1:0-4583 GCA_040405695.1 Halorubrum sp. | reverse complement strand
ACCCCTACCCACTTTGTATTGGGCCGCTTGAACGGTGCCGGTCGAGCGTATGGCCCGGCCTGGGACCCCGTATGGCTCGGCTTGAACGCTCGATCGACGCTTCAAGCACCCCTTTCGAGCGGGTAGGGCCGACAATACAAAGCCGACAGGAGTCATACGAGTGTACAACGAACGCGGCGTCCACCGCGTCACCACACACCATGCCAACGAGACGACAGGCGATCATCGGGGCTGCCTCGGTCGCCGCCGGCAGCGGGGCCGTTCTCTCCGCGGGGGCGTTCACCTCCAGCGTGTCGGCCGGCGCCGACATGCGGGTCGTCGTCGTCTCGGATCTCAGACTACGACCGGCGCGCGACGAAGCTGAGGCGGAGGACGACTTTCCGCTCGTTGAGGAGGGCGAATTCCCGTACGTCGAAACCGATGACGCTGGCGACGTTGATCAGATCGTCATCGAACACCTAAACCAACGTGCGTTCACCGACTTCGGGCAGCTCGTCGAAATCGTGAACGAGGGGAACGTCAGCTACGATACGCTCACGTTCGAGTTCACCACCGACGGGGATCCCGACCCGGATCCAGCCGACGTGATGGGAATCGTCTCGGAGGTGGGAGAGGTTCACAAGGAGGACGGCATGTTCACGATCGGGCCTGAAGACGACCTACTTGAACCGGGTGGCGATCCGGTCCCGTTCGGCGTCACCGTCGATCTACTCTCGGATGGCGACTCGCCGGACCTCTCCGACGGGATCGGCCTCGATCTCAGGATCACCACGATGTCGGGAACGGACTGAGTCAGCACGCACCCGACGGCGTGACCTCACCCTCGATGTTCCGGCAGCCGGAGACGTCGACCTCGTCGTCCGTCTCGATCGTCAGGTCGCCCTCGATGACCGAACTCCCCTTGAGTTTGATCTTGACCTCATCTTCGGTCGTGATCGAGACGTCCCCCTCGATCGCCGAGTTCTCCTCGAGTTCGATGTCGACCTCGCCGGCGGTGTCGATCGTTAGGTCGCCCTCGATGACCGAGCTCCCCTTGAGTTTGATCTTGACCTCGTCTTCGGTCGTGATCGAGACGTCCCCGCGAACGCGCTCGTTTCCGTCCATCTCCAGCTTCACTTCGTCGCTCGTCTCCACGTCGACCCGGCCGTTGATCTCGGAGCCGCCAGTGACGCCGATATCGACCTCGTCGGCCGTCTCGACCGACAGCGGTCCGACGGACGCATCGCCGTCCAGATCGACGCTCACCTCATCGCTGGAGGTAAGCGACAGCTCGCCGTCGACGGTACCGCCCCCGCCGACGCTAACATCGAGCTCGCCCGACTCGTCGACACACAACCCGCCACCCACGTTGCCCTTGATATCGAGTTTGACCTCGTCCGACGTTGACACCTGTAGCGGGCCACCGATCGACCCGCCACCGCTCATGAGCACATCGATCTCTCCGGACGTGTCGATGCCCAGATAGTCGGCGATCGTTCCGCGCACGGTAAGATCAACCTCGTCGTCGGTGGTCAGATCGACCGCGCCGCCGATCCCCACGCCGCCGCCGACCGTCTCCTCTCTCTCACCGCTGGTCTCGATGACGACGCTGCAGTCGGTGCCCTCCCATCCGGGGAACTCGTCGTCGACACAGCCCGGTGGGTGCAACGGCGCGCACGGCCCCCGCTCCGGCACCGTACAGTTCACCGTCACCGACCGGGTGAGATCGACCGACTGTTCAGTGCTCGATGCCTCGATCGCAACCTCGATCGTACGCTCGACCTCGCCGCTGCACGAGAGTTTACCCTCGATGACACCCGAGCCGCCCGCCGGAATCCCGTGCGGGGTCGCGAGGGTGTTCGGGTCAACCGGACCCTCGAGGGCCCCGTCGACGATCTCCGCATCGATCCGCGTGAGATCCGACCCGAACCGGTTCGTGATCGTGAACAGAGCTACGGTCTCGCCGTCAGCTCCGGACGGGTTCTCGCGGTCGATCCCGAGAAGCGCCGTACCGTCGCCGGCGGTCCCCACACCGAGCGCGCGGTCCCCGGTGACGGCGTCGAAGGCGCCGGTGGTGTACGCGCCGGTGGCGCCGGCGGTTCCCATGCCGGCCAAAAGCAGGAGGGAGCGGCGGCTCACCTTACCGCCTGACCGGCTCCGACTCCGCTTTCTGTTTCGTCCCATGGATTCGTCTCGGGGCGACTCGCGCGCGAGAATGCCCCCTGTTGGATGACCCTTGTGTCTCTACGTACTTTGTATTGCCGACCTTGAAACCCGGTCGCGATGCCGTCAGGGCGGCTGATCGAGCCGATCGAGCCGGTTTCGTCGGTTCTCGACCACCTGCGCGATCGACGACAGCAGGAAGGCGAGAAGCACGAACGCGGCCCAGCCGATCTCGGGGATCGTCCCCGTCGGGACGAACCCGACCCAGACGCCCGCGAGGACGATCGCGCCGAGCCCCGAGAGGCCGAGGTAGTAGACGCCCCACGGGATCGACTGTGGCGGAACGATGTCGAGGTATACGTCGAGCCCCTCGGCCTCTTCGGTGAGTTCGATCTCGTCGCCCTCGTATCGGATCATGCCGGCCTCCGCCATCCGGTCGAGATGGGTCTGCTGGAGCGAGGTGTACACGCGCTTGCGCTCCGCGGAGGTGATCTCCCCGACGGTCTTGTCGTGTTCCCACGCCGCGATCTGGTCGGCCAGCTCCGAGAGCGTCACCGATCCGTCGTGCTGCTTACACGCGTGAAGCACGTATCGACGCCGATGGCTGCTCAAAAGGTCGTACAGCTCGTCTTTCTCGGGCGCGTCGTACTTCTCCTGGCTCGTTAGTGACATCCGTGGCGTGTGTCTGTACCGGCAGTCGAACTCCTCATACTCCCCGCGGTTCCTCAGCTGCCGATCCGGAGTGGCCGCTCCGACCCGACCCCCGTCGGCGGCCGCTCACCCGCGATGCGGCCACACCGAGGTTGGATACGTCCGTAGGCCCGCCGATACCTGTTGACCGTTTCCTGACCCTGGTAACAGGCCGCATACCACTCACAACGGGTCCAACACCACCGGATAGACAGGGTTCATTCCGCCTCACGTGGTTCCACGGCCGCGTCATACGGGCCGTACTGTTCCCGCCCAATATTTAATATTCCCGAAACCATCGCCGCTCGCTCCGGGCAGGATCCCACGTCGATTCCTCCCACGACTGAAGTCGTGGGCTTCCTCCTCGTATTTCTGTGAGCCACCCGTGGCTTGCCTGAACGTCGATGGATCACTCATCCGAGCGGATCGCGTTGAAGGCTGTCGACACGTCGGCCTGCCACTCCGTGATCGACTCGATTGCGGACCGGAGCTCCGCCCGTTCGCCTGACGCCTCCTCGAGCTTGGTGTTCAGACGCTGTTGTTCGTCCGCGATCGCGTCTATCCCATCGGAGAGCGAGTCGATGGTGCTCCGGGTGTCCGCAACGTCAGCCTCGATCGCGTCCACCCGGTCGTCGATCGCGTCCGTCCGGTCGTCGACCCCTGCTATCCGGTCGTCAAGCGTGTCGAGGTGGCCGCGGACCATGGTCAACGCGTCCGACAGATCGGCGAACCGCTCGGTGAGTGCCTCGACGTCCGCGGCGAGCGCCTCGTGGTTCGCATCGAACTCCTCGATCCGATCGAGCGCCGCCTCATGGCTCGTTTCGAGGTCGTCGATCCGGTCGAGTACTGCTCCGAGCTCGTCGTCAGAGCGCGCGGCGACGAACTCGTCCGCGGTGGCGTCCGCTCGACCCGACGCGGCGGGTCCGTCCGTCGTCGGTCGCGGATCGTCACCGTTCGTGCCGGAACCGGCCGAAGCCGACGAGCCGGCGTGCGAGCCGAGTGTTCGACCGGAACCGCTCCCGTCGCGGCCGATCCCCCGCTCGATGGCGCGCTCGATCCGGTCGACGAGGTCCGACCGCTGGAACGGTTTGGTGAGCCAGTCGGCGACGGTCACCCCGGGGATCGACACCTCTGTGCTCGCTATCGTCGGACCGGAAACGGCAAGCACCGCCACGTCGTCATCTTCGAACCGCCCGTCAAGTTGTAGCTCGCCGCCCGCCAGCATCGATCGGTCGACGTTCACGACGACCAGCTCGGGGGTCGCCCCTGCCGCGGTTCGGTCCGCGTACGTCGCCACGTCGGGCACGTCCGTCACGTCGTACCCCGCCTCGGAGACGTAGCTGCGGATGATCCCCGCGATGTCGTCCGTACCGACGACGACGACCCCCGGCGACGGGTCGGTCGAGCGGGACGCGGACTCGTCGCCGTTCCCGCTGATCCGGTCGGAACGTTGGTCCATACGTTCCAACAGTGTCCTCCTCCGTGAAACCGTTTGCGGCAAGATCGGGGGTGTACCGCCGACACAGGGATACGCGCCCGACGGTGGCGTACGTCGGGTCACGCGCCGGATAGTCGTCCTGTCGTCGGCCTCGACCGCTCGCGTCCGGTCAGAAGCCGAGGACGTCAGCGAGCGTCTCGCCGTCCGCGACCGGGCGGGCCTCGGCCTCCTCGACGAGTAGCTGGTACTCCTCGACGTGGTCGTTGATCGTGCCGGCGTCCGCGTCGTCGTCGGCCGCGCGAGCGGCTGCGAG
>JARVCL010000215.1:0-4585 GCA_040405695.1 Halorubrum sp. | reverse complement strand
TCCGTCGTCTGGTTCGTCGGGTCCGTCGTCTGGTTCGTCGGGTCCGTCGTCCACGCTGTCTGTGTCCTCTCTCGACGCTGTCTCGCCGTGGCTGTCGTCGACTGCCGTGTCGACCGCGCCACCGTTCGCCGCCGCCTGTTCGCCGTCCGCGTCGAACTCGAAGCCGTCCGACTCGGTCGATCCGGCGGACCGGGCATCGCCGCCCGCGTCGTCAGCCACGCCGTCCACGTTGCCCCCGTGACTCTCCTCGCTGTCCTGCTCGACCGGGGCCGCCGCCACCGACTCGACCTGTGTGAGCGCGTCGAGGCCTTCGGCGACGACTTCCGGGTCGCTGTCGGCGACGAACACGTCGAACCCCTCGTCGTACTCACCGTCTTCCAACACGCCGGGATCCGGATCGGTGACGAACCCATCGAACTGGTCGTCGACCGCCTGTGTGATGAGTGTCGCGTCGACACCTGGCATGTCGCTGTCGCCAACCGTCACGGCCGCATAAACGACGTCGTCCTCGAGGTCAGCCACCGCGTCCGGCGGCGTCGGGACCACGACGGTCGTCTCGTCGCCGTCGGCGTCTCCGTTCTCCCGTTCGGCGGTGTCGCCGCGAGTTGCGTCGGCGGTGGCGTCCGCGCCCGACTCCGCGTCAGGTAGCTCGCCGTCGCTGGCGTCTCCTGTCCCACCGTCGGGATCGATGGTCCCGTGCTCTTCGACCGCCCGAAGCCGCGATTCGAGGTCGGACGGATCCGTCGACACCGCCCCCTCGTCGCTGATTTCAGTGACCATCGTCTCGACGGTGTCGACCCCCTCGAACAGCAGGTCCATCAGCTCGGGTGTTACCTCGCGCTCGCCCGCCCGGACCGCGTCGAGCAGGTCTTCGAGAGCGTGTCCGAACGAGGAGACGTCGTCGTACCCCATCGCGGCGGCGTTCCCCTTCAGGGTGTGAGCGACGCGGAACACGTCGTCCATCGCCGCGTCGTCTTCGGGGTCGGCCTCTAGCGCGAGCAGCGCGTTGTTGAGATCGGTGATCCCGTCTTCTGCCTCGGCGACGAACGCGGCACGGTGAGAGTCCATTACGCCTCACCCCCGAGGATCGCCCCGGCGACGTCGTCGAGGTCGCAGACGGCGTCGACCGCGCCGGTCCCCACCGCACGTTTCGGCATCCCGTAGATGACACAGGTGTCCTCGCTCTGTGCGATCGTTCGTGCGCCGGCCTCGGCCATCGCTCGAATTCCGGTCGCCCCGTCCGACCCCATCCCGGTGAGTATCACGCCGACCAGCGGATCGTCGACCGCTTCGGCGACCGACCGCATCGTCACGTCGACTGCGGGGGTGACCGACATCGAGTCGTCGTCGACGAGCCGCACGCGTAGGCGTCCCGCGCGGTAGCTGCTGACCTCGAGGTGGCTTCCGCCGCGGGCGACGAGGACCTCGCCGGCTCCGATTCGCTCACCGTCCTCGGCTTCACGCACGTCGTAGTCGGAGGCGTCGTCGAGCCGGTCGGCGAACCGCGGTGTGAACGCCTCCGGCATGTGTTGGACGACGAGCACGCGACAGTCTGCCATCGGCAGCGAAGCGAGCACGCGTTCGACCGCGTTCGGCCCGCCCGTGGACGCGCCTATCACGACGGTCAGCGGCCCCCGAACGGCATCTGGCGTGCCGGGTGTCGCGACGTCGCCGCCGGACGACTGATCCGCCGCGCCTGGCCCGTCGCGTCTGGCTGCATCGAGGTCGGCGTTCGCGACGGATCTGACGGCCTCGACGAGTCGCTCTGCTTCGCGAGAGACGCCGGTAGATATCTCGCCGCCGGGCTTCGCAAAGAAGTCGACTGCTCCACGCTCGAGCGCCTCGAACGTCACTTCTGCCCCGTCGTCGGTGTGTGCCGACAGCATCAGTATCGGCGTCGGCGTCTCGGCCATGATCCGCTCAACCGCCTCGAGCCCACCAACCCCGGGCATCTCGACGTCCATCGTTACCACGTCCGGTTGCGTCTCCGCGACGACGTCGAGCGCCTCTGCGCCGTCGCTCGCCTCCCCCACGACGACCACGCCAGCGTCGTCGAGGAGGTCGGCGATCAACCCTCGCATGAACGAGGAGTCGTCGACGACTACCACCCGCGGCGAGTGCCCCGGACCACCACCTCGATCCGTCGTCCTACTCATGTCCGGGAAACCGGCCAGAGATAGCATAAACCCACGGACCCAGTAATCACCGATGATAATTCAGGGAACACGGTTATGAGGTGGTTCCTCCCAGTCCTGGGTATGGCAGCCACGGAGACGGAGACCGAACGCACCAAGGTGTTAGAGTTCGGCCTCGGCGACGGGACGTACTGTCTGGATATCGGCGTCATCGACGAGATCGTCGACGCCGGCGAACTCACGCGGATCCCCAACTCGCCCGACCACGTCGAGGGTGTGATGGACCTTCGCGGCCGCACGACGACGATCGTCGACCCGAAGACCCTGTTCGACATCCCCGAAGAAGGGCCACGCGAACGGATCGTCGTGTTCGACGACGACCGTCTCTCAGAAGGCGGAACTGTCGGCTGGATCGTCGACGAGGTGTTTCAGGTACGAGACGTCGCGTCCGAGAACGTCGACGAGGGGACGACGACGGACGACCAGGGAGTCAACGGGATCGTCAAGTCCGACGACCGGTTCGTGGTCTGGGTCGACCCGACAGTCGACGCCGACGGCGTCGAGACGCTTCCCGACAGCGACTCGGCGGTGTAGCCCGGTCTCTGTCCGCTCCAGCGTGTGAGGAGGCGAGTCGACAGACCGACCGCTTACTGAACGGGCCGTCACGGAGTTCTCACCGCTGAAAACCGGGCGACAAGCCTTATCTGGGAACCCGGTAGCATACACGTATGCGTGTCTCCAGTGGGGTCCCCGGCTTCGACGACGTCGTCGACGGCGGGTTCCCGGCCGACCGACTGTACGTGGTGAGCGGACCTCCCGGCAGCGGGAAAACCACCTTCTGTTCACAGTTCGCCGCAGAGGGCGCTCGTAACGGGGACGACGTGCTGTACGTTAGCATGCACGAGACGAAGGAGGGTATCAAACACGACATGGGGGGGTACGACTTCGGCTTCGACCGGGCGATCGAGACTGACCGGATCACGTTTCTCGACTCCTTCTCGGCGGACGGACGACGATTTTTCGGGCTTCCCGGGGAACGGCGAGACCGCTCGGGCGTCACGAACCGGCTCACCGGCTTCATCAACTCCCGCGACATCGACCGGGTCGTCTTCGACTCGACGATGCTGTTACGGTTCCTCCTCGACGACGACGAGGACACGATGATCCAGCTTCTCTCCTCGCTCAAACGGACCGACGCGACGACGCTCTTCATCTCCGAGATGACCGACCCAGACGCGTACTCCGAGGAGCACTACCTCGCTCACGGCGTCGTGTTCATGCACAACTATCTGGAGGACGACGGGATGCGCCGCGGGTTACAGGTGTTGAAGATGCGCGGAGCGAACATCGACACGGACATCAAAGACATCGAGTTCACCGACAGCGGGCTCCGTGTTGGCCCGGCAGCGAGTGTGATCCACTGATGTACGACCGTACCTTCGGCACGGACTGGGACGACGAGCTCCCTCGCGACGAGGCGATCGACCGGGCGTTCGCGCTCGGCGTCGCCGCGGGCTGTGGAAACGAACGCCCGGAGGAACTCGACCGCGTTCTGGCGGCGTTTCCGAGCTCGTACGACCGGAGTATCGTTGAACTCGCGTACGACGAGGGTCGAACGAAAGCCCTCGAGGCCCCACAGGAGGACCCGGGTGCGGTCTGGGAGGAGCTGGTCGACGCCGCTGGGACCCCCCGTCGGTCGCCTGTTCCGGCCGCACTCCCCGGAGCCCTCAGCGAACTGACGCTCACGGAGGAGCCTCGGACGGGGCCTCCGTCATCGCTTGACCTCCCGTCGTTCCTCCGAAAGTGATCCCTCGGAAGGGTTTTACACGACTCGCCCTGAAAGGAGATGTATGAGTGTGCTTCCCGACGCTGTCCTCGCCGCCGACAGCGTGCTCATCAGCGGCCCCCCAATGAGCGGGAAGTACGACCTGTTCACCCGGCTGCTCGCCGCATGGTCTACCGCCCCGATTCTCGTGTCGACCGGCCGAACGGCCGATAAAGTCCGGTCGGATTACGAGCGATTCACCGACGGGAGCGCCGACGACGTGGTCGTCATCGACTGTGTTACCCATCAACAGGGGGAGAAACCGCCGGACACCGCGACGACGAAATACGTCGGAAGCCCCGGCGACCTGACCGAAATCGGGATCAAGTTCACCGATGTCGTCGAGTCGTCGGCAGGGCTGTCGCGGGCAGTCGGCGTCTACTCGCTGTCTGAGCTGTTGATGTACTGGGACCCCGAACGAATCTACCGGTTCACACGGGTGATGACTTCACAGGCCTCCGGACAGGAGTGGCCGTTCGCCGCCGTCATTGGCTCGACCACACACGACGAGCAGGTGATACACACCCTCCACGAGCCGTTCGAACTCGTCGTGGAGACGCGCGTCGCGGACGACGAACGCCAGTTCCGCGTCCGCGGTCGCATGGGTCACCCCTCCGAGTGGACC
>JARVCL010000214.1:0-22519 GCA_040405695.1 Halorubrum sp. | reverse complement strand
CCCTCTTTAGGGGTGGTTGCTTACCCGAGGGTAATGACGGTCGAAGCGACAAGCGCTGGAGCCATCCTCTTCCGCGACACCCGCGGCGAACGGGAGTACCTGCTCCTGAAGAGCCGACCAGGGGACTGGGAGTTCCCCAAAGGCGGGATCGAGGGGGACGAGGAGCTCCAGCAGACGGCGATCAGAGAAGTGTCCGAGGAGGCCGGTATCGAGGACTTCCGCCTCATCGATGGCTTCAGAGAGGAGTACGACTACGTGTTCGAGGCCGGCGGAAAGACCATTCACAAGACGGTCCACCTGTTCATCGCGCGCTCGTTCGAGGCCAGCGCTGAACTCTCGAAAGAACACCGCGACCTCCAGTGGCGCGACTACGAACAGGCGATAAACACGATCACCCAAGACGGCCCCCGAGAGATCCTCGAAGAGGCGCACGAGTACCTCGACGAACTCCAAGAGGAGGCCGACGGCGACTACATCTGAACCGGCCGTGCCATCCGCTACCCGTCCTGTCGAGCCGCCGGTGCGACCCGTCGGCGCTCGGTCGCGGTCTGTTATGACTCCCCCACGAACCGATCGGCGAGCGTCCGCTCTGTGACCCTCGATTCCGAGTTCGGCTACGAGCTGCTCGTCTGTCGCTACACAGAGCTCGCGTGGCGGCCCGACGGCGACATCCGGCCGGCGATCGTCTCCAGACAGCTCGGGACACGGGAACGACGGTGGGACACGGTCGTGGTTGAGGTGGATCCCGCCGCGCTCGCCGCCCGGCGAGCGTTCGGTGACCGTCCACTCGACTCCGACCTCTTGCACGTCGTTAGACACGCACCCGCCGACTGGGCGTGGTATCGAGACGCGCTCCCGGATCCGGGGTACCCTTGGCGATACGTCAGACAGGCGGTCCACCGTGCCGCAGGCCGTGACCTGATCGAAACGAGGCGGCGCGGAAACCGGATCGAGTTGCGGCGGATCCGACCGTATCCCGATTGGGTAAACCGTATCGTCGCCGTTGAGAACAAGCCCGACCTCGATCGCTCGGCCGCCGACCGGCTCACAGACCAGCTCGCACACGACGTAGAAGCGGAGCTCGCCGACGAGGTGTGGCTCGCGACGGAGTCGACGGGTCGTCGGGTCGAACCCGCACTCCTCCGATCGATGCCCGTCGAAGCCGGGATTCTCACGACGCGGTTCAGCGACTCCAACGGTCAGGGCGGTGACAGCGACTCGATCGCCGCCGCGACCGCCGACCCCCTCACGGTTGACGCCGACGCCGCGAGGGTAGACTGGCTCCCCAGCGATCTCACTCCCGAGGACGGCGGGCGTGACCCGGAGACGGTCACACGTCGTCTCGAGATTGCCGAACGGGCCTACGGCAAGGGGTGGCGGTCGTATCACGGGACGATGCGGCCCGACTGCCGACACTTCACGCTCCGTCGCGCGGGACGCGCGCTGGTGCCACACTGCGGCGCAAAAGCGCGCTGCCCGACGGCTCGCGAGTGTGCCGGGTCGTGTCCGTCGTTCACCCCCGAGCCGCCAGCCTGGCGGACGAACGGGTGGCCGATCGAGGGGGGACCAGGACAGGGGATTCAATCACTGCTCGCGCGTCGGCGCGAGCGGATTCGTGACCGGGTCGGATCGAGCACACGTCGGTTCGAACTCGACGAGTGACCGGCTCGAACCGGACGGACGACCGGAGCGGAGTCCGGCCGGATTAGGCGAGCGCGGCGGCCAGCTTCTCTACGGGGTGTGGCGGCTCCTCGTCGGCTCCGTCGCGCGACTTCAGCTGGCTGCTACACGACGCGCCGGGAGCGACCACGATGTCTCCATCGCTGTCTTCGACCTGATCGAAGAGAATCGATCCGATCGCCTTGCTCATCGAGTAGTGTTCCGCTTCGTAGCCGAACGACCCTGCCATTCCACAGCAGGTCGAGTCCAGTGGGTCGACCCCGTACCCGGCGCGACGAAGCACCCCCACCGCGTGGTGGTCCTTCTTCGTCGCCTTCTGGTGGCAGTGGCCGTGATACGTGAGCGTCTGTCCGGGTGCGTCGAAGCCGAGCGACTCGTCAAGCCGGAACGTGTCGACGTACTCCATCACCCCGAACGTGTTCTCTGCAACCGCCTCGACGTCCGCGTCGGGAACGTCGCTGGCGTCACCGGCGAGCAAGTCGAAGTAGTCCGACTGGAGCATCACCGCGTCCGAGGGCTCGACGACGACGATGTCCCAGCCCGCGTCGGCGTCGGGTGCGAGCGTCTCGACCGTGTCACGGGCGGTCGCACGCGACCGATTCAGCAGTCCCTTCGAGTGAGGCGGTCGTCCGCTCCCGGACACGTCCGGAATCTGGACGTGGCAGTTCGCCGCTTCGAGCACCCGCACCGCGGCCTTCCCCGCACCCGGGTTCGTGTACGTGGTGTACACGTCGGGGAACAGCATGACATCTCGGTCGGCGGCGGCACGTGAGACGCCGGGGCCGCCGCGGGCCTCGAACCAGTCTGTCAGGCTCTCCGACCGGAACGTGGGGAGCTCACGGTCGCTCGCGATCCCGAGTGTCCGCTCCAACACCGATCTGACCAGAGGGATCTTCCCCGGGAGGTTCGAGAGGGGAGCGAACCGCGAGCCGAGCGGGGCGAGCCGTTCGAACTCTCCGAGCAGGCGGGTTCGGAGGTCGACGCCGTGTTCCTCGTGGTGGGCGTGTTCTACCTCGGTCTTTAGCTTCGCCATGTCGACGCCGCTCGGACAGTCCTTCGCACACCCCTTACACCCGATACAGAGGTCCATCACCTCCGTGACGAACTCGTCGTCCGTCGGATCGTCCGGGATCGCACCGGAGATGGCACCGCGTAGGGCGTTCGCCCGTCCTCGTGTCGACTGAATCTCTTCTTCGGCGGCCCGATAGGTCGGACACATCACGCCGCCGGTGGTCGCCTGTGGGCCGCGGCACCCGCCGCAGCCGTGACAGAGTTCAACCATCCCCTGCATCCCGTTCTCGTTCGCCCACTCCAGTGCGGGGTCGAAGCCGGCGTCGGCTTCGTACGCCGAGTCGAACCGGAGGTTCTCCGTCATGTCGAAGTCGCCACAGACGCTGCCGGGATTGAGCAGCCAGTCGGGGTCGAAGGCCGTCTTGAGATCGCGGAACGCCGTCCAGAGGTCGTCACCGTACAGCTTCCGATTCCACTGTGTTCGGGCGCGGCCGTCGCCGTGCTCGCCCGACACCGACCCGCCGAGCCGGACGACCGTGTCCGTCACTCGATCGGCGATTTCCGCCATGGTCTCTACGTCGTCGACGTCCTTCGTGTTGATCAGGGGTCGAATGTGGAGTACCCCGGGGCCAGCGTGTGCGTAAAACGACGCGAACGTGTCGGTGTCTGCCAGTATCTCCTGAAACTCTCGCGTGTACTCCGGGAGGTGCTCGGGCGGAATCGCACAGTCCTCGATGAACGCGATGTGTTTCTCGTCGCTGGTCCGTGACAACAGGATCGGGAGCCCAGACTTGCGCATCTTCCAGAACCGCTCGCGTCGCTCCGGGTCGTGTGCCTCCATCGCGTCGACCGCCCGACGCGGCTGGGTCGTCGTTCCGGAAGCCCCTCCGTCCGGCGCTGCGGCAGTCGACGCACCGTCTTCGGCGCCCACGACGCGGTCGGCGACGAGGTCTGCGACCTTTCGTCGACCCGCCGCGTCGCTCTCGGCGTAAAACTCGACGAGCAGGACGGAGTCGGTACCCTCTGGGAGCGTCGCGACCACGTCGGCGAACTCCGTCGTGTCTGCGGCCAACCCCAACAGCACGTCGTCCATCACCTCGACGGCAGCGGGGTCGTGTTCGAGGATCGGCGCGACATCCTCCATCGCGTCCAGCACGTCGTCGTAGGTCAGGAGTGCGACGGCTTTCGTCTCGGGAATCTCGACGAGCGAGAGCGTCGCCTCCGTCACCGTTGCGAGCGTCCCCTCGCTGCCCGCCATGAGCCGGGCGAGGTTAACCGTCCCTGCCTCGCCGTACTCGCCACGGTACTCTGCGAGCAGTCGATCGAGGTTGTACCCCGAGACGTTACGTTTCAGCTCGGGGAATCGCTCGTCGATCGCGTCGGCCTCCTCGTCGACGATGCGGACGATCTCGGCGTGAATTCGTGGGAGGAGTTCGTCGGCGTCGGGGTCGGCGGACGCGCGGAGTTCGTCGACAGCAACCTCGCCGAACGTCGCGACCGTCCCGTCCGCCAGTACGGCGTCGACCTCCTCAACGTAGTGATCGGTCTTCCCGTACTTCAGGGAGTGTGCGCCGGTAGAGTTGTTGCCGATCGCACCGCCGATCGCCGACTTGTCTCGCCAGGCGGGGTCTGGAGCGAACTTCAGCCCCGCGTCAGCGACCGCGGCGTTGAGATCGCCGAGGTACGCGCCGGCCTCGGCGCGGGCCGTCCGCTCGTCGGGGTCGGTGTCGAGGATGGCGTCCATCTCCTGTGTGAGATCGAGCACGACCGCCTCGTTGACGGTTTGTCCCGCGAGCGACGTGCCGCCGCCGCGGGGTAACACGGGGATCCCCTCGTCGAAGCAGTACTCGTGGACCGCGGCGACGTCGGCGGTCGATTCTGGGAAGACAACCCCGATCGGCGTCACCTCGTACGCCGACGCGTCGGTCGCGTAGAGCCCTTTCGAGTAGTCGTCGAACCGTACGTCTCCCGACACGCGCCGTTCGAGCGCGTCGACGAGCGCCGGCTGTGCCGTCTTGCCACCGGTGTAATCGAAGTCGCCCCCCTCTCGTGGGTCTACGTCCGACTCCGTGCCGTGTGTCGCCATGCCGCTGTATCATGGTCGAACCAGTAAAAGCACGTGGGGATCTCCTCGGCCTGCGGGGATCCGGACTGGCGACCTCGTCGCTCGTGGATCATCGGCACCGAGGCGGGGACGCTCCCCGGCACCGTCAGACACGCGTCGTTCGACAACGAACGCTTAATAGGCGTGCTCGTGACGGTATCAGGTATGAACCCTGCTCCCGAAGAGATCACGTCGCTCGTCGGTCGAGAGGTGTACTCGAACAACGGGATATTCGTCGGCGAGATCGAGGACGTTCGGCTAGACCTCGACGCTCGCGCGGTGACCGGACTCGCGCTCGGCGAGCTCAATCACGAGCTGTTCGCGGGGCGTGCTGCCGGCAACACCGGCGTCATCGTTCCCTACCGCTGGGTCCGCGCGGTGGGCGACGTCGTGCTCGTCACCGATATCATCGAGCGTCTCGACACCGGTCCGGAAGAGACGGAGCCAGAACCAGAACGGGAGGCCGGCAAGCAGCCGACCTGAGCCCTCGTGGGACCGGTGCTCACCGACACCGAAACCGCGCAGTTCAGAAGGGGAGCGCGTCGCGCAGGTCGTCGATGAATCCTCCGCTGCTCCGCCGCGCCTCGTCGAACACCGGGTAAAGCGCGTCGAGGAGTTCGGTCTCGTTTTCGAACCGGGTCTGTGGTACCCGGTCGATCGCCTCCGAGAGCGTGATCGTTCGACCCTTCGCGTCGTACGGGACGGCCGGATCGCCGAGCGCGTCGACGACTTCGTCGCTCGTCGCCGGAAACGACACCTCTGCCTCTTCGATTCGGGCATCGAGCGCGGCGATGCCGAACTCGATCGCTTCCGGTTCCGAGGACCCGCCGCCGCCGGGTGGCCGTGCTGCCATCGACGCACAGTACTATCTCAGGTGTCTTTAAACTCCGGTTCTCAGGTCGACCTCCAGTCACTGTGGTCGACGGCGTGCCGACCTCCTCGGACACGTCACTCCGGAACGGACTCCTCGGGCGGAATCGCGTCGAGGACGACGAGTTCGACCCCGTCACCGGCGCGGTCGAACGCCGCCACGTGGTCGTCGTCGTACGGCGGAACGGTAACGACCACGATCGCGGCGAGGTCGTCTGTCTTCGAGAGGCCGAGGCGACCGTTCGGGTGTGAAAGAAACCTGGCACGTCCTCGACCGGCCGGCGTCCCGAGGTCGACACCGAACACCGCGTTCACCGACCCACCGACGTCGGCCAGCGTAAAGTGAGTCAACACCGGCGTCTCCGGGTCGATCCCGAGGTCGTCGTCGAACTCGCCGGCACGCGTCGCCGACAGCTGGAGGTTCACAGCCACCGGATCACGGTCGGCGGCGTG
Organism: Halorubrum sp.; assembly: GCA_040405695.1. Lineage (GTDB taxonomy): Archaea > Halobacteriota > Halobacteria > Halobacteriales > Haloferacaceae > Halorubrum. The sequence goes on along the minus strand of JARVCL010000214.1, from coordinate 16,401 downwards.
ATCGAGTAACACCGTCAACAGGTCGCGCGTGACGTGGATCACAGTTGGACGTACGGGCTGCGGGCCTAAAAGCGGGCCTCTCGACGCTGCGCCAACGACCCGGAATCAGATACCGATAGCTGACCTGAGCGTCTTCGCGTACAGCCCCGGCGCGTTGCGACGCGACCCATCGAGCGCCGCCTCGATCGCCGCCGGCGCGTCGTCGAGAACGCCAACGCCGTGCCCCACGAGGACGCGCTCGGGCTCGAGTCCCGAGAGCACCCGTCGTGGCGGCGTCAGCCGCAGCATCGGGTGAACGCCGAGCCGCTCGCGGTCGCCTCGAAAGTAAGACGCGGAGCCGAGCGATTCGGGAACGACGAGCGTCTCCCCGTCGAACAGTCCCACCTCTTGCCAGGGTGGCAGCGAGGAGTTACGAATCCGGATCGTCTCGAAACCCGAGTCCGCGAGTCGGCGGCCGAACCGTCGCACGGGGGCGTCGATCTCCGCTGCGACCCCGGTCATCCATTCGGGGACGTACACCGGCACGTCATGTCGCGTCGCAACCGTCGCTGCGTCTCGTTTGTGCCGGTCGAGGCCGACGACGACCCCGGCAACGGAGCCGAACTCCGCGAGCAACTCGTCGAGGCCCGGAGCGTCAACTGGGTCGATCACCCAGACGTCGTCCGTTTCGCTCTCCTCGTTCGGAACGGCGACCGCGTGGCTCGCGCGCTCCATCGTCTCCTCCGGGTAGGCGATCCAGCCGACGCCCCCATCGAAGCGGTCTATCTCGTGGAGCGACGCCTCACCCGTATCCTTCAGTCCCATGCCTGTGTTTCGACGGGGACCCATTTCAACCCGTCTTCTGAGAGCGCTCCTCGCCAAGCAACCGGTGTGAGGCGGAACCCGCTCACGGGTGGGGCCGTCGCCGAACCACGCCGAGCGCAGCCACCACGCCGACGTACACGACCGCGAGCGAGGCAGCGACACCGAGCCGGGACCACACGCTCGTCGGCCCGTACGTTGCCGCGACGAGGTAGGTGGCCCCGCCGACGAGCAGTCCGTAGCTCACCGTTCTGATGAGACCAACGTCGACGATCCGCTGTGGCCCGGTCTGTGGCATACGACACCGCCACGGTCGCCTCGAATTTATATCGGCTGATCCAGACTCATCGCCCCCCGTCGGTCGGCGGAGGGACCGCTGGCAGCCCGTCGAGAACGGAGACGGTGAAGTGCAAGAAGACGACGAGTGCGACGACGGACAGCAGTACGAGGAACACCAACAGCACACGTTCGTCGTTTCGGACGATGGCGCGGGCGTCACCGACGAGTCGCCGACGTGTGTCGTCGGCTGTGGGACCGGCGTCGGCTGTCGGTCGTCTCACGCCACGACTCCAATCGGATCCGTCCATCGGTCGCCAGTAGGCCGAACAGACCTAAATACGTCCTGATCAGGAGAGACGGCGACGGGAAACGCTGTCCTGATCAGTCGAACCCAGACGTGACCGTTCCCGTGCGACTCAAGGGTTCGCCGTCGACTGGCTCGTCGGGGTTCGCGTCCTTCGCAGCCGCTGGCAGCCCGAGTTCCGGGTCGACCTCGGCTTCTTCACGAACGTGGACCGTCCCGCGGTGGACCGCGATGGCGTCCGCGAGGTGGAGTCGGACGGCCTCCAACAGCGCCTCTGCTTCGAGCGGCTGTCCACGACGTTTGATCTCGGCGACGGCTGCTCCGTCCGGTACGTCGAACGCGCGCTGCGCGATGATCGGTCCTTGATCGAGGTCCGTCGTCACGTAGTGAGCGGTGACACCGGCGATTCGGACCCCCGCGTCCTTCGCCTGTCGGTACGCCTCCGCGCCGGGGAACGCCGGCAACAACGAGGGGTGGACGTTGATGATGCGCCCCTCGTATCGGAAGACGACCGCTGGCGAGAGGATGCGCATGTACCGCGCCAGCGCGACCAGGTCCACGTCGTACTCCGCAAGCAGGTCGAGCAGACGCCCCTCGTCGGTGTTGCCGCTCCCATCACCGACATCGTAGAAGGGCTTGTCGTAGCGTTCGGCGAGCGTCCGGAGGTCACCACGGTTCCCGATCACGACGGGAATCTCGGCCTCACCGTCTGTGGCGAGTTCGCCGTCCGCTTCAGCCTGTAACATCGCCTCGGGAACGTGAGTCTCCTTGGTGACGAGCAGTGCGACCCGTCGTGCCTCGCGGTCGCTCGGGAACCGAACCTGAATGTCCACGTCGAGTTCGCGCCCGAGTTCGGCGAGCGCGCGTCGGAGTTCCCCACGCGACGTTGTCATCTCGGCCGTGTCGACCCGGGTCGTCATACGAAAGACCCCATCACGAACCGCCTGGTCGAGGTCCTCGATGTTGATTCCGCGTTCGAACAGCAGCGAGGTGACCCGCGCGATGAGTCCGGTCTCGTCTCCTCCGATGACCGTGATCTCGGTCAGTTCGCGGGTCATGCGCCGATCACCTCCGCCGGTTCGAACGATGGCATACGCCGTGGGAAGAACCCGGAGGGGTTTGCCCCTTTCGTTCCCCGCCGAGTCTGCCTCCCGATCGATCGATCAGCATATATTCACGAGCATGTATATAAGCGTCGTTCCAAAACGGTTTTTACACACGACCCCGCAACTCCGGAACATGAACGAGTTCACCGCGACGGTGACGGTGCGGCTGAAGCGGGGCGTGCTCGATCCGGAAGCCGAGACGACGAAGCAGGCGCTCGAACGCCTGGGGTTCGAACTCTCAGCGTTGCGGTCGGCCGACCGCTTCGAGATCGATCTCGAAGCCGCCGACGCCGACGCGGCGGCGGCGCGGGCCGACGATATGGCCGAGCGACTCCTCGCCAACCCGACCATTCACGATTACGACGTCGCGGTGACAGAGCGATGACCGTCTCGGTCGTACAGTTCGGCGGCTCGAACTGCGATCGTGACGCGGTCCGTGCACTGTGTCACCTCGGGATCGACGCCGCGCGTGTCTGGCACGAGGACGGCCTGCCGAACCAGACGGCTGGCATCGTTCTCCCCGGCGGATTCTCTTACGGCGACTACCTGCGAGCAGGGGCGATGGCCGCGCGCGCGCCAATCATGGAAGCGGTTCGCGAGGCGGCCGAGCGTGGCGTTCCCGTGCTCGGGATCTGTAACGGCGCGCAGATCGGCTCGGAGTCCGGGCTCACTCCCGGCGCGTTCACGACGAACGCCTCTGCGCGCTTCCAGTGTGAGCCCGTCCACCTCCGCGTCGAGCGCGCCGACACCCCGTGGACTGCCGCTTACGACGTGGGCGACGTCGTCGAGATTCCCATCGCACACGGCGAGGGGCGCTTCGAGATCGACGACGACGCCTACGCAGACCTCGTCGACGACGACCGCGTCCTCTTCCGCTACTGTGACGCCGACGGGAACGTCACCGACGCCGCCAATCCCAACGGCTCGACCGGTAACGTCGCCGGGGTACTCGGGAAACGCGAGACGGTCGCCGTGTTGATGCCGCACCCCGAGCGTGCAACCCTCCCGGACCTCGGGCGAAGCACGGACGGACAGGGCGTGCTACGGGCCTTCGCCTGACCCTGAACAGAGCGGTGACACGCGCCGTGGTCGCCGGCGAGCACCGACGGAGCGTGACGGTCCAGCCTTCTCACTCCCCGGCAAGCCTCGTGTCGTCGCCGCCTTTTAAGCCCGCTGAGCGCCACTCCGGAGTATGAGCCAGCAAGAATCCCCGCCGGGTGACACGGCCGGCGCGGAGAACCACGGCCGCGACGACGCCGACCGCTTCGCCGGGACGAAAGACGCCGACCTCAGGAGCCGCGACGTGACCGAAGGCGCGGATCGAGCCCCGCACCGCTCGATGTTCCGTGCGATGGGGTTCGACGACGAGGACCTCTCCTCACCGATCGTCGGGGTCCCGAACCCGGCCGCCGACATCACGCCGTGTAACGTCCACCTCGACGATGTCGCCGACGCGGCGATCGAGGGTATCGACGCCGCCGGCGGGATGCCGATCGAGTTCGGCACCGTCACCATCTCCGACGCCATCTCGATGGGGACCGAGGGGATGAAGGCCTCGCTGATCTCGCGAGAAGTGATAGCCGACAGCGTCGAACTCGTCTCCTTCGGCGAGCGGATGGACGCGCTCGTCACCGTCGCCGGCTGTGACAAGAACCTTCCCGGGATGATGATGGCGGCGATCCGGACCGATCTTCCCTCGGTGTTCTGCTACGGCGGATCGATCATGCCCGGCCACCACGACGGGCGCGATGTCACCATCGTGCAGGTGTTCGAGGGCGTCGGGGCGTACGCACAAGGAGACATGAGCGGCGAGGAGCTCGACGAGTTAGAGCGCCACGCCTGTCCCGGCGCCGGATCGTGTGGCGGAATGTTCACCGCGAACACGATGGCGTCTCTCTCCGAGGGGCTCGGACTCGCCCCTCTCGGCTCCGCCTCGCCGCCCGCAGAGGACGACGAACGATACGCCGTCGCCGAGCGCGCCGGTGAACTCGTCGTGGACTGTATCGAGCAGAACCGGCGACCCTCCGACATCCTCTCGCGGAAGTCCTTCGAGAACGCCATCGCGCTTCAGACCGCCATGGGCGGCTCGACGAACGCGGTGTTACACCTGCTTGCGCTCGCCGCCGAAGCCGATGTCGACCTGACGATCGACGACTTCGACGAGATATCCAGACGCACGCCCAAAATCGCCAACCTCCAGCCGGGTGGCTCTCGCGTGATGAACGACCTCCACGAGATCGGCGGGGTTCCGGTCGTCATCCGCCGCCTGCTCGCGGCCGACCTGTTCCACGGCGACGCGATGACCGTCACCGGACGAACCATCGCCGAGGAACTGGCCGAACTGGAGGCGAACGGCGAACTGCCCGACGACGAGAGCATAGACGCCGACTTCCTCTACTCCGTGGACGATCCAAAGGAGGCCGAGGGTGCGATCAAGATCCTGAAAGGCAACCTCGCGCCCGACGGTGCGGTGTTGAAGGTGACTGGCGACGACGCGTTCTACCACGAGGGGCCCGCCCGCGTGTTCGAGACCGAGGAGGACGCCATGGCGTACGTCCAGTCGGGCGCAATCGAGTCGGGCGACGTCATCGTCATCCGCAACGAGGGGCCGACCGGTGGCCCCGGAATGCGAGAGATGCTCGGCGTCACCGCCGCGGTCGTCGGCGCGGGGCACGAGGATGACGTCGCGCTGCTCACCGACGGCCGCTTCTCGGGAGGGACCCGTGGGCCGATGATCGGCCACGTCGCACCCGAGGCCGCCGTCGGCGGCCCGATCGGACTCCTCGAGGACGGCGATCACGTCACCGTCGACATTCCGAACCGTGATCTGACCGTCGACCTCTCCGAGGCGGCACTGGAGGAGCGCGCGGCCGACTGGGAGCCGCCAGAGTCGCCGTACCCGGGCGGCGTGCTCGCCAAGTACCGCCGTGACTTCTCCTCGGCCGCACTCGGCGCGGTGACGAACCCGCGGCTCACGTCGGACGAGTAGCGCCGCCGGGGACCGAGTCGTATCGGTTCCGTTCGTGGAGCACTGTTCTCACCGTTCGGCTCGTTCTGTCTCGCACGGATGACCCGCTTCGATCCGAAAGCGGTGGCGCGGGGAGACGTTGTGAAACGCGAGAAGAGAGTCACAGACAGGAGATCGGAGACGAGACGGCGGGTTATGTTGACGTCTCGTCGTCCGGTGTGCGCCCGCCGTCGGTTTTCGCGGTGTGGATCGACTCGGCACGCCAGACGTTGCTCCGACGGCCCGCACGTGACAGCTCCAACTGTACCACGGAGCCAGCCGAGAGCTCCGCGATCGTCTCGCGGGCGGCTTCGTCGGCGTAGTCTACGATGTGGTACGTCTCGTTGCGCGGATGTGCACGTACGGTGGCATGATCGTGATCATTCTGTTCGGAAATGACCGTGAACGCGTTTGACTCAGGCATCTTAAACCAGTATTCTTGAACATTCTACTTCAAAGCTTCGTATAGTGTGTCCGATCGGTCAGGGGAGGCTACAAGGAATATAAGGTGAGAGGAACGACTCGCGGACGCCGTCGCTCGTGGCTGTCGACCATCCACGCAGCGTCCGGATCAGCACGTCTTTTCACGCCAGCCGCGTTGTACCAAGCATGGACACAAGTGGCGGAGAGAACGGCGACACGGTCGGCGTCGCGCTGTTCGTCGACGGACCCAACGTGTTGCGTGACGAGTTCGACGTGGACCTCGACGACGTTCGGGAGGCGGCAGCGGCGGAAGGCCAACTCGTGACGACGCGGCTCTACCTCGACGAACACGCCACGCCTGGACTGATCCAAGCGGCAGAGGCCCGTGGCTTCGAAGTGATCGTGACGAGCGGCGACGTCGACGTCAAGCTCGCCGTCGACGCGAGCCGGTTCGCCACAGAGGGCCGGATGTCGACGCTCGCTATCGCCTCCCGCGACACCGATTTCAAACCCGTCTTGGAGACCGCGAACAGCTACGGGATCCGGACGCTTGCCGTCGCGCCTGGCGCGTTCGGCCGATCCGACGCCCTCCGGAACGCTGCGACCGACTCGGTGACGCTCGACGGCGACGTTGAGGAGTCGCCCACGACGGCGGAGGACACCGAGGGAAACGGAACCAGAGCGGCGAGCGCGAACGGCGCGGGCGGCGCTCAAACGAAGAGCGAGACGCCGACGGCGACACAGAACGCTGGTGGCGATAGCGTCGAACGAACCAACTGAGGCGTACGTCGACCGGTTCGCGGCCTCACTTGAGCCGCTCTCTCGCCGTGTCCCACTGAGCGATGGCTGCTCGCTGCGTTTCGTCCCGCCCGCTGCTCGCACGTAGCGGTCGTACCGTGCTCCTCGTCTGTGGGCTCGTTGGCGTCGGATCACTCGTCGGGTCCGGACCGCTCGCCCGATTCGGATCGCGCTCGCTGTTTCGTCCCGTTCCGGATCCGCTCTAAGAGGATCGCGCCGAGTCCACCGAGCCCAGCGAGACCGCTCACGAGACCGATCCAGACGGGTATCGGGCCGAATCGCTCGGCCGCCGCGTCGACGCCAATGCGCAGGTACCCGACCGACGGAATCGACGCGACAGCCTTGGCGTGGATCCACTCCTCCCGAACCACCGGCGCGATCCCGGCACTCTGATCGTAGGCGTCGTTGGCGTCGCCGTACGTGACGTACCCGTCGTGTGCCGCCGGACAGGAGCGAAGATCGGCACACTCGGCGTCGAGTCGGGCCGGGTCAGCCCGCTCGGTCCAGTCTTCGCCCGCCGTCACCGCGAAGGCGACCCGGTGAAGTATTGGTCGGTTCGGAGCATCGGGCGAGGAGAACACGACCACGTCGCCTGCGCTCTCGAATCGCTCGGGAGCGTCAGCCTCGGCGCTTCCGACCACGCCGTCACCCCACGGAACCCGGTCGGGTGCGGCGACAACCACCATATCCCCACGCTCGACGCCGGGAGCCATACTCCCACTCTCGACGGCGACGAGGGGGGGCCACGCTCCGACCGCGGCGACGCCGAGCGCCGCGAGGAGGGCGATGGCCAGTAGCGGCCCGAGCGGGCCCGGTCGGCGACCGTTCACGGCCCGAACGCGGCGCGGGTCCGACTTGAGCCTGTCGGCGGGCTGTCGGGCGGTCACCTCGCGCGCTGCCGATGACAAGACCTTAGGCTCGTCCCGGCGAGACGCCGGTATGACCGACCGGACCCCGCCACTCCACGGCGTTCACGAGGCGCGCGGCGCGACGTTCACCGACTTTGGCGGGTGGGAGATGCCCGTCGAGTTCGACTCGATCCGCGAGGAACACGCGGCAGTTCGGGAGACCGTCGGCGCGTTCGACGTCTCACACATGGGTGAGATCGAGGTCTCTGGCCCGAACGCGACGGCGCTGATGAATCGGCTGACGACCAACGACGTCCGCGAGCTCGACCCGGGTGACTCGCAGTACGCTGCGATATCGAACGCCGAGGGTGTCATGCTCGACGATACGGTCGTCTACCGGCTTCCGGACGGAATTACGGCCGGGTCGGCCGCCGCGTCGCTATCCACGCTCCGCGCCGACCACGAGGGTGACGATCCCGATCTCGAGGCAACAGACGGCGACCCCGCGTACCTCTTCGTTCCGAACGCGGGTCACGACGTCGACATTCTCGATCGATGGACCGAACACCGAGACGAGTGGGGGCTCGACGCGGCCGTCACGAACGCCACTGACGACTGGGCGATGATCGCGGTCCAAGGTCCCGACGCGGTCGATGCGATGGAAGCGGCGGCTGGAGCGGACGCCGAGCGTGTGACGGCCCGTTCGCGGTTCGAGGCGACGGTCGCGTCGGTGGGTGGGGTTCCGAGTTGGGTCGCCCGCACGGGGTACACCGGCGAAGACGGGTTCGAGGTGATGTGTCCTGCGAGCGACGTCGAGGCCGTCTGGTCGGCGTTCGTCGACGAGCCGGCAGCCGCGCAGCCGTGCGGGCTCGGCGCGCGCGACACGCTTCGAATAGAGATGGGCTTCCTCCTGTCGGGGCAGGACTTCGACCCCGAAAACGAGCCTCGAACCCCCTACGAGGCGGGAATCGGGTTCGTCGTGGCGCTCGACACCGAGTTCGTCGGTCGTGATGCACTGGCAGCTGAACGCGACGCGGGCGGCCCGACCGAGACGTTCACCGGAGTCAAGCTGCTGGAACGGGGCGTCCCCCGTAACGGATACGCCGTAACCGACGGCGACCTGACCCGTGTCGGACACCTCACCTCGGGAACGATGAGCCCGACACGTGAGGAGCCGATCGGATTGGGCTACCTCCACGAGGCGTACGCCGACCCCGGAACCGAAGTGAGCGTCGTCGTCCGTGGCGACGAGAAGCGCGCGGAGGTCGTCGACCCGCCGTTCCTCGACCGGTGACGACCGAGCCGGCGTCGGTCGCCCGACACCCTTAACACCAGAACCGGTCGAAAGAGCTACAATGAGTGCTAACGCGCCGAGCGACGCGGAGTCCGGGGGCGATGCCGATGCGGCTGCCGCCGACACAGAATCGGACGCGTTCGTCGCGACCTGTGAGTACCTCGTCGACCGGATCCTCGCTGGCGAAATCGACCGTGAGGACCTCGAATCCGCCAAGCTCGACGCCTGTTCGAAGTTCTCTTCGCCGAAGGTGCCGAAGAACACCGAGATTCTCGATCACGCCCCCGACGACGCGAGAGACGACGTGATCGAAGTCGTCCAACGGAAACCCGTCCGCACCGCCTCGGGCGTCTCGCCGGTCGCGATCATGACCTCGCCGAAGCTGTGCCCACACGGGAAGTGTCTTTACTGCCCGGGCGGCCCCGCGTCGGAGTTCTCCTCTGCACAGTCGTACACCGGCCACGAACCGGCTGCGGCACGCGGTAAGCAGAACGACTACGACCCGTACGGCCAGGTCACGCTTCGGCTCGAACAGCTCCGGAAGATCGGCCACCCGGTCGACAAGGTGGAACTGATTCTGATGGGCGGAACGATGACCGCCCGCTCACACGATTATCAGGAGTGGTTCGTGAAGCGGGCGTTACAGGCGATGAACGACTACGACCTCGAGTCAGATCCCGAACCCGCAGAGGGCGAGTCGTTCGCGCCTGCGCCCGAAGCCGTCGAGTTCGCGTACCTCGAAGACGTGATCGCCGAGAACGAGACGAACGCGATCCGCAACATCGGCACGACATTCGAGACCAAACCCGACTGGTGTGACCCCGAACAGATCGACCGCATGCTGGATCTCGGGGGGACGAAAGTCGAGGTGGGCGTCCAGACCACCTACGAGCGGATCAACCGTGAGATGCACCGTGGTCACGGCAACGAAGCCTCTCGAAACGCCAACCGACGACTGCGTGATGCCGCGTTCAAAGTCGGCTTCCACATGATGCCCGGTCAGCCGGGGATGACCCGTGAGATGTGTCTGGAAGACTTTCGGCAGCTGTTCGAGAACCCCGACTGGCGGCCCGACTATCTGAAAATCTACCCGACGCTCGTCGTCGAGGGAACACGCGTGTTCGACCAGTGGCACCGCGACGACTTCGACCCACTGACGAGCGAGGAGGCAGCCGATCTGGTGGCAGACGTGATGGATCTCATCCCGAAGTACACCCGCCTCCAGCGTGTCCAGCGTGACATCCCCGCCAACTTCATCGACGCCGGGGTACAGAAGTCGAACCTCCGCCAGCTGGCGAGCCAACGGGCGGCCGAGAAGGGGATCACCCAGCGTGACATTCGCGCCCGCGAGGTGGGCCACAACGACGCCGACCCCGACCCGGACGATGTCGAACTCGACGTGATGACCTACGAGGCCGGCGGCGGGACGGAGCACTTCATCTCCTTCGAGGACCCCGTGCGCGACCTGCTCGTCGGGTTCTGTCGCCTGCGATACCCCTCCTTCGCCCCCGGTCAGCCGGGCGCGCCCGGAACCGAAACCGACGCGATCCGACGGGAACTCGAAGACGCCGCGCTGATTCGCGAGCTTCACGTCTACGGTACCGAAGTCGCCATCGGCGGCGACGGCGACTGGCAGCATCGGGGGTACGGGACGAAGCTCCTCGAACACGCGGAGGAACTCGCTCGCGACGCCGGCTATCGCAAGATGGCTATCATCTCCGGCATCGGCGCACGCGAGTACTACCGGAACAAGCTCGGCTACCACCAGGACGGCCCGTACGTGTCGAAGCGGCTGTGAGTACACTCGCGCTTGATCCGGAGCAGTCGGCATCGTGAGCACGGGCGACGCCTGCCGCCCACAACGACACGCCTTTTTCCCGGCCCCGAATCTGTTGTGTGTATGGACCAGAAGCGGGAGCTGTCGAGCATCGACCTCGGCGCGCTCGTCACCGAGTTCGGTCGGTACGAGGGGGCGAAGGTCGACAAGGCGTACCTCTACGACGACGACCTGCTCCGGCTGAAGCTCCGTGACTTCGATCACGGTCGTGTCGAGCTCATGATCGAGGTCGGGGATATCAAACGCGCACACGTCGCGGACCCTGACCACGTCGCGGACGCGCCGGGTCGGCCGCCGAACTTCGCGAAGATGTTGCGCAATCGGCTCTCCGGAGCCGACTTCGCGGGCGTCTCTCAGTACGAGTTCGACCGCATCCTCACCTTCGAGTTCGAGCGTGGCGACGAGAACACGACGCTCGTCGCCGAACTGTTCGGGAAGGGGAACATCGCGGTCCTCGACGAGACCGGCGAGGTCGTCGGCGCGCTGTCGACGGTACGGCTCAAGTCGCGAACGGTCGCCCCCGGCTCACAGTACGAGTATCCAGCCTCACGGCTCAACCCCCTCGACGTGAGTCTCGGCGGGTTCACACGACACATGCGGGAGTCCGACAGCGACATCGTTCGGACTCTGGCGACACAGCTCAACCTCGGTGGTCTCTACGCCGAGGAGGTGTGTACTCGCGCGGGTGTCGAGAAGGAGACGCCGGTCGAGGAGGCGACCGACGATCAGCTGCGTGCGCTCCACGAGGCGCTGGAGCGACTGGGCAACCGGCTGCGGTCCGGCGACATCGACCCCCGTGTGTACGAGGAGGATGTCGGGGATCAGGACGCCGACCGCACGCCCCGCGTCGTCGACGTCACCCCGTTCCCCCTGTCGGAGAACGAGGGGCTCCCGAGCGTCGGCTTCGACTCGTTCAACGCCGCCGTCGACGAGTACTTCTATCGGCTCGAGGCCGGGGACACGGGCGACGACGGCGCGCCGGCCGACGCCAGTCCGTCTCGCCCCGACTTCGAGGCGGAGATCGCCAAACAGGAACGGATCATCGAACAGCAGCGTGGGGCCATCGAGGGGTTCGAAGAGCAGGCAGAACGCGAGCGCGAGCGCGCCGAACTCGTGTACGCTCACTACGATCTCGTCGACGAGGTGCTCTCGACGGTACAGGAGGCCCGAGAAAACGACATCTCGTGGGAGGAGATCCGCGAGACGCTCGCGGCGGGTGCGGATCGCGGCATCGAGGCGGCCGCGGCCGTCGTCGACGTCGACGGCGGCGAGGGGACGGTGACGGTCGCGCTCGACGGCGACGACGGCTCGGTTCGCGTCGAGTTAGACGCGAGCGCGGGCGTCGAGGTGAACGCCGACCGCCTGTATGGAGAAGCCAAGCGGATCGAAGAGAAAAAGCAGGGGGCAATGGAGGCGATCGAGTCCACCAGAGCGGAGCTCGAAGCCGTCAAGGAGCGCAAGGCGGCGTGGGAAACACCACAGGAAGCGGACGGCGACGCGGAGTCGGAGGACGCCGAGGACGACACCGACGAGGCGGCGGTCGACTGGCTCTCCCGCTCGTCGATCCCGATTCGGAGTCCGGATGACTGGTACGAGCGGTTCCGCTGGTTCCACACCTCGACGGGGTATCTCGTGATCGGGGGGCGCAACGCCGACCAGAACGAGGAGTTGGTCAAAAAGTACATGGGAAACCACGACCGGTTCTTCCACACACAGGCACACGGCGGCCCGGTGACACTACTGAAAGCTGCCGGTCCCTCGGAGTCAGCCGACCCGGTCGACTGGGACGACCAGACGCTCCACGAGGCCGCACAGTTTGCGGTGTCGTACTCCTCCGACTGGAAAGACGGTCGAGGCGCTGGGGACGCGTACATGGTCGCACCCGATCAGGTGTCGAAGACGCCGGAGAGCGGCGAGTACATCGAGAAAGGGAGCTTCGTGATTCGCGGGGACCGTACGTACTTCGAGGACGTGGCCTGCCGCGTCGCCGTCGGCGTCCAGTGTGAACCCGTGACGCGCGCGATCGGGGGTCCGCCGTCGGCGATCCGAGATCGCGCAGCCACGTCGATCACCTTCGAACCCGGAATGTACGCGCAAAACGACGCCGCGATGATGGCCTACCGCGAGTTGAAATCGCGGTTCACCGACCAGTCGTTCGTCAGGAAGGTCGCGAGCGCGGACCAACTGCAGGAGTTTCTCCCCCCAGGCGGGTCAGAGATGCTCGACTGACGCCTCTCGCTCGGCTGTGAGCAGAGCGGGCCGGATCGGGGCAGATCGGAGCGAATCGGAGTGAGCATCGGTTGACCGCAGGGAGCGCGACGTTTTCAACCCTTGCGCGCCGAGTGGTGGTATGAGTCTCGAATCGATACCGGAGGGCTGGCAGGTGTGGAATCGCGAGCCGAGCGGGCGGGTCATCCTCACGTATCGGCCGGAGGCTTTCGGTGACGACCTCCCGGACGCCTGTCTGCCGACGATCTACCTGACGAACGGGTCACGGCGAGCCCGACCAGGCGCGGGGCAGTACGCGACCGACGAGTGGCACGTCGTGTTGTTCTTGGAGCCGGAAGTCGAGGCGATAGCCGAGACGTACGGCGATCGCGACGCCGCTGTCACAGGTGCGATCGACGTCGCCACCCGGTTCGCCGCCGGCGACGTGGACTACCGAGAGCCGTACCAGGTGCCCCGAGAGGCGTACTTCGAGCGACTGGACGAGCTGATCGGGTAGCGCCACGAGAATATCCACAAACGTGGATATATTCTCGTACTTAGAACCGAAGAACGCCACGAACACGAGGATTTTTATTCGCCCCTCACCCAGACCCGGCCATGCACTCCGGTGGGGACCACGCGGGCGACGAGCCACGAGAGAAGTGCGGCATCGTCGGCGTCTCGCTCGCGGACCGAGGGGCCGCACGACCGCTGTACTACGCGCTGTACGCGCTCCAGCACCGTGGGCAGGAGTCCGCGGGGATCGTCACACACGATGGCTTCCAACAGCACAGTCACGTCGAGCGCGGTCTCGTCGGCGACGCCTTCGAGCCAGGCGATCTAGAGACGCTCGCGGGGTCGACCGGGATCGGTCACGTTCGGTACCCGACCGCCGGAAGTCTCGACAAGAGCTGTGCGCAGCCGTTCTCGGTGTCGTTCAAATCCGGTTCACTCGGGCTCTCACACAACGGGAATCTCGTGAACGCCGACGAGGTTCGCGAGGAGCTCGCAGCGGCGGGCCACGCGTTCACCTCCGACGGCGACACGGAGGTGATAGCTCACGACCTCGCCCGGAACCTCTTGGAAGAAGACCTCGTTCGCGCCGTCAAACACACGATGCAGCGGATCCACGGGTCGTACTCGCTGACGATCACCCACGACGACACCGTGCTCGGGCTCAGAGATCCGTTAGGGAACCGTCCGCTGTGTCTCGGAAAGCTCGACGATGGCTACGTGCTCGCCAGCGAGTCTGCCGCCATCGACACGCTCGACGGCGAGCTAATCCGCGATGTCCGTCCGGGCGAACTCGTCGTCTTGGAGCCCGATGGGTCGGGATACGACACGTATCAGCTCGTCGAGTCGGAATCGACGGCACACTGCTTCTTCGAACACGTGTATTTCGCTCGCCCGGACTCCGTCATCGACGGCTCGCTCGTCTACGAGGTCCGGCGCGAGCTGGGTCGGCAGCTCTGGGCAGAGTCCGGCGTGGAGACGGACGTCGTGATGCCGGTGCCCGACTCCGGGCGCGCCTTCGCTTCTGGGTACGCCGACGCGGCCGCCGAGGTCGACGCCGACGGGAACCCGCGTGCCGACGACGAGGAGACGATAGCGTTCGCAGAGGGGCTGATGAAGAACCGGTACGTCGGCCGAACGTTCATCATGCCCACACAGGACGAGCGCGAGCGCGCGGTCAGGCTGAAGCTCAACCCGATCCGGTCGACCGTCGAGGGCAAGACGGTCACCATCATCGACGACTCGATTGTTCGAGGGACGACTTCGACACAGCTCGTCGAGCTGGTCCGGGAGGCGGGTGCCAACGAAGTACACCTCCGGATCGGCGCGCCGCCGATCCTCGCTCCCTGTTACTTCGGCATCGATATGGCCACCCGCGAGGAGCTGATCGCCGCGGGTGAGTCGACAGAGGGGATTCGCGAGCGTGTCGGGGCCGACTCGCTGTCGTACCTCTCAATCGACGCGGTCGCGGCTGCACTCGATTCGAGCCGCGCCGATCTCTGCCTCGGCTGTGTGACCGGTGAGTATCCGTTCGACGTCGAGGGAGAGGAGACGGACCGGCCGGTCGAGCGCCCCTCAACAGGTGCACCAGCGGCCGACGACTGACACCGATTCCGACTACACGGCGAGCCAGCAGAGAACGACCCAGGGAGAGAGTTCTGTGGGTCGACGTGTATCGAGAACTTAAATACACGCACGCCACGAGTTGGCCGTATGCGAACGAACGTTGAGGACGCGCCGGTGAGTCGCCGTGGGCTCCTTCGGGCCGGAACGGCGAGTGCCGCGGCCGCCGCGGGGGTCGTCGCAGGCAGCGGGAGCGCCGCCGCCGCGTACGACGGGTGGCTCGACGACGTCGACAACTACGACGGAACCCACGACTATCGCGGGCGCGACGAGGTTCGCGTCGCCGTCGGCGCGGGCGAGAACGGGCTCCGGTTCGAGCCCGCCGCCATCCTGATCGACCCCGGAACGACCGTCGTCTGGGAGTGGACCGGCGAAGGGGGCGGTCACAACGTCGTGGAGGTCGACGACGGGGTCTTCGACAGCGGCGACCCGGTTCCCGATGCGGGGACGACCTTCGAACACACCTTCGACGACACCGCAGAAGGGGAAACGTTCAAGTACGTCTGTACGCCCCACGAGGCCGTCGAGATGAAGGGTGCTGTCGCCGTCGGCGACGTAGACGACACCATCGTCGAGGTCGGTGCTGATGCGGCCCGCGAACTGACGATGGAGGACATCGGTGCGCTGGCTCTCGGCCTTGGGGTGGCCGGAGCCCTCCTCGTTCCCCTGTTTTATGCGGCACACAAGAAGGCGAAGCAGGATCGATGAAAGGTATATGTACGATATTATGTCACATTATCTCTTTGCACGAAGCGTTAATACGTGGGTCCTCGCTATCCGCGTACGATATGACAGACGCTGACCGCGACACGATGAAAGATGTCTCACACACCGCACCGAACGACACGTCTGCCGGGGCCGTCTGGGAGCGAGGACGACGACATCCGGACGTCGAAGAGGAAGAAGAGGAGTAGCGCCAATTGCGGTTCCCGCCTCGAGTGAACAGACGGCTCTTTGACACTACCCTTCCTTTGACTGGGTGGAACATTAATTACCGTTGATGTGTGTCCGACCACCGAACAGCGTTGCTCGGCGCATCACGCTCGCTCGTCATCACTGATCGATCCGACCAGACGGCGGTTCGTCAACCGTCCGCCGCAGTGCGGTGGTCACAGCGCGGCGAGGAACACCACCCACGTCCCGAGTGTCGTGAGATCGGTTCCGCTCACAGCGACGTGTGGGCGGACCGATAGCCGCTCTGGCGGCGGGTCAGTGGCGGGTCGTCCCAAATTCTCGTGGGTGATAGCCACAGAGGTGGGTTTAACCGGTCCGACAGCGGAGCCGCACACATGATAGAGGTCGCGGGACTCCGGAAGACGTACGGCGACTTCGCGGCCGTCGTCGACAGCGACTTCTCAGT
>JARVCL010000213.1:0-4695 GCA_040405695.1 Halorubrum sp. | reverse complement strand
TGCTGGCCGAACAGCGACGGCGAGATCGTGGTGTAATCCTTCCACTGCCAGGCCCGTTCGACGACCGCCTCCGGGCCGGCGAGCCACCCGAACCGAAGCCCGGCCAGCCCGTACGCCTTCGTGAGGCTCGTGGTGGAGATGCCGTGTGCGCCGAACCTCGCGACCGGCGGCTGTGGCTCCTCAGCCAACAGGCGGTACACCTCGTCACACAGCAGGTACGCGTCGTGTTCGGCGGCGAGGTCGTAGACCGCTCGCATCGTCGACTCGTCGTGATACTGGCCGGTCGGGTTGTTCGGGTTGTTCACGACGACGACGGCGGTGTCCGCCCGAATCGCGTCCGCGACGGCGTCGATGTCGAGCTCCCACCGCGGGGGAGCCAGCTCGACGCGGGTTACCTCGCCAAACGCGTCGGGAACGGCGTGAAGCGCCTGATACGTCGGCGTCACGACGACGGCGTGTCGTCCCGAGCCGACCCCATCCGTAGTGTGTTCATCGCCAACCGGGTCGTCGGTTGCGACGAGCGAGAGGAACGCGAGGAAGTTCGCCTCCTGTGTGCCGCAGGTGAAGAGCACCTCGTCGGCGCTCCGTCCGTACCGCTCACCGACCCGTGCTCTGAGTTCGGGGTCGCCGTTCGTGGGGATCACGTATCCCAACTCGCCAGGATCCAGGTCGAAGCGGCTCGCGTCGAGCGAGCGGATCCCGCTCTCAGCAAGCATGATGTCGGCCTCGTGTTCGTGTTCGGCGAACCAGCGCTCGAGACCGAACGGGTCGATTCGCATACCCTCTCGTCGGGTCGGCGCGAGGTTAGATGCTACGGTCGCGACCGCTCGGCGTCGAGGGGGACTCGTGAGCGCCGACGACGCTCTCGTCACCTGTTCGCCGACACCGCTTTCACCGGCCCGACCCTCGATTCGATAATCGATGCACTCCGGATCCACGAACTCGACGACGGGCCGACCGACCGCAGTCGCCGATACGGCGTCGCTCTCGACCGATCGTCTCGCCGAACTCGCTGCCCGTGTCGAGAGCACCGCGGGGGCGACCCTCGACGTGTTCGCGCCTGCGACGACCGAGCGCCTCGGGTCGGTGCCGGCCTGTGACGAAGACGACGTCGCGGCCGCGGTCGAACGCGCCCGCGACGCGGCGTCGACGTGGGGCGAGCGGTCAGTCGAGGAACGGGCGGCGGTGCTCGACCGGGCTGCCGACCGACTGCTCTCAGAACGCTCCGCGCTCCTCGATCTCCTCCAGATGGAGACCGGCAAGTCGCGGCGAACCGCCGTCGAGGAGCTGTTCGAGGTGCCGCTGGCGTGTGAGTACGCGGCAGAGGAGGGGCCTGCCGCGATCGCCGAGGACCGTCGCACTCCCGCCGTGCCGGGGCTCACGACGGCGACCGTCACCTACGAGCCGGTCGGCGTCGTCGGCGTCATCTCGCCGTGGAACTACCCGCTCACGCTCTCCGTCGCCGACGTGGTCCCCGCGCTGCTCGCAGGCAACGCCGTCGTCCTCAAACCAGACGAAAAGACCCCATACACCGCGCTCGCGCTCGCAGAGCTGTTGGCCGAGGCGGGGCTTCCGGAGGACGTGCTCACGGTCGTCACCGGCGAGGGGCCGACCGTGGGTCCCGCCCTCATCGACACGGTCGACTACGTCGCGTTCACCGGCAGCACGGAGACGGGGCGGGCCGTCGCCGAGCGCGCCGGCCAGAACCTGATCGACTGCTCGCTGGAGCTCGGCGGCAACAACCCGCTCGTCGTGCTCGACGACGCCGACGTGGACGCGGCCGCGCGCGGCGCGGTGCAGGCCTGTTTCTCGAACGCCGGCCAGCTCTGCCTGTCGGCCGAGCGAATCTACGTCGTCGAATCCGCCTACGACGCGTTCCTCGACGCGTTCGTCCGCGAAACCGAGCGACTGACGCTCGGGACCGGGTACGACTACGACGACGACCTCGGCTCGCTGATCGACGCGGCCCAGCTCGATCGGGTACGGACCCACGTCGACGACGCCCGCGAGCGGGGCGCGACTGTCGAGACCGGCGGCCGCCACCGCCCAGATGTCGCGCCGTACTGTTACGAGCCGACGGTGTTGACGGGGGTGGATCCGGACGCGACGGTCGCCTGCGAGGAGACGTTCGGGCCGGTCGTCTCGGTGACGTCCGTCTCCGACACCGACGCTGCGGTCGCGGCCGCGAACGACTCGCCGTACGGCCTCAACGCGAGCGTCTGGACCGCGAACCGTGAGCGCGGTGCGCGCGTCGCCCGACAGATCGACTGTGGCACCGTCACGGTGAACGACGGCTTCCTCTCGGGGTGGGGCGCACGCGACGCGCCGATGGGCGGGTTCGGCGACTCCGGGATCGGTCGGCGAAACGGTCCAGAGGGGGTCCGCCGGTTCACCGAGTCACGAACGGTCGGCGTCTCTCGTGTCGGGGCGTTCACGTTTCCGGAGGGGATCCCGACCAGCTGGTTCGTCCGCGGAGCGTTCGTGGCGACGATCGCGGGACGACGTGTGTCGGCGGCGGTTCGGGGGGCGAAACGCCGAACGGTACGCCGAGTGCGCGCGACCCTGCGCCGATGACCAACCCGGCACGGGCGAGCCGAAGTCGCCGAGGTTTATGTGATGCGGCGCGTTGTCCCGACGACTGACCCCCGTGCGTCTCCGGCGGCCGGGGGCGGCGAACCGAGCACACACATGCAACAGTACCTCGACCTCGTCGACGACACGCTCTCGACGGGCACGTACAAGCCGAACCGAACCGGCGTGGACACCATCGCAACGTTCAGCGGGCAATACACCGTCGACCTCGCCGAAGGGTTTCCGCTGTTGACGACTAAGCGGATGGACGGCTACCGCTGGAACTCGTTGATCCACGAGGTGCTCTGGTACCTCTCCGGCGAGGCGCACGTCCGAAATCTCCGTGAGGAGACGAAGATCTGGGACGCGTGGGCCGACGAGGACGGACGGCTCGACACGGCCTACGGACGCTTCTGGCGGCGGTTCCCGGTTCCGAACGAGGCCGACGGGCTTCCAGGGGAGACGTGGCCCGAAGACGCCCACCGCTGGGTGACCGTCGAAGAGGGGCCGGACGGCGACGAGCGCCGGACCTTCGACCAGATACAGTACGTGCTCGACACCCTCCGTGAGAATCCTCACTCTCGTCGGATGGTGGTAAACGCGTGGCACCCGGCAAACGCGACGGTTTCGACGCTGCCGCCGTGTCACTACACGTTCGTCGTCAACGTCCAGAACGGGCGGCTCAACCTCCACCTCACGCAGCGCTCCGGCGACATCGCGCTCGGCGTGCCGTTCAACATCGCCGCGTACGCGCT
Source organism: Halorubrum sp. (assembly GCA_040405695.1). Lineage (GTDB taxonomy): Archaea > Halobacteriota > Halobacteria > Halobacteriales > Haloferacaceae > Halorubrum. Next base: position 1,369 of record JARVCL010000213.1, on the reverse strand, counting down.
GCTCGCGAACGCGCTCGCACAACGAACGGGCTTCGAGGTCGGCGAGTTCGGCCACACGGTGGTCGACGCCCACGTCTACTGTGGGCAGGGCGCGCGCGGCGAGTGGTACGCCGAAAACCTCTCGCGGCTCCAGACGCGGCTGGCAGACGTCGAGACGACCGAGGACTACCTGCGGGTGAAAGAGTGGCTGTCGGACGTCGCTCCGGCCGAAACCGACGGTGAGGAGGGGTACGATCACGTCCCCGGACTGCTCGAACAACTCGCGCGCGAGCCGCGTGACCGCCCTCGAATCGAAATCGCCGACGTGCCGCTCGACGAACTGACCTACGAGGACGTCGAGGTCGTCGACTACGACTGCGCGGAGGGGATCTCCTTCGCGGTCGCAGAGTGATGTCGGGAGACCGTGAGGCGACCGGCCGCGTCGACCGCGACGGGCCCACGTTCGTCCTCGTCGCGGCGGTCGCAGAGAACGGCGTCATCGGGGCCGACGCGGAGATGCCCTGGCACTACCCCGCCGACCTCGCGCACTTCAAGCGGCTGACGACGGGCCACCCCGTGATCGTCGGTCGGACGACCTACGAGAGCATCGTCGACCGGATCGGGGCTCCGCTGCCCGAACGGACGAGCGTCGTGTTGTCGACGCGCGATCTCGACGTACCCGACGGCGCGGTGCTCGCCGGCGACATCGACGAGGCGATCGAACGGGCCGCAGCCGCCGCGGCCGACCACGGCGTCGAGACCGTCTACGTCATCGGCGGCGCAACCGTCTACGAGGCGTTCCTTCCGTTCGCCGACCGCATGGTGTTGACAGCGGTGCCCGAGCGACCCGAGGGCGACACGTACTTTCCGGACTGGGACGAAGACGCGTGGACGGAGACGAACCGCGAGACGCCCGGCGGTGACGACGGTTCGGATGACGCCGACGATACACGGAGCGACACCGAGCCGAGTGACGACGAGAGCGACGACCTCGTGTTCGTCACCTACGAGCGGGTCGCGGACACACGGTAGTCGACGCCGGCTCCGACGGTGCTGCGCACGACTGGCCACAGACCGAACGACGTGACCGAGCGCGTCGAGTGAGTAAGAAGGCGTGTCAGGACACGACACACACGACACACGAACCGGCCTACGGGTTGTGTGACAGCGTCAGCAATTCAACGCGTCCCCCAGATTCCCGGACAGTCGTACGCCTCTGGGATTGAAGGCTCAGCGATGACTGGACGGTACTCGATGTCGCTCTCGTGAATCTGGACCCGTGGCGTGTTACTCGCGAACGCCTCTGGTTCGTGTTCGACGTCAGTGCTCGTTGACATACCGTTCGTCCGGATGGTGAGTTCGTACCGACCGTACTCGGGAAACACGCCAC